>JAJZJV010000006.1 GCA_021809925.1 Microcaldota archaeon | reverse complement strand
TGACTGCAGAGACAGTAGAACGTTACATTGACAGGCATGAATATCCAAAATATGTTCCAAGAACAGGTCGGCAATCAACTCTGGGAGCTTCATAAGAAGCCTCGGGCTTCAGCCCGAGGTGATTCACCGCTTGCGGGAGTACAACCCGTATTTTTAGCAGCATGTTCCATAATCAATAATTTTTGAAACATCCCATATTTAAACATGATTTAATATTTGTTTCAATTAATACGGTTAAAAATATTTAAGAATAACTAAAATAATATTAGATTATTGGTATTATAGCTTTCTAAATAACTCGCCTGACTCAATAAGTGATGGCATCAAATCTACTTTTCTAGAACCTCTGACTAATCGTTTCGTCCATCTTTCTACACGTATCTCTGCTTTGTATGCTTGGGTTGCAATAAGACTTTCTGGGGGATTAGCCTTTCTTAGCACAAGGTATTGGTATGCGGCTTTTTCTAAAGACTCTATTGCTTTGGTTCTCCAAGTTTCCGGTCCTATCACTGATTCTATCAATAATAATTCTATTGTTCTTCCAGATCCTTTTTCGCTATCATCTCTTCTTGCCTCTCTAAGAGCTGATACCGCATCACGGATATGCTTATTTGCAGCCATTACAATTTGCTTATCTGTGCTATCTTTAATTAGTTCTGGGCTTATTGCAGATCTCATTCTTGCCTGATTCGAAGTTCTAAAACCGATTGTTCTCATTTACTCACTTTAAGTACTATAGTGACATCCTCCCACCCGTAAACGGTGTGGGATTTCCCGCTCACGTTGTTAAGTATATTTGTAACAAACATTTCTTAGCATCTCATTACTCTTGATCTCTTAAATGAGACCGCGATATCTCTGTGCTCTTCCACATATAAAGAATATCTGCATGTGCTTCTGAGATAAAAATCATATCCCTTCCTGATTGGGGCTTTGGTGTTTTAGATTAAGAAATGATGATCTTCATATTTAATAATATTGAATTAATTTACCGTACTGGCTATTTTGGCACATCTGGACTGAAATTTGTCAGATTGATATTTGTTGGATTTCCTGTTGAAAGATTGATGAAAGAATCCGAGCCAAGATAGGCATTTACGTTGGCTGCACTTTCGCCAGTATGTATTAGTGAAAGGTCTTCTGTGTTTATGTTTGAAAACAGAAGAAGCTTTCCATTATCATCATAATACAGCGCTAGGGACGCATCTATTTTGCTAGCATATGCTATCTCGGAACTGTAGGGGCCGCAAAACACGAGGTCTGTTGGGGTAAATCCTGAAGAGATCAAAAGGAATGTGCTTGGCAATTTGTACTTGTAATAAGTAATCGAAACTTCATTATTTATCTGATAACTGAAGAAGAGATATTCAGATCCTTCAAAGGTCTTAAGAGACATGGAGAGATCTATTTTTATCGGCAATGTATAGTTCATTGCAGGTGTATCATATGCTAAGACTGGCTGAGTAGAGATTCCATCCCAGACGTTCAACGCGAAGTAAATCTCGTTGGTTTTTGTATCAAGCTCTACAACGTTTTGGGCCCAATAGATCTGTCCATAATTCTGCCCTCCGAAGAGAAACGCATTTAATTGAAAGCTTCCTTTGCCAGATCCCACAATCTCCTTATATGTACCCAGGCCGAAGCCATTTAGGTTAGACCCCAAGGCATCGTAAGAAACACCAATTTCTTTGATGTCAAGATAACCTAATATCCTGTCTGTAATGACAGGTAAAGGCTGGCCTTCATGAGAGGATATCCCAGCAGCAGATATCCCTATAGGCACGTTATCTATTGATTTGGAGAGGTGTGGCTCTTTTGATATCGAGTATGCAGTAACGGAGATTGCTACGACGGCAACAACAATCGAAGCCTTCACCGCCTCCGCTACAACACCAGCAACCTTTCTTGCATGCATTGCCACATCGAATGCAATATGCATTAGCTGTTCAGTGCGCTGTCGATTTAACTCCTTCCACCCCGTAACCACATCTTTTACAGGAAGCCTTCTATCAACAACGAAAAGTGGTTCGTCCCCATTTGTTGGAAGTTGCTTTGGGTTCTTATTTGTTGCTTCGAGTTGTTTAATCGGCATGAAAACACTGAATTAAATATTAAGGTTGATAGGTATGCTGGACTCTTTAATATAGTGCGGCATCTGATATGATCCTCTTTGTCTCTTTGCTCTCATAATAATTTCTGCAGATTCTGGACCAAAGCCGTTTTTTGGAGTTAAGATCTCACCGCCCAAAATCCTCTCTGTAATTATTTCTATGTCACTTTTCTGATCTGGCTGTACCTTTGATCCGGTTCTGTGGCGCCCTCTAGCACCTGCTTTGCCATATTCTGAAGTGCCATTGAAGATTTTGCTTCTCCATTGTATCAATTATCAGTATCATATTCAGGCTCTTTTTAATGAAGCAGCAGTTGTATTTATAGCATTGCTGTAAGCCACGTCTATTACTGCCTCATTGTCGATATTTGGTGATGCTGTGGCAGAATTGGATAGATCAGCAGAGTGCTCTGCCATCTTAATCAGGTGAGGGTATCCAATCTCTTCTGCGTTTGAGAGCAGTGAATGAAGTTTTCTTTCAAGAAAGATCCTTCCATGATCATCTTGTAGGATGTGCCAATATCCCCCAAGGAATTTTAAACGCTCTTTTGCATATAACATGTCTTCCATGCTAATCTCTCTGGTTGTTTTAGTACCTGACGATGCCACTCTTCTGTTCAACTCATCTCTCATTAGATGTGATATCAATATTATATGGAGACCATACTCCTCTGCTACTTTTTTCAGTTTTTCTACATACTCTGGACTTAGCCATCGCTCACCATGCGGTTCTATTAGTATAGGTTTCCCAGACATTGCTGCATTGAGGACAAAATCTGGTGTGTAAAATCCGTTTCCAGGGACTGTTAGGCGAAGGACATTATGAAATACCGTAAATCTTGGATCCAGCCCCATTTTTTCCCTATTCTGAATCACAGATGTTAGTGCATCTTTTACCATACGCTCATACGAGCTAATAATATGTTGTTCATATGCACTAGTCATTATCGTAATCGGAGGTATCTTCAGTGGTAGGCCATCTCCTTTTTTTTGCGTGGTTCTCTGTGCTGCCATAAAATTACCATCTCTTACTGTTTGTTATCTGTATTTTACTATAAAGCCACCACTTTCTGGATTTCTTGGTCCCAAGACAACGCTGCTTTGGGTTTGCTGTCCTTTATAAACAAAAGGTTCTGCTGAATTGGTAGCAAAGACTGCAGACCACTGCTCATTACCTCCAATTGATATTGATAACTGAAACATGCATCTGCTCACATTTATCTCTGCAGCTGTGCCTTTTCCAACTACTATTCCAGTATTGCAGCTGCCAGTTACATTAGAAAATGGGGCTTGTAAGGAGAGCGGCTTCTGGTCGATGAAGAGTTGTGAACCTTTTGCGTTGTAGGCCATTACAGAAAGTATGAATGTCCCATTTCCCAAAGATACGATCTCAGAAGAGTAAGATGTTGTCCTAGGGTTTGTAGAATATCTGGGATCTGTGCCCCCCAAAGATACTTCGGGGCTGCTCTTGCTTGGGTTTTGTATATCAAAAAATACAGGCACGGCCTCAGGCCCTTTTAGATGACTCCTATTTATGACAGTTACTCCAGCAACTAAAGAGAAGCCTTCACCTTCAAGATTCACTTCTGCCTCAGCACCTGTTGTCTTGGGAAGCTTAAAATGCATTGCTGCGCCTCCTTTTGAGATCTTAGTTGCTTTGATTGAGTATCCAGCAATGACCGGTTCTTTGGTTCCCTGCACAGCATTAGCTGTGGTTTTGGCACATGCAGCACTCCCTAAGCCAATCATTGCAGAGAGCGCCAGATAAGAAGCTGGGCGCAGTACGCTCTGCAAGTAACCTTTCTGTTCACTTGGCTTCCTTGCACTATCGAATAAAGCTGATACTGATTTCTTCATTTTATCAGTAACCACTGGATCTTGTTTTTTTTGCATATTACATCACTTGCATTGGTTCTAATTTCTTGCTCTTATAGCCTGATTTAGAAGAGAGTAGGCTTTGTTGTGTCTTGATTGCTAGGATTGTTATGATTTTAATAATAAATTAATCAACATTTCAGATATTTATTGCTTTTGGAGGGTTGCTGTATTGAATAATTTAGTCACTTCTACTATTTTCCCAGAGGTTAAAAATCCCTGGGCATATTTGGTTTTGGCGACTAAATATGACAGCATCCATAATTTAGGATTATTTAAGAGTAGGAAAAGGATATAGGCAAAACCCCATCCGTAAACGGCGTGGATTTTACGCCCATATTGATAAAGTAACATCCTTTACATCCACAAGTGGTGGGTGCTTACTTTGCTGGATGCATTAAAAGAGCAAGACAAATTAAAATGTTTCTAAAATTTAAACTTAACACCGTGAGCGGGAAATCCCACGCCCTCTTCAGAGGGTTCCCTTTAGGGGTGGGATGAAAGCGAACCGCAGAAGCAGTAGCCCAGAATCATCAGGCGAATCTTCATCTGGGAAAATTCCCTTTTTCCATTCGGGAGAAAATGGCATCAGACCATGTTTCATTTGGTACGTTCTCAATTCAGCGAAAATTGCCTCATGGACTTGAGGCCTTACAAAATCTCCCTGAGCGTAGATTTCGGCGTGTCCCGCCGTATGATATGATTTTATCGCAAACATACATATTCATTTTTGTTCCATAATCTATATCCATGTTTCACTTGGGAAGCCCACACCGTTTACGGGTGGGAGGATGTCACTAAAACACAGTATAGGCAGTATTACAATATCGTAGATGGATAAGCAGGTTTCCTAAATTTTTATATTTATACTCGCGACAGATCAAAACTACAAATCTTCTGCCATCTTTCCACAGGTCCTTCCGTAGAATAAAGCGCAAGCTTTTTTGCCAGAAACCCATTTCCGATGTCATTTACCATAATCTTTTTTATAATTTCTTGCTTTTCTTCTTCTGGAATGAATCCATAAATAAGACTCATGTGGGGCATATATCTATCGGGACGGAGATGAAACTTTGCAGATGCAGTCTTCCATATATATTCTAATTCGGCATCTCTCTTTAAGAGTACAAAGAGCGATCTAAAATACTCTTCCAGATAACCAATCTTATCGAACTGCGTCGTAAACGAGTGTATAGAGGATGCAATATCAGATATCCCTTTAATTAAGGAATCTTCACTACCAGACAGTCCGCCGAGCAGCGTAACGTGGGGTTCAAAGAATGGGGTTGAGTAGGTAGAGGAGAGCAAGCGTATAATCTCTGCATACCTTTCTCCTTCTCCTGCCTCAGGCATGATCCAGATTGAGTACCCAGATCCGACATCATCTATTTTCTTCATCTAAACACTATTGCCTTAGTAATTCAGATAATCCTTTAACATGTTCATCAGAGAGCAATACGCGCTTATCATTTGCTACGCTTCCGTTTAAAGATGCTTTAAATACGAATGTAGGTTCCTCTCCGTCCATGATTGTGAGATGAGCTAAGCCAGGAGGGACTATCACTGCTTCCCCTTTCATGGCCTCTAAGAAGAAAATCTCCCCCTTATAAGGATAGAAGAGCCTCATGCCAGAGAATGTTACGAATATTTCGTGCAGTTGACAATGTACATGCATTGATTGTGGAGAAAGATGGTTTCCTGCAGAGAAGTCATAGGTATGCGGACCCAACACTATCTCCTTTTTTCCATCTGCACCCTCACCAAAAAGGCCACCATTGACGACGCCGATGCGTTCCCCATACGGTCTATTAGGTACCATAATCTTTGATGTGCCATACTTATTTATATACTCTTTCACAGCATTGAGATTAAATCCAATTGGATTTCGAACGAACGACCCATCCAAGGCACCATAGACAGTAAACAGAGGCTGCTCTCCGACATTATTTATCTGGCACGATGTTTTCTGAGGCACTATTACTCCATTAATTCCGTTGAAGGATACATTCTCTCCACTGTCGTGTTGCTTAATCACAACATCTATAGATTGTTGGGAAAACGCTATCATGGAGGTATTTGGAAGGACAGTAGAGCAGAATGTTTTTATCCCGCCCATTGCTCTGATGCGAAAAAACCCAGGTGGGATACTTACCACTTCTCCAGCATACCTTCCCGGACATTTTTCTGGGGTCAGAATGGTCGGCCTATTATCAAATGCCATATCTTCATTGCGCAATTGTGATTGTAATGCTTCGCATAACGCTTTGTTTCTTCCAAGGGTTTTTGTTCCGGATGCGTTCATAGAAAAACCTTAATATCTTATTATATCATACTTTATCATACTATATCATAGTTTTCATAATGATATTTAGATTTATCGTTGTAACTATTTACTGTAAGTACACAGAACTGATAAAATGAAGAAGAGACTCACAATAACCCTTGACGAGGAGTTGCTAAAAAGAATCGATGCAGGGATAGATGGAGTTAAGATAAGAAATAGATCGCATGCGATAGAGCATCTACTTGATTCTGCCATGACGCATGCAATGCCAAAGAAAGCGGTTATATTTGCTGGTGGGAGAGGCATAGTGATAGAAAATCGAGTAGTCTACCCTCCAATGATCTCAATCAAGGGAAGGCCAATAATGGAGTATGTGGTGGGAGAACTCAAGAGAAATGGCATATCTGAGGTGCTCGTCACAATAGGGAAGGGAAGTGATGACTTAGTAGATCACTTCGGAGATGGGTCTGCATTGGGAGTAAGGCTTAATTATATAAGAGAGGATGCACAGAGAGGTACCGAAGGTGCATTAAGCCTTGTCAGTGGGCTGATAGGGACATCGCCTTTTTTTGCATTAAATGGGGATCATATATTCAGGCTGGATATGGCTGGAATGTACCTGCAGCATATCGAGACTAGAGCATTAGCAACCGTTGCTCTTACAACATCAATATCAAGATATGGCATGGGTGTTACAAGGCTAGAGGGCTTAAAGATAAGCAACTTTACCAGAAAGCCAGATCAGGGAAGGGAAGCAAGGCTTGTCAATGCTGGCATCTATCTTTTCGATCCATCAGTCTTTGGTCTTCTCTCCGGTTCCTCTGGCAGAATAATGCTTGAGGAGAGTCTCTTTCCGGCATTGGCCAGCGCGGGGAAGCTCTTTGGATATGTTTTCTCAACGCCATGGTATTCAATAGACAACATAGAGGATATAAATAAAAGCAGAAAAGAGATGGAGAATGTTGTCGAGATGATAAAAAAGGGCACGAAGTGAGAGCATATGGTGCCCAATTTGCTATCTCTTGAGCTTCTCTTTTTTATTACCCTTACTGCTCCTATAAGCCCCTTTTAAGGCACCATTTTTAAGCATGCTTGTTGCGGCTGTTATGTCATAAGTGCCCTTCAACCTCTTAGTCTTTATAACATCTTGGAGTGCTTTCATTCGCCTTATTCTCTCCTCTCTTTCTCTTTGCTGCTCATTCTCTCGCATCTTTTGCTCTTCTTCTAGCTCTTTTAGTACCTTGTAGTAAATTGTTCCATATGCATTATCTACTCTGCGATCAATAACTATTCCGGATGCTTTGGATATTATGTCCTCAAGAGGAGTTACTAGAAGATCATGTATTGTCGTTCTTTCAGCTGCTTCAGGATCACTCTCAAGACCATTGCCAATAAGCATAATTGAAGAGACAATCATGCCATATATGTAAAGGTGATCTCCAAGAGCATTCTCTCTTAATCTTATGTAATCATAAAGAGCTTTATTGACATCTCCGCCTTTCTTCAGCATTCTGAAGATATCTATAAAAATCTCGCCTGCCTGCTCATTGTATCCCAACTCGCCGATATCATCAATCAATCTGTGCAAACCCTTCCTTGTATTTATGCTTCCAGATAATAATCCAGCAATGAACTCGCAGCGAGAACCCTCATCGCTTATGTAAAATAATAAAGTCTCAGGTCCTGCGCCATTTCTCTCAATATTCCTCCATTCAAATGCCTTTTCGTGTAAAACATCAGTGAGGTAATGCGTTAGTTCATGGGCTATAGCTATCTTAAGGTAGGGATTGAAGACACTTTTGTCTTCTTCATTTCTGAATAATGCATTGAGATTTATTATTATGGTTTTGCTTTCCGGATCATATTTGGCATCGTCTTCCAAATTATCTGCCAAACCCACAAATGAGATTCTTGGTTGAGTTATCTCCCTCTCAACAATCACCCCAAGTAAATTAACTGTCGATAGAATAAATGAATTAATCTCCTCTAAAACAAAATCGCTGTAATATGAATGTATTTTTTCATGCGCACCACCGTCTTGTGATTGCATATTGTGTCCGCTTTTTGATGGCACCATAATAACACTTGATTAAAAGAGATATTTGAAAGGACGAGGAAGATCTTATACCTTTAATTTTGTACGGTCATGTCTTGACCTAATTTCTTGCAACAGATTAAATAGTCTTGCTTGTTTTCTTGCATCATCCAAAGCATTATGTTCTACACTAGATGAATCTCTCTTCAACCCTATCAGATCCATTACTTTTTGTTCGGTGGTCTCTCTCCACGTTTGAAGATGGAGTACACCCATGCTAAAAGATTTTAGATCTAGCCCATTAGGCCCAAATGGTATCTCACCAGTATACTTCGAGAGATAAAACTGGACAAACATCCAGTCGAATGTTCCGTACGAAACGAAGACAGGTCTTTTACCGTCAGAAATTTTCTTTACCCATTCAGAAAATGAGCGCATCACTGCTTCAGGTTCTTGACCTGTAACCTTGAGTTTTGATAAATCAAAGCCATTGACTTCCAAAGCCTTGGGATCAAACTCTTCAGATATGGGCTTTAGTTCCGAATAAAACTCTGCTGGAGGAGTACCAGTATACACTGCCCCTATGGAAAGCATACTGTATGGTGGCGCTGGACCTGCTGCTTCTACGTCTACAGAAAAATAAGCATATCTTTCTTTTTTGGTCATAATTATCCACTTTGTATACATTAATTATCTGTTGTTGCATGCGTAGCATAGCAGTTAGAACAACGGGATCTCATTCGCGCTGTATTGCGGTTAGGATAGTAAGATCATTTTCATCCTTTTTCCTACCTTCCTCGGTTCTCCCAGAGCCTTCTGCTGATGCTATGCGCTTCATTGTTATCAGTGCTTCAATTGGAGCTAACTGAATTGTAACGTCTTCTCCGAAAGTTAAGTTAAAAGTATCACGTATGCTAGATATTGGAAATATAGCTCCATTCATAGATCTTGCCCTTGACTTTCCATTTGGGCTGTATATATCTACATATGGGAGAGGTAAGCCATCTCCACCCTCAGAGCGAAGCGCTCCTATAACGGTAACAGCGGGAGTGTGCCTTACTAAATTCCTTGTGTAAGTCTTAATGTGAGAATATCCTGGAACAACTACGGTTCCTAAAAGATCTGGAACACAGACAAGATCAATATCATCAGACGCCCTTGTAATTGCGTTTTTGATTAGTTGTGTATTCGGATCAACATTATCAAGTGCAGATATAGTAGCTAAGGCATATGATGCAACTGCCATTCCACCTATAAGATAGACTGTTGGAGTTACATTAAATGTAGTCCATGACCTTTGAACAATGCATGGATTCATCTCATTTAACTTTGATATTATTTTTTTAGCCTTATCGCTAGACATTTCTGAAAGAGCTGTAATCCATGACGCAGCTACGGCCTCCCTAAGAAGACCTTGAGTGTAGGCAATATTCCCGAGATTAAAATTGCCATTTATGCTCGCACCATCTATACCTACTCTTTGGATATGTATAAGGGGTTCAGCGTTGGCAGGGACATTTTGTGTTATCCTACTCATAAATGATAATTTTCTTTTTCCTGATATATAAACATATTGTAACTAAATCTTTTTGTATTGTCCTGAATTAGCCTCTTTGCCGTTGAATGAGAGAAACATCACAGCGCCAATGTATGGAGCCACCTCACGTTCTACTTTCTGGCTCTCCAACTTCATGTATACCTTTGCAAGTATACCCTGGCTCTTGATGGCTATATCAAGTTCAAATAAGAGGAGATATGAGATGAGATTCGCTACTTTTATTATGACATCGGCAATCTCATCTCTCCAATCATTCACACTTTCGAGAGTCGTAGAATCACTCTAATATACTTAGAGTTTTGTTATTGAAAGGTTTTCTTGAGCTCTTAAAAGAGCGTTATTTTCAATGGGTTTGTTGACCAAAAGATTTAAATATCTTATTCTTCACTTATTTATTGCTGGTTTTAGAAAACTTTATAAAAGTTTTTATAGGAAAAGCGCAATTATATTTGAAATCCGAATGGTGGTTAAGAATGGCAGACAAGAAGATTAAAAAACAGACTAAGAAAATCTCGGAAGAAGGCGAGGTTGAAGATCAAAGATCTCATAAAGGAACGCAGCCATCCCCAACAGAGAATGTCAGACGATGTCCAAGCTGCAAGAGTCTTGATATAATATTTGATAATGAAAGAGGAGAGTACATCTGCAATAGCTGTGGTCTTGTTATAGAAGAGAATATAGTAGATTCAGGACCGGAATGGAGAGCATTTGATTCGGATCAAAGAAATGCGAGAGCAAGAACTGGTGCCCCAATAAAGTACACAAAGCCAAACAGAGGGCTCGTGACAGAAATTGATATGTATAACAAAGATATTAGAGGAACGAAGCTGCCATCAAAGAGGCAAGCGCAGCTCTATAGAATGAGGAAATGGCACAAGAGAGCAAGCATAGCAAACTCAAGCGAGAGGAACTATCTTGTAGCGTTGCCAGAATTGAACAGAGTGGCAAGTTATCTCGGTTTGCCAGACAATATCAGGGAACAGGCAGCGCTTCTTTACAGACAGTGTGTAAAGAACAACCTTATCAGAGGCAGGCCTATTGAGACAGTAGTGAACGCCGCATTATACGCAACATGCAGGAGCGCAGGAATGCCTAGAACACTTGATGAGATATCCTCAATATCAAACGTTCCAAAGAAGGAAGTTGGTAGAACCTATAGAGTAATAACCCATGAACTCGGACTGAAGATACCACTCACTGATCCATCAGCATATGTGCCAAGATATATTGCTGCCTTGAAGCTTAGTGGAGATGCCCAGGAGAAGGCTTCCGTGCTTCTTAAACAGGCGATGAAGAAAGGTCTTGTCAGCGGAAGAAGCCCGACAGGAGTATCCGCTGCCGCAGTTTATATTGCAGGTGCCTTGGTAGGAGAAAGAAGAACCCAGAAGGAAGTGGCTGATGTGGCAGGAGTTACAGAGGTTACTATCAGAAATAGGTACAGGGAGCTTAAGAAAGAACTTGAGCTTGACGTAAATCTCTGATTGGAGGGAGACGATGAATAAGAGGGTTTTCATTTCCCTTTTCTTCCTTATTTTTATTACGTTTACAGCACATGCTATTAATTCTGGCATATCTGCAAACAACTATACCTTCCAGGATGCTAACTCCATAATAAATAGCACTGAGCAGTACATACACCAAATTAATGAGAGTGGATATCTATTTATCAATCCAGATTTAAGTTCTGCGTACAGATATCTTGACAAGGCAAAGACCATTATGCATTACTCGCCAGTAGCTGCAATAGCGTACGCAAATCAAGCAGAAGACTCTGCTGCGTCCACATATGCATACATACGATCTTTTTCCGAATACGCACTACTAGGCACAACAGTATTTACTATAGCAATGGCAGTGCTTCTTTACAGATTCATGAAGCCAGTAAATACCACTAAAGACATTAAACGAAGAAAATCTGCTAAGAAGAAAACTAGATAACCGCGCTCTCAGTAAGCTCAAAGCTTTGTTCTGCCATGTTTGCGGATATCCTTGCATTTATACCATAAGGGATGGTAAACATTGGCGTTGTATGTCCGAAATCCATACCTGAAATAATAGGGAAGTCATATTCTTTTGTTGCCTCTATTATTATTTTATCAAGAGGATAATTTTGGTCATCTGTTTTATACTCAAGGTTATTTGTTCTTCCAACAATCATGCCTTTAATCTCATCCAAGATTCCAAGCATCTTCATTTGGTGCAGGGATCGGTCTGTCAGTGCCGTTGTGCTTTCTGTATCCTCCCAGAATAATATCTTATCTGAGAAATCTGGAAGATATTCAGTTCCTGCCAAATCAAGAAATGTGAATATGTGACCTCCGACAAGCTTTCCTTCCGCGCTGCCTTCCCTGAGAGTCTTCCAAGCAGTAGCATAGAGCTTATCTTCTGGAATCTCAAGCTCCCTTAGGAATGTGAATCTGCTTGAAGGCATTATTTTTAATCGGTCATTTTTCTCAGTGAGCACCTTATTGAAGTAGTTCAATGTGTATCCAGGATCTTCTCCAGGAAGTGCAAATCGCGTATTGAGGTTCGGACCATAAAATGTTGCCAGCCCTGTTTTTGTGTGTATTGCACAATGAAGGAAAGTTACGTCACTGAAGCCGCAGAATATTTTGGGGTTCTTTCGGATTATATTGTAATCTATGGAATCGAGTAGTTCGTTTGAATTATAACCACCTCTGGCTGTTATTATGGCCTTAATATCCTTGTTTTCAAACATCCCCATCAGATCAGCAAGGCGTTCTTCGGAAGTGCCAGCTTTATGCCCGAGGTTCTTGTTATAATTTCTGCCAAAATGTACCTTGTAACCCATTGATTCAAGCTGTCTAACCTTGAGATTTACAAGATCTAATCTGTTCTTTGTTAGGGGAGAAGCTGGAGTTATGACACCTATTGTATCCCCCTTCTTCAGAGATTCTGGCTTGATAACCTCCATACAAGATCAATTTTACATTGGATAGAACATCTAAAATACTACCTGCGGATTATATCCCCATATGTGGCTTTGAATAAGCTTGCAGAGATGTTTTGCATTGCTTCTTCCAGGCTCTCAGTCTTTGATGTTGAAGCTACTTCCACACCATTCCTGTAGTCTTTTGCTGGTACGTACAGTGACATAGCACGCCTTAAGCGTTCATCTTCAGTCATGGCGCTGATCTTTTGGGATGGAAATATGTGAGATAGTATAGAATACAGTATCTCGCTTTCCCGTACGCTATGCCATGCATTATTAAGATCGAAAAGGGGCATCAGTATTCCAAGCTCCCTTTTAAGCGCGTTTTCGAGACCTTGCGCTTCTTCGGGAAAATATTTCTCAGTAGCCCCATATCTCTGGGTGAAGATTACCTTATCAGATAATGCCAACGTGAAGAGAGCTAAAGAATATCCATATCTTGGAGTTAGCGTTGCCCTTACCGAATTATTTATGATATCTTCAGGGGTGATTAGCGCTCTTCCGTTTTGCTGATAGTCTCTTTCTGTCATGCTCTTCCTAAGTAATGTGCTTCTGCCAGATGAATCTATCACACGTATCTCTGGCACAATGTACCCGTTTGCTAATAACTCCTTTAGCACATCGCTATATAGCCCATTTATTGAATTTCCACCGCTTTCAGATACGATATTCCTTGATATTGCCCTATGAAAATCTACAAGAGAAATTCCATTGCTTGAAGGACCTCTTGCAAAACCCCGAGGTAGATCATTCTCAAAGACACGCTCTATTCTCGCCTTAAGCCCGGCCTGAATTGGCTGAAGATGTTGCAAATCTATTTGTACTCCTTCTCGCGGCTTTCCTACCCCTACGCTAAATACTCTTTCACCATTTGGTACTACTATTGTAAAATAAGATGATTTCTCAACGCTCAGGCAAGTCATATCATCAGTAGTGTATGTTGCTATTGCGGCTCTGGATGGATAGCCTTCTTTATTAAGCATCTCTGAAAGGACATTTCCAACAAGCTGGAAAACAACATTCTCAAATCTAGGAGTCGCTATTTGCCGGGCATACAATATGCTAATCTCGCCTGGCTTGACCAAGCCATGATCAACAGCTATCTCTTCAACCCTTTTTATAGTTAGTGGTATATTGCTCTGCTCTAGAAACCTGTTTGAAACTTCTGCAACTGCTCCACTCCTTTTCAGCCTTAAAAGCTCTGCCATCTCACCGAACTCAGAGTAAAAATGTCTAGCCACATGAGATCCGTCTTTGAAACTAGACCTGGCTGGCTCTCTATTCAATCGCACATTAGCTGCCATGCAATCACATATTAAAATGACAGTTTAGAACCCCTGGCAGTACTGCCAAATGCACGAACCTTATCTAATTCGGCAGAAACTGCTGCGTCAAGATCTTTAATGCTACTCCCACTGTTTAATGCATTTTTTGCAGCGCTATTTCTTGCTTGTGAAGCAGCAGCATTTGCAGATTCTGCAACTGCAGGGATACCAACATTATAAGTTGCTAGGCGTTCATACCATCTCGCAGCAGCACCAAAGAATACTGCAGAATTAAAGAGCTGGCCTTCAGCATGCGCTTTTATGGCCTTTGATATATATAACTCAGCCCTGTCTGCGATATTATTGTCAGAAATTATCTGAAACCTATTTCTATCCACCTTTATATATTCTCTTTCTTGAGCCTTTGGCTCTTTTAAAACAATACCCATATCAATCACTTTACAAACTTTAATCTGAATTAAAAAAACAAATCACAGCGGCAAACACCGCATTTAGTTCCATTTTATAAAAAGAGTATTATTGGGTCTACTGACCCAATATCTGAATAAGGATAAGACTAACATCACTAATGCAAGAATAAACATTATCCGCTTTGAATGAAATCTGCATAAATTAATTATTTTATTACAGTTATTTAAAGCTTTTCTTCAAAGCAAAGATCAGAATATTTTAAAATTGTACCAATTGTACCAAAAGTATTAAAATAAGAAAGACCAAATAAGATATTATGATAATTGACATTCACAACCACGTCGGCACTGACAAGGATGGAACCACGCAAAGCATAGAGGAGCTGAGAGAGAGCATGAAGGAAAACAAGATAGACAAAACAGTCATCTTTCCATTCAATGAAAGAGAGAAAGAGGTAATGCAGGCGAGTTTCGATCTCTTACAGTATAAAAATAGCTCAATAATACCTTTCTTAAGGTTTAACCCAAAAGATGTGACTCCTGAAGAGGTTGGAGATGCGCTCAAGAAGTTTGCAGGAATGAAGCTGCATACCAGATCACAGGACTTTGATGTTCTGGACGAGAAGATATGGCCAGTCTTTAAGGAGATAGAGAAATCCAGGAAACCAGTTATAATACATACAAGAAAAGAGAATATAGCGAACACGGATCCAGATAGGGTCGTACTCCTTGCAGAGCATTTTCCGAAGATGAATATAATCATAGCACATTTCGCAGCTCTCTCAATGAATGCTTTTGAGGTTATAGGGAAAAGCCCGAATCTTTATACTGAGACATCTATATTATCCTGCAGCAGGCTTATAGAAATAGTATCTGAGAAGATAGGAAGTGGTAAAATAATGTTCGGATCAGATAGTACCTACGCTTATCAAGATATCGAACTTATGAAAATAAAGAAGCTTAGAATGGAAGATTCTGAAAAGGAGATGATTCTTTCAAAGAATGCAGTAAAACTGCTTAATCTTAATTGATGTTGCTGGTGCATACAATGGAAGTCGCCACAAATAAAACCCAAATTTTAAGGACAAGGATTGTCGGAGAGAGCAATGGTATCGTGAATTTGTATGGCTCTAGGCTTATTTTTGCAGATATCAGTGGAATAAACCAGAAACTTGTTGGTGTAGAGCATGCCTTCCTGTTCAAAGTAGTTGCAAGAGATGACCAGAAGAGAGCAATTAGGAAAGCAATGAGGGCATATAGGGAACGTGCACTTGAGATAGACACAATGTGGAGAGATGAGAAGATTCCTCTCAGTAAAGTAAGTTTTGAAGAAGTTATCAGAAGAGCTGCGAGGAAGGACAATCTGGAGAATATGGATCTTACATTCATGTCTTTGACAGATTTAGACTTTACAGGAATTTCCCTCAGGGGATCAGATCTTTCCTTTTCCAATGTGGCAGGATCGACATTCGCATTCAGTGATATCAGAGGGGCCAACATGAGCAGCCTTTCTGGGATCGAGTCTGCAGTATTCTTCAGGACAAATGCAGCTCCAGGGCAGGCTGCAGTTGTAATGAAGGGATTAAAGTTAATGGATTCATTGGCATTTGAGTGATTGTATGAGTAGCATTGAACGCGACATAAAGATAAGAAGGGTCAATGCTCTGCAGATCTCGGCCTTCGATGCAAGAAGGAATCGTAAGTTTGGAGAAGCTGCGTTTAAGATGCTTGATGCTGCAACAGCGATGGATCAGTTAGACCTTCCTAAAGCCGCAAAAAGATTGCGCCTTTCTGCTGCATTCTTAGAATACAGAGAGGGAAGGAAAAATTATACAGAAGGTTTTCCTCTTCTAGGAGCTGTCTGGTATAAGTCGAGCGGGCTACACTTGTTAGGAGATGGGCGCAAGGAAGGAAGACTTGTTCTTGAAAAGGTTAGAATGATCTGTGAACGCTCAGGTACAGTGGTAGCCAAAGAGATGCTTGAGGCAATAAAAAGAGAAGAAAAGTAGAATCTGCTGGCATTTTTCCGAAGTTCTGGATCTTTCGAGGTAAACTTTTTAAAGATATGCAGCATATGATAAGATTGGTGCTTTTATGCTCCTCGGCATTAAGAGGATTTACGATAAGACAGAGATGACTGATGGAAGAAGGATTCTTGTTGACAGGCTCTGGCCAAGAGGAGTCAAGAGGAGCACTGCAAACATAGATATCTGGATGAAGGAAATAGCGCCAAGCGATAAGCTGAGGACATGGTTTGCACATGATATCAAGAAATGGCCGGAATTTGAGAAGAGATACAGGAAAGAGCTTGAAAGGAATGAATCCCTGAATAAGCTCATAAACATAGTTAAGGCATCGGACGTAACGTTTGTGTATTCCTCAAACGATCAGGAACACAACAACGCTGTTGTTCTAGAGAAAGTCATAAATGAGAAGATAAGGGAAGAATCATAAGTCAAGGTACATATATTCAAGATTGTAATACTTACCATTTCTCTTCATGTATCTTCGGGCAATCCCCCATCTCTTGAATCCTAAGCGGCGATACAGCCTTTTTGCCCCTGTGTTGAAACCAAGGACATATATCTCTATTATCTCGAACCTGCCTTTTGCATCGTTGAGAGTCTTGGATATGAGATCACTTCCTATGCCAAGTCCTCTCCAATCCTTAAGGACACGAACACCAAGTATGCCCACATGGGAGAGCTCGGAGCCTGCTATCTTTCTTGTTACGAAGCAAAAACCCACCTTCTTTCCGTTTTCTTCAGCTATGTTGAATATGCAATTGCCCTTTTTAATGTCAGCATATATTCGCTTTTTAAGCACATCGTTGGATTTTCTATCTGGCTTTTTTATATAGAGGTAATCTCCAAACATGGGATCAGATTTTACCTCTGTATATGCTTCTGCATAGATACTATTAACTGCATCCAGATCCTTGGCATTTGCGTTGTGTATAGTTACCATCTGGGTACCTCAATATATCCATACGTAAACATATTTTAAAGCTATGGTCGCACTGTTTATGCATTTGTATAGCTTAACCATTATTTATGTTTTTGTGATACGTAACTAGGAAGTTGACATTTACATAAGGCCACCATCGTCAAGATGCATAATTGATCACATCAGATAACTGGCCAGATATGCAATAATGCAAGAATGGATGTGTATCGCTACCTTTTTCATCCCGATTACTCTGTTCTTTGCAAGTCCGAAAACCTCTTTTAACATTGAGAAGATCCTCTCAATTGCCCATCTTTTCTTATATTCCGGATCCTTTGGAACCTCTGACTTTCTATGCCCTCTTCCGTTGGCGGAGATTGCTGCTTTTACTCCATTCTCATGAAGTTCTATATGTGGGTTGCGTCAAAGGCAAAATCTGCAAGATACTTCGCACCATGTGCAATACAAAATCTCTGATTTAAATCGTCAAATAATCTGGCGAAGAAGACAGAATCATGCCTGTTTCCAGGTGCAACGTAGAAACTTACAGGGATTTCAGTTTCTGCATCACAAATCATATGCAATTTGTAACCAAAGAACATGTCGTTGGCCCTTCCATCTGCATCTTCCTCTTCCCTCTTTGATGGGGTCCTATGTCCAGTTCTCGCATACTTATCCTTGCGCGAAAATGCAGGCACATCAGTACTATCCTGTGCAATTAGCCGTATTCGCCTTCCGTTAAGCCTGTTCTGTAGAATCCAGTTGTTCAGTTCTTCGAATATTTCAGGTTCTGCGCGTTCTCTGACCTTAGAGAAGATAGAATAATCTGGCCTTTTCTTGTAACCGATTATTCTTCCAATTTTCGTACCAGCGAGATCAATGAGTTCTACATCCGTCAATTCATCCATCTGTATCACTAATGCGACGATATGTTGGCAAACTTTTTCGTATGCCCGTAGTGCTGCACGATTACGCGCGTTGCAGCGCAAACCTCTGGTATCTTATTTTCATGTTTTCGTTCTCCTGGCAAGGCGACCGATGCGCTCGCCGCATCGGCCTCCAGGAGACTCTGCACTACCGATTTCCGACGATAAAAAAGAGGGAGAAAACCTCCCAAGTATAATTTAACGGAAAGATTCTTAATTTGTCAAGTTCCTAAAAAACGGGCTTGGTTAAGGTTTAAATAGTTGTCTATCTTTATAATATTGGGTAATAGGATGAAATATTCGGGAGGCTATCCGCCGTAAAAATAATAGCAGCGATGGGACTGTTGCTTGCTATAACAGTTTACTCTTTTATTTTACGTCTTGATTTGTTTGGCAGTTCGATGAATACATTCTCTTTCTTCACTTTCTTTTCTCTGCCATAATATTCTATCTTCTTTTGAGCCTTTTCCTTGTACATATATTCAAGGACATCAGACTGTATCGAATAAGCATTGTCAAATAGCCTATAACAGAACTCGCCTATAAGTGTATTTGTTATTATAGATGTCGTAAATTCAATCCCTGGAAGGGTGTTCAGATCTTCCAGAACTTCATCGATGTCTCCAGTTTTGATTGATGGCATGAAGAAAAGTATGCTGAAAGGTATTGTTATGTCACCAGTAAGTGCATATCTATTTGTTGCTGAGTTGGAATCCCTAATTATATGGTGAAGTAGCCTTGGCCTTTCCTCTTCGAATGCCTTGTAATTTGTAATCTTTCCTATTATCAACGCAGAATACTTTATCGGAAGGTCGTGCATCGTTATTGTTGTTCTCTTGATCAGTCCTTTGTCAAGAAGCTTGTAGAAGGAGTACTGTGACCTTCCTCTGTCAAAACCGTACTTCTTATCTATATTCACAAAATCTATGTTGGCATTCTTATTGATCTCTTTGAGCACTGCGAATTCCCGCATCAATATTCGTTTCTCTTTGCCTTGGGTTTGCTTGCCTATCTCGATCCGCTCCATTATGCGCCCCCTTAGCGACTCGACAAACTGATCTGTTAATGGGATAAAATTGTATGTTTCGTCGAATGGGCTCACGTACCATTCTGCAGGATAATTTATCAAGAGTGGATCACGTATGAGATTGAGCCTTATCTTGCTTATCACACCGTCTGTCTCTGCCAATGCATATAAAAGCAGATCATATTGACCTCCATTGAGAAGCAGTCCGAGCTGAATCCTTGGCTCCTTCCTTGCTGCTTCTGCTATATCTTTTTGTGGAGGTATCTTTCCGGTAAACTTCACTAATATAAGGAACTTCAGGAACCCCAGCTTGTTGATATCAAGTTCTGCAATATAATTTATCTTGTATTTTTCTTCAACTTTCTTGACTTTCCTGAATGTAGGGTGCTTGCTCAGCCCTATCTGGCTGCCGATGAATTTAAGGGTTGCCCTACTATTCATACTCAACGTGGTGAGGATCTTCCTTTCAACATCATCTTTCAACATCATTATTCCTTGTTCTCAATAGCAATATCCTTTTATCTGGAACAAATATTAAAATATATGCCATAATTGGCATATTATTGCGTAAAAAATGCAACTGCAACCAGATTATATATAAATATAAGCTTGGACAAATTAAATTCAAAGGGGTCCGAGGAAGACTTGTTTTAAATACGATATCCCAATCCAACCGTATTATCCCCACACACCTTCTGAGGACTCCCTTTTCCTTTTAAATGTGACATCCTCCCACCCGTGAATGGCGTGGGATTTCCCGCTCACGTTGTTAAATCAAGAACTAACCCATATCCCAATTCAGAAGGATTAGTTGATGGAATAAACCATCAAGCAATAATTCAAGAGTTATTGCCCTTAGTCTCAAACTCTATTTTCTTAACTTCGAGCTTGTTGATGAATGCGATGTTCTTGATCTTGTTCCTGCTCTCGTTCTGAAGCTTATTTTCTATTACGGAAGTTATGAGATCTTCTTTGCTCATGCCTGCCACTAGCCCCTTGAGGAGGGAAGAGATCTCTTTCCTTATGGCTGTCTTCTTTGTAGTTGTTATCTTGCCCCTTGAAACGAGTATCAGCTTCACAACCAAATTATTGTTATCCTTGTCCCTGACATTGTCAATCGTATATATTACGCTTCCGTGCCTCTTCACTAATGAATGCACATAGCTGTAAGTCTGCTCAAGGTAATTTATCGTTGTATGTGCCACATTGCCTTTTGAATCGTTTACTTTCAGCCCTATTACAAGAAAGGAATGCTCTGGCTTGTGGGTGATCCATGAAAGGCTTACTTTTATCCTCCTCCCGAGAATTTTCTTTTCATCTGCCGCAGGTATCTCCCCTATAACAATGTCGCCGAATATCTTGGGCGCATATACATCAAACCAATTTTTGCTTTTCCACTTTTCTACGCTCTTTTGCAATGCCATCGATATCAGCTCTTTATAATAAGTTCGACCTTTTCAGGCTCGTATTTCCAGTCCTTTGGAAGGACGCCCCTGCTCTTGTAATATTTTGTAAGCTTCCAGATCTTTGACTCAGTATTGTTGAGTATGCGCTTGTTGCTTGAATCGTTGTGGTTCTTTCCGATGTGCTTTCTCATCCTAATTGCCCTTCTCATCAGATCTACAAGATCCTGAGGAAATTCCTGAGTAAGGCCTTTGCTTTCAAGGACCTGGCCAAGCCTCTGCCCCATTGCATGTTTTATGTAAGGCACATTATGCTTCTCCTTCAGAAGCTGTCCTATCATTGGCTGTGGTATTCCTTGTTTAGCATAATTTACAGCTATCTCTCCCACTTCTTCCTTGTTGAAGTTTTCAGGTATCGTAGCAAGGTCAGCCTTTGGCTTCCTTGATTTTGACTTTCCATGTCTTCCTGTATGCATTCTTGCCATTTGACCACTAAGGTTTATCGATTATAAATACGGTACAAAATAAGCCCGCATTACATATTGGTAAATCAAGCTTTATATTCTTTGCCTTTAATCTAATATATGCTTGGCATTTATCAACACATGTATAGTATTCATCAAGAAGGTTTATAACTATTTTGATGTTGATATCACCATTTTCTATGCTCGCTGGTAATTATCATGGAGCCAAAGTACGACTCGAAAATTGTGGAAGAAAAGATAATGAGATTTTGGGAAGAGAATGCTTTCTTTGCATTCAGTCCCGATAGCAAAAAAGAAGTTTACTCCATAGATACCCCACCCCCCACCGTTTCTGGAGATATTCATATGGGTCATGTCTTTTCATATTCACAGGCAGAATTTGTTGCGAGATATAAGAGAATGAAAGGTTTCGAAGTCTTTTATCCCTTCGGACTGGACAATAACGGGCTTCCTACCGAACTCTTGATTGAGAAGAAAATAGGGAAGAGAGCAGAAAGCATGGAAAGGGAACGATTCACAGAGATCGTTAGGAGCGAGATAGAGATATACAATAAAAAGTATGTTGAGTTGTGGAAAAGGCTTGGACTCTCTGTTGACTGGTCCTTGACATACCAGACTATAAGCTCCGATGTGCAGAAGATATCACAGAAGTCATTTCTTGAACTTAACAGAATGGGAAGAGTATACAAGAAAGAAGCACCAGTCCTTTACTGCCCGAAATGCAAGACCACTGTCTCACAGATGGAGCTTGCAGACAAGACCCTGCCAAGCAAGATGGTATTTGTCAAGTTTGATGAAGGCATAGTTATAGCAACAACAAGACCCGAACTTATACCTGCATGCGTTGCAATATTTGTAAATCCGGAAGACGGGAAAAACAAGGAATTGATAGGAAGATCTGTGAAAGTGCCAATTTTCGGACAGGAGGTGAAGATAATCGGCGATTCCAGAGTAGATCCCAACAAGGGCAGCGGGATTGTCATGTGCTCTACTTTCGGAGACCAGACAGATATAGAATGGTACAAGGCTTATGGGCTTGATCTAAAAATAATAATAAGCCCTGTGGGCAAGATAACAGAAAGTTCTCTGAAGGGGCTTGGCATAAAGGAGGCTAGGGAAAAAGTTGTTGGTGAGTTAAGGGAGAAGGAGCTTCTTCTCAGAGAGGAGAAAATAGAACACTCAGTCAATACGCACGAGAGATGCGATACTGAGATAGAGTTTATCGTTAAGAATCAGTGGTATATACATTACCTTGATCTTAAGGACAAGTTTCTTGAGCTTGGATCCGAGATTAGATGGTATCCACAGCATATGAAAGTCAGGTTCGATAATTGGGTGAGTGGCCTGCAATGGGACTGGGGGATCTCGAGACAGAGGTACTTCGGAGTTTACTTCCCAGTATGGTACTGCAGGAAATGCAATGAAGTCAGATTTGCAGATGAGAAGGCACTTCCGGTTAATCCGTTTGTCGATAAGCCAGCAGGCCGGTGTGAAAAATGCGGCTCTTCAGACTTCGAACCAGAGAGTGATGTGATGGATACCTGGGCAACATCTTCCCTAACGCCGCTTATCAACGCAAGATGGGGGCTGGATGGGAGATACATGGATAAAATATATCCAATGAGCCTGAGGCCGCAGGCTCATGACATAATATCTTTCTGGGCCTTCACAACAGTGGTAAAATCATACTTGCACACCAACTCAATACCTTGGAAGGATATAATAATCTCGGGGCATGGCCTTGATCCAAAAGGCGAGGCAATGCATAAGCATCTGGGCAATGTCATAAAGCCAGAGGGATTCATTGATAAGTATGGGGCAGACCCAATCAGATACTGGGCAAGCTCAGCATCCTTAGGGGAAGACAGTTCATTCCAAGAGAAAGAGCTTATCGCATGCTCAAAGCTGATTAATAAGATGTGGAATGTTGCAAGGTTCATGGAGATGAACTGTAAATCGATTAGCAAGAAGAGCAGCGAGAATCCGGTGGATAGATGGATACTTGGGAGAATGAACGAAGCTGTGAGTATAGCAACCAAGAGATTCGACGAGTACAATTACCATGGAGCAAAACAAGCGGTGGAAGAGTTCTTCTGGGAATTCGCTAACGATTACTTAGAATTCATAAAATACCGAATTTATTCAGGGGACGAATCTGCCTACAGGCCATTCATGAAATCTTTCCTTTCAGTAGTGAAGATGCTTGCTCCATTCATTCCTTTCGCGATGGAAGAGATATACCAGACAGCATTCCTTTCAAATAATGCATTTCTTGAAGCATTCCCTGAAGAGAGGAGCAAATCAATACATGTAAGCATTTGGCCATCCATAGAGAAGGTTGATGCTGCACAACTTGAGATTGGTGAGTCGATAGTTTCTATAATAAAATTCATAAGGAAATGGAAACACGATAACAAGATGGCTCTCAATGCAGAGCTTGCATCAGTCACTATAGACTCAGAATTCGACCTTGGAGAGCTTCGGGATATTGAAGGTAGCATGAAAATAAAGAAGATAGAGAGAGGTAAGGCGTCATTGGAGGTTTCTAATGGTATACAAATAGACATCACAAAATGAGATAACTTCTCTTACTCATATTTAAAAGCTTGGTGATATCATGAATCTTGTTGGCAAAAAGGTACTTGTTATGGGTGTTGGATTGGGATTGGGCCCAGCAACATCCTACTTTCTACTTAAGAGCGGTGCGGAGATAGTAATTGTTGCGAGAAATGAGTCCAACCTTAAAAAGGTGAAGAAAGAACTCTCCGGATACGGGAAAATTGAGTATATTGTTGCTGATCTTTCCACTATCTCTGGAGCAAGAAAGGCTGTGGATCAATCCCTAAAGAAACTTGGAAAGATAGATCATCTTGCTATTCTTGTTGGAAATTACACGGATACGCCAATAAAGAGTCTTAGCGAGGAGAAGATGGAGAGTATGATAAGCGTGAACCTCAAGGCGCCAATATATGCAGTTAAAGAAGCATTGCCGCATCTCAAAGAGGGCTCGGCCATAGTCATGGTATCCTCAATAGAAGGTACATATGGACATGGCTTAGATGAAATAGTATACGCCTCGGCAAAAGCTGGCCTCGCCAAGGCAACAGAACTCCTGGCATACGAACTTCTGGATAAAAGTATCAGAGTCAATGCTGTAGCGCCTAAAGCAATGAGACATGATTTTAAGCCGGGGAGAGAGTGGAAAAGAAGCAGGAAATTGGGAGATATTGAATGCCCTCCAGAAGATGTCGCCAGAGTTATAACATGGCTTTTGGACGATGAATCGGAGTGGATTAATGGAGCAGTCATACCAGTAGATGGAGGGGCAAGGCTGAGGTAATCAGAAGGATATGAAATAATCTGTAAGGAATGCAATTGCAACACCAAAGACACCTAAGCTTACTCCTATCAATAGGTGCATTAAGTAGACGAATCGCTCATCCTCCTTTTTATTTGCAATCATTATACCCAGTACGAAAAGGACAGCAAGGGATACAGCCACAAGGATTATCTCTATGCCAGACGGGAATACGGATGTGATTCCAAAAAAGACTGCACTTTCAAGGGTTTCGTAGGGCATGAATATCATCCTCGCCAAAGAACTTGCACCTTGGCAGACTGGTCGCGTATAAAAATCCAGTTAGAGCTTTATAAATGTTATCAAAACGTGTTGGTTACAGGAAGTCTCACTTTTCACTCTTCTTTATAAATTATGGTCTTTTTCAGACCACTCATCTTCAAAGAAAAAGATTCTGTATCCTTCTTTTTTGAGAGTGTGGACCACTCTACAGCCTTCTTTGCGAAAAGAGCTTCCAGATCAGCAGTTCCGGGAAGATTCATCTGCAGATAAGAATATAGCTCTACGTCAGACTCAATGACGTTCTCCACGAATTTATGAAGCCTCTTAAAGCTTGTTCCACTGAATGGAAGTACTTCATTTATATTTATCTCTTCCCAGACATCTGCTGTGACGATGCCGACAAAGTGTGTGAGCGCGAGAACCTTGGCCATTGCGGAGTCGTGCTCCTCCGGGTTTGTTATCAGAACCTTGAATCCCTTTGATGACAAGAACGATGAGAAATCTTCCGCAAAGGCGCGCTCTCGTACATTTGTTGGAGTTAAGATAAAGTTCTGGCCTTCAGCACCAGAGGAAGGGCCGAATAGAGGATGGGTACCCAAAACCAATGCGCTTTTGATGAACTTATGCATTAGATCCACAGGCACCACCTTTACGGATGTTATATCAATTACCTTCTGATTCTCGGAGAGGTGCGGAGCGATTTCAGCAAGTAAACTCTCAAAACTCTGGATCGGAACAGATATCACTACAAGGTCTGCCCCTATTATCGCATTGGTACTGCTCTCTGCAACAGAGATAGGGATTTTCTCCGAGAGAGACTTTGCCTTTGCCAAATTTCTTCCTGAAATGACAACATCATCGCCATTATCCACGAAGAACCTAGAGAACCATCCTCCCATCTTTCCAGCTCCGCCCAATATGGCAACTCTCATTCAATTACCTTTTTTCTCCGCTTTTTGATAGGACCCAAGGACCTTGACAAATGAGGAAAATGCACCAAGTTCTTTGACTGCTTCTTTTAGTTTTGCATCATGGATGGATCCTTCACAGTCTAAGTAAAAGTTATATTTCCAGGGCTTTCCGAGGATTGGCCTTGATTGGATGTATGTAAGGTTTATTTCATTATTTGCAAAACATCCTATTGCATTGTAGAGCGCTCCTGGCCTATGTTTTGTTGAAAACGCTACCGATGTTTTGAACCCAACGCCATCATTTGAAGATTTATTGGCTTTTCTTGATATAACAAAGAATCTAGTGAAATTCTTCTTGTTTGTTTCTATCCCAGAAGCAAGTATCTTCATGCGGTAGATTACCGCAGCTCCCCTTCCAGCTATTGCGGCTCCATCAGCTATTCCCTTTTCTTTTATCAGCTTTACACTTCCTGCTGTGTCATATTCAGGTATCGCAGAAAATCCCATCCTTTCCAGATACTCTCTGCATTGGCCCAAAGCCTGCGGATGCGAGTAGACATTTTTGATAGATTTTATATTTGCCCCCTCGTTTGCTATTAGGCAGTGTGAGATTTTATGTATAACCTCGCCAACTATCGGAAACCCAAATTTTAGGATTAGATCGTATGTCTGCGTGACATTCCCCTCTATTGAATTCTCTATTGGAACGACACCGAAGTCAATTCCCCTGGAGATCGACTCAAAGATGTCTGCAAATGTCTGACATGGAACTGTCCGTATTCTTTCTCCGAAATATTTCTTGGCGGCTTCTTCACTGTAAGCCCCTGATTCACCCTGGAAAGCAACTTTTATCACAATCTCAACCTCTGCAAAAAGGATAATCCTTATACAATATAATTTTAGTATATGTTCTTAAGCTATGTCTACAAAGGGAAAATATGACCTGTTAAACGGTAGGTTTGATGAGAACAAAGATAATAATCACTTATGGGCCTATGATAAAGGATGAGAAAATTCTTGAAATGGCAGTCAGCATGGCAGACATTGTGCGAATTAATCTGTCCCATGGGAGCGAGAAGGAGTGGTCTGCAGCTATTGAGAAGGTGAGAACGATATCGAAAAGGCTTGGTAAGATTACTGAGATCATGGCAGATCTTCCAGGCCCAAAGATAAGGATAGGCAAGCTTGATAAGAGTAGAGAGATCAAGAAGGGCGATGAAGTCAGATTCTCATTTGGGGGAGGAGCCGCTGTTCCAGGCTCCGTACCAATAGAATATGATCTTATTAGATATTGCAGGCCAGGAGCTGCAATATATGTTGGTGATGGGGAGCTCAAGCTTGAGATAACAAAAATTGGGAAAAGATGGGTAACATGCAGATCCTACTTTGATGGTATTATAGAGAGTAGGAAGGGGCTGAGCTTAGAAGGACTTGAAGTAGACGCAGAACCGCCTACTAGCGAGGACATGGAACTTCTTGGATTCGCTGTTGCAAACAAATGCGATATGGTTGCGGAATCGTTCGTCAGAAATGCAGACAATATTAGAAAATTAAGATCAGCAGCCAAAGACGCGAAGATCGTTTCTAAGATCGAGAGAAAGGCTGCACTTGATAGTATAGATGAAATTATCAGCGAGTCTGACATGGTGATGGTGGCTAGGGGAGACCTTGCCCTGAATGTAGGCTTTGAGAAGCTCTCTCAGGCGCAGAGATTCATAGTCAAGGCTGCTGAGAGAGGCGAGACGCCATTTATAATGGCTACAGAAGTCCTTGCAAGCATGGTCAGCAAGCCTGTGCCAACCAGGGCAGAAGTTAGCGATATCTCAAATGCAATTTCTAACAATGCATATGCCATAATGCTTAGCAATGAAACATCGGTTGGCAAATTCCCTCTTGAGGCAATAGACATGCTGCGTTCCTGCATCAGTGAAGAAGAGCATGATAGAATGCTGGAAAGTTCACAGAAAGGGTTATAGAGAATTACTATCCAATAATAGAGATAATAGATGCTTCTATTGCCAGGGTGGCAGATCGGCTATGCAGCCGCCTGCAGAGCGGCTTAGAGGGGTTCAACTCCCTTTCCTGGCTTCTTTGGAAGAATTTTGGTGCATCCGTTTTTATAGAGCATCGGAATCGCATTTCTTTTATTTGGCTTATTCCATGGTGTCCCTGATCAAGCGAGTCTGCTCAGAGTATGTTTTCCTGATTGGATATTGCCACTATTTATCCTTTTAGAAATAGAAAAAGCAAAGATCGATAAATATAGCCCATTGCAGTGTAGAATGAGATTTGTGAGATCCCAATATTCGCGCTCACCACAGTAATGATAGCTTCGGGAACCTTCATGTGGCTTTTTATCATTTCTTCTGCAGATTAGAAAATACTTTGATATTTATGGTTGGTCCAATCTCACATCTTGTACTTTATATAGATAGTTTAGCGCTCATTTAGGCTTTGTGCCATTCTTTGAGACAAAGTTCTCGTATTTTATGGATCTTTTTTGTAGCTCGTTAAACCTTCGCCTAGCATCATTCAGATTAAGCCTAGTTATATGCTCACTCTTCTTATGCATGATGTTGAATGGCGGAACTTTGTAAGCATTCTTGTCATCGAATACGAACCTCTCGTGCTGTGAGACTGCATCTTCATCACTCATGACAAAGACGCTAATCCGCGTGCCATAATTCTCAGCCTCAGTCTTGCAGTCACGGTAGTTTCTTGAGAAGCGCGCATCAAGCATCTCTTTTGAAGTAAGTATCTTTACCTCTGGCACATTGTTCTCGTTGCCCATGAATAGCCTGGAGAAGTTTTCTATGCCCTCCGAATTCATGTGCTTATCTACAATGAATACATTTCCAATTAGCCGTGAGAATATCTCATCCTTTATGCGGAGAAGATTGGTGTAGGGCTTTGATGGATCTATAGCCAGATTCTTCCTCCTGTGTGGTGATGATGGATTAATATACTTGGATAATATGATATACGAATCTATTGATAACGCCATTATTATTGAAAGATAGACGGCAAGATAATAATAATTGCTTACAGATATTATCTGCGCCTTGATGATATTGACAAAGAATACAGGTATGATGAAGAAGAGGGCAGTGTAAATTAGAGTAAGGGATGCATTAAGAAAGACATATCCCCTGGCTTCGCTGTTTGCAATGTTGGATTTGTTTTTGTAGATTAGCACAGAAGATATCAGCATCCCTATCCCGACTACGAATACCATATACTCAGAGAGTATTGTTGTGTATAGGGGATTCAGATTCTCTGCGGATGGCTCCAATATACTTGTGACGTTTGAATGGTCTGCAGCGCTTTGTATAGATGCTCCAGCACCCACACCGTATGCCACAGATACTAATTGTATCATAAGCACTGATGCCGCAAGAAGCATTAGGGATGAAAGAAAAAGAAGCAATAGCATGGATGTTTTCCTGTTAATCGATTCACCCTGATAGACCTATTTCTTAAACCAATATAATCCTTTCTAAGATGCGGTTCACTTGTTTTATACATCTACTAGAATATGTATCCTATACCTCTTCCTGTTTTTTGATATTGTCAAATTGTGTGGAGTCACTGCCTTGACCTCAAGCAAGGATAGGTCGTCTTTTATGTCCTTATGCATAATGCTGCCGGTAAGCCTTGCTCCACTCTTGCTCTCTCTGAGTGCATCGATCCTAAAGCTGTACGCCTTCAGCGCTCTTGCGTCTATGTTTGACAATATGTCTTGAAGAGTAAACCAGACTAGATCCTCAATGCTTGAAGCTTTTTCCCGTATCTTCAATTCCTTGACCTTGGACTTTGATTCATTTATCCTTTTGAGATCCAGCATTATGTTCAGCAGCGCGAGAGCTGCATTCTCTATGGCTTCTTTTTTATCTACGCCGTAAGAAAAAAACGCTATGTCAGCTGTGTGCGGCAGATACCTGAATTTCTCCCGTCCCATGTTTCACAATTTGAATGCAAAATTATATATACCTACCAAAAGATAATATTTTGTCCTGTGAAGACAAGAGTAACTGCTGAAGAGTGATGAAACCTATATCGGCTGAGGACTAATCGGTGCATTTATGAAATACGATAGCAAGATAGCGTTTGCAGTACTTTTTATATTGATACTTTTTGCTACGGCAAACGTGATTATGACAACATCATTCACGATAAGTGATACGGATCCATCCACATATGTTATAATCCCATTGCTCATGGTCCCCCTGCTAGCACTCTTCATGTCAAAGAAACGTATACATCCTAATGTCAAGAAGTCAGATGTGGCATTTGGGGCATTGGGTATGGCAATTTTTATCATCGCCATGATTTACCTAAGCATATTGTTCTCGTTTGCATTCACGAGTTACAAAATAGAAATGCTTATATTTCCGCTCTTTGCGTGCTCGTTGGTGATACTCCTTTTCGGCGCCAAGAATATCAACAACATGAGGCCGCTGATTATTTACCCAATTGTAGCTTCTCCGATATTGCTCATTCCTATCATAAGGTTAAACCAGGGATTCGCGGCCCTGAATACAAAACTTGTTTATGGAATATTGAGCGCATTCGCGAAGATATCGTATATTGCTCCGACAACTATAAGTGCAAACGGTATCAACATAAGCATAGGCCAGAGCTGTGTTGGGATAGGAGCTCTGATAGCCATGGCTTTGTTCCTGATTCCTGTTGCATATTTCTATGACGGAGAGAACTCGAAAAAAGTACTCTGGATCATCTCAAGCGTGGTGCTTGTCATGCTGCTCAACTTTATACGTATGCTAGGCATCGCTGCGGAGTGGCTATTCGGCGGGCCGAAGGATGCAATTCTCTCGATACACCTTGTGGCAGGCATACTGTTATTCTACGCTTCGATAATAATCATGTTTCTTATTGCAAAGAAATATGGCCTTGACATGCCGCACTTTGGTAGGAAGATGGTATTTAAGGCGACATCGCAACAGAAGGCAGGCATATTCATAGCAGTATTTTCCTCTGTATTGATATTGGCATTTACTATGAATTATTACACGTCATTGACTGTAAGCCCATCTCTTTTATCTTCATCTTCAGCATTCAACTTCACAAACCAGAGCATTGTGAGGTTATCTGGCACGCAGCTGAACCTTTCTGGATTTATAACATTGACTGCAACGAATGGTAACTCTGCAGCTGTGATTCTCTCCAACAAAAGCATGGGATCATATCCTATAATAGTTTACCTTACAAACCAAAACACAAACATCACCAAGGAATTATTGTCAAACAACACTGTCCTAGGAGACGCGATATTTTTCAATAATGATTCAGTAACGAGCAGGATTTATGATATGGTCTCCAACAGTACTGAATTTTTTGTGTATCAAAGCTCATTCCCGTACTCTGAAAACAGTTACAGCTCCTCTGTAATAAATGTCTATGCAGTGATGCATGGCATCTCGATAACGAATCAGACGTGTCCGAGTTATTACAATGGCTTTTATACCTCGGCTTCAGACCTGTTCTCAAAGACCGGCAATTACTCTGAGCAGAGAAGGCTTGAGGGCGCATACTGCATCTTAAACAGGTTGATTAAGGAATGATGTTTGAATTTTCTGCAGGTGCCGTGATTTACAAGAGAGATGGAGAGTCTCTGCTTTTTCTGCTCATGCTAAGCAATAATGGAGATTATGGGTTTCCAAAAGGCCATATAGAAAAGGGAGAGACCCCAGAGATTGCTGCGATGAGAGAGATAAAAGAGGAGAGCAACCTCGAGCCGAAGATGGTTTATGGGTTCTCTGAGGTAATAGAATATTTTTTCCAGGAAAAAGGGGAAAAGATACATAAGTGGGCCAAATTCTTTCTCGCAGAATCTGAAGGGAAAAATGTCAGAATATCCTCGGAGCACAAAGCATTTGAATGGGTAGATTATGCAAAAGCAATATCGATGGTAAGATTCAAGAATTCTAAAGATCTGCTAAGCCATGCTTATGATTATATCAGAAGAAAGGAAATCATGTCCAAGATTAATGAGAGATATGGAGCACTGCCAGTGAGGAAAAAGGATTGGGAACTGAGCAGGAAGCTTGTTCCTGGAGAGGGGCCGTTAAATGCGAAGATAGTCATACTTGGTCAGGCTCCAGGAGCTGAGGAAGATAAACAAGGCAGGCCATTTGTCGGGAGGAGCGGTGAGCTTCTCAACAAGATGCTGAAGAATGCAGGAATAAAACGGGAGAAGGCATACATACTCAGCGTTGTCCAGTTCTTCCCACCAAAGAACAGGCTTCCCACAAAAGAAGAGGTGGCTGCCTGCATGCCATTTCTGATGATGCAGTTGAGCATCATAAATCCGGAAGGAATCATCCTTCTCGGAAACATAGCAAGCAATGCCATGCTTGGCGATGGAAGCGTTGAGAAGAACCATGGCAGGATAATAGAAATAGATGGGAGAAAGTTCCTTGTCACATTCCACCCTGCAGCTGCGCTGAGATCTAAAACAAGGATGCCGAAGATTGAAGAGGACCTTAAAAAATTCAAGGAAGCGCTTCCGAACATCTTCGAAAGCAAGGAATATAAATGAAGCTCTTCATATATTAATGCAAAATGGGCTTGTAGCTTAGCCTGGTTGGAGCACCCGACTGATATAAACTTTTGAAAAGTTTAATCAAATGACAGAAATCGGGAGGACGGGAGTTCAAATCTCCTCGGGCCCATTTACAAAAATCGACGACAAAACAAGGGTTCAAATCCAGATTTCGGGCCTGATTCTGGAAGCAGTGAAAAGGCGGGTTCGGGGTGCGTTTTCAAAGACTTCCTAAAATACACAACTGAGCTTAGCAATACAATTTCAAAGAACAAGTTGGAACAACTTAGAACAATAGTTACAAGAGCACATGAAAAACGCTTTAAAAGAAGAAGAGAGCCTAGATATGGTTCGATAAACAAAGGATTTACGGAGCTTGAATTACAACGCTTCCTAAGAAACGTTCACAACGAAAAGTTCAGCCTTTTGTTTAAGTATCAGGCGTTTCTTGGTCTTCGAATGGGCGAAATCTGCAAATTGCATACAAGCAACATAGACTTCGACAAGCGAGAACTTACTATAAACAGTGAAAAGTCTAGGCAGACTGACTCGTTAATAATTCCAATCGAATTATTCAAAGAAACAGTAGAATTTATGAATAACCATCTGAAAGAGATAAAGGCAGCAGAAGGTTACATTTTCTTTAAAGAAAATGACTACGGGAGAACCAAGCTGCCTTACATAAACCTGAATTATGTTAGAAACGTATTCCGTAGGATAATCCAGCAGACGTATTTAGACCAGACTTATGCAGTTTCGGAAGAAGCTTATTCTTATCATAGGTCTAGACCATTACACAGGCTTACAACACACAGTTTAAGGCACTATGCCATAACTCATTTCGCCAAGTCTACTAATGGCAACATAGTCTTAGCGTCTAGGTTTGCTAGGCACTCAGGTCCGCAAACAACCATGCATTATATAGCGCAGGATAAGGACGACTTGTATAGAAATATAGACTCGGTGTTTACTGATAAGATAACGCCGTTAAAACAGCTGTCCAATTCTATTAAGAGAAATAATCTTGAATAGATCTAAGGTATAAATCCAGTAGTTGGTCATCTGACGTCTTAACGTGATGCATATCTGATCTTATGTGGTTTACGCCTTCTTGAAGGTCAGTTCTATTGTTTTAGTCTTGGGTTCTAACTCTATTTCGTCGCCTTCT
>JAJZJV010000038.1 GCA_021809925.1 Microcaldota archaeon | reverse complement strand
TTATAGTTCACGAAGCCTCACTTAGTTTTGGTGTTGGGGCTGAGATAGCTGCAAGAATAGCAGATAAAGCAATCTTTGAGTTGCAGGCTCCTGTAGTGAGAGTAGGATCAAATAGTTTTCCATATCCCTTCCCAGGATATGAAAATTTCTACATTCCAAATGATGTAAAGATATCAAAGGCTATTGATAGAGTGTTAAGCTCTTAATTATCTTCCTGCACCCCTCTTCCTCTTCACTTTATAGAGCATTGAGTCTGCTTGCTCAACAAGAGCTACAGCATCTTCTCTCTCAATCTTCCTTCTCACTTCTTTAAGGTTGTTTGAAGCAGCGGAATACCCTGCAGAGATCCAAAGATGCTCCTCTCTAATACCATTCCCTACTGTCTGGTAGCCAGCTAAGAACTCTATTCTGCTTATGACTATTTCTACTATCTCTTTTATTTCCTTCGCTCTTTCTGTTCCTTTTGTTTTAAGAATAACTGCAAACTCATCTCCACCAAACCTGTAAACACCATCCCCTTCTCTTACACTTTTAAGTAGGGCGTCTGCAACTTTGGTTAAGGCTTCGTCTCCTTTCGGATGCCCAAGCGCGTCATTTATTCTCGTCTTGAAGTTGTCCAAGTCAAGCATTATCACTATAGGTGGACCCTCAACACCCCTTGAGAAATTGGAAAGAGCACTTACCAGGTCTCTGTAAAACTTTTCCTTATTTCCTATCATTCCATTCAGAGGTCCTCTTGTAAGGGGGTCAGACAAGCTATTTTCCTCCGCCCTTCTCAACGCTTTTCTGAAAGAGGGTGGAATTCTATCTACTCTCCTAATCTCGCTTAAGCTACCTTTTCCATCTCCTTCATATCTAAACTTCATAACATTACACCTTAAAATTAGCAATTTGATATTTCTTAGCGCCTTTTTCATATATAAGCTTTGCCAACTACCAAAGCCTCAAAATAGCAAGATTTAAATAGGTAGATACTTGTATTAATACAATATAAAATAGGAAACGCAGCAGAGGGATCTCTCAGGCTATTTCTTTGGTTTGAATAAATTCCTAAGCAGGTGCTTTTGCTCTTTCTAAATACGGTGTTAAGTTGAAGAGATTTGAAGAGATGAATGTAAATACCAAGTTAGTCGAAGCCTTAAGAAGAATAAACTTCATAGAGGCCACTGAAGTCCAGGAAAGGACAATTCCATTAGCCATGGAAGGCAAGGACATTATCGCAAGGGCGAAGACAGGAACCGGAAAAACCGGTGCATTTTTGATACCTGTACTAGAGAAGATTAAGCCATCTGGCAGGATAGAAGCTTTGATAATAGCTCCAACAAGGGAGCTTGCACTTCAGATCTACGACTTTGCAGAAAAGCTCAGAAGTGGAACAGAGTGCAGATCGATAGTCGTTTATGGAGGAACTTCGATAGAAAATCAGATAAGGAACCTAAGAAGCAGGCCAGAGATAATAATAGGCACTCCTGGAAGGATAATAGATCTTCATAACAGAGGAGCAATAGATCTCAATTCACTAAAGTTCTTGATACTCGATGAAGCAGATACGATGCTGGATATGGGCTTCATCGAAGATATAGATTACATCTTGTCATTGACTCCAAAGTCTAGGCAGACAATGCTCTTTTCCGCAACAATGCCACAGAAGATAATAGATATAGCAAAGACCTACATGCATAATCAATCATACATAAGAGTTGGTGAAGAAGAAGAGATAACAGTAGACAAGATAAAGCACTTTTATACCATAGCAGAAGGCGGAATGAAGTTTGCAACGCTGCTCTCGTACATCAACAGTTACAATCCAGAAAAGGCAATAATCTTTTGTAGGACCAAGAATGAATCCAATATCCTTCACGATTTCCTCAGAGCGCAGAAGTTTGATGCGGTTCTGATACACGGGGGACTAACCCAGGCTGGCAGAGAGCGTTCCCTGAATAGATTCAAGGGCGGATCAAGGTTCATGATCGCAACAAATGTGGCAGCGAGAGGAATCGACATACGCGATGTCTCTGATATAATAAACTTTGATGTTCCAGAAGATCCACATGTTTATGTGCATAGGGTTGGAAGGACAGCGAGGATGGGTGGAGAAGGAAGGGCATTTACTATAATAAAGCATGATGAGCGCGAGACGATAAAGGACATAGAGTACATAGCGCACATCAAGATGGAACAGGTCAAGCTTGATATTAATGAATACAGATCCATAAGAGTCTTCCAAAACCACGATGACTCCAGAAGAGGATTCGGAAGGAGCAGATATGGTGGAGATAGGCGCAGCGGTTCCTCAAGAGATCGCGGAGATCACAGAGATCGCAGTGACCGTGGAAGAAGCAGAGGTGGCAGTTATGGGAGCGAAAACAATGAGCAGCATGGCCGAAGCAGAGATAGGCGTAGTTTCCACAGACGGAGAGTTTAATCATAGTTTATTAACAACGTGAGCTGGAAATCCCACACTCTTTAGAGGTGGGATGAAAGCGAACCGCAGAAGCAGTAGCCCAGAATCATCGGAAGAATCTTCATCTGGGAAAATTCCCTTTTTCCATTCGGGAGAAAATGACATCAGACCATGTTTTACTTGGTATGTTCTCAGTTCAGCGAAAATTGCCTCATGGACTTGAGGTCTTACAAATCTCCCTGAGCGTAGATTTCGGCGTGTCCCGCCGTATAATATGATTTTGTCGCAAACATATATATACTTTTTTGCCTATACTTCTATATCCATGTTTCACTTGGGAAGCCCACACCGTTTACGGGTGGAAGGATGTCACGCCAAAACAAATATTTGATGATTTAATGGGATTATTTGGAAAGAAGGACGAGATAGATATAATTCTTGACAAGCAGACATTCTCTTCTGGAGACACTATCACAGGGAAGGTAGTGCTTCATCTTAATAAGCCGAAAAAAGCAAAGGCACTAAATGTTTATTTATTTGCAATAGATACGTCTAATGGGATGTACATAGGAAACCCCGTTATTAATCCTACGATGAATGAGGGACTCGGTGGACCAGGAATTGGCTATAATCAGTCTCAAATGAAGATATATAACTTCAAGCTAACTCTTGATGGCGAGAAGGAGTATGGCACTGAGCAAAAAGAGTATCTGTTTGAGCTGAAGATACCGATGGCAAACTCTGGGTCTTCTCAGCAAGGAGGTTTTGCAGGAAATACTGAGAAGGCATTAAGCATGTTATCAGGTATGAATAGTGCAGTCATAAGCTGGTACCTTAAGGCAGATCTGGAAGAGCATCTGGGAATCGGCGTCTCGAAAAAGATACAGTTGAGCGTAGGTTAGCTCCTCATCATATCCAGTGCTGTTATAAGCTCGTTAGCGCTCAGTAGTGGTTTTCTTGTCCTATCAATGTCATCTATTGCTATTCTGGGACAAGCAGTATTGACAAACGCATCGAATTCGAGCATGTTATTTAGCGATTCGAAATCTATCAGATTTGATACAAGAATCGCTGCCTTCAATCCCTTCTTCTCGATCTTGGCCTTCAATATCTTTCCAAGGTTCATGTTGTACTGTCCATTCTTCGTGCTTACAATTATCCCGAAGTTCTTTGCGCTTAGCGCAGCAGCTATCTTCCCATTGCTCCTCTTCCTGTAAATATCCCTATATTTATCTATGAATTCTATGCTTCCCTGGAATGGTTCAACAACAAGAAATGGTTTGGTTGTCTGGAGCAAAGCTCCAAGAGGATGGAATAAACCCCCACCAAAATAAACGAAAGCATCAACTTCTTTATCTAGCCTCGCAGCGCTACCCACATCGCATCCAAGAATCTGCCCGTTTTTCTTCGCAAAACCGAAAGGCTTTCCTACTATAACTTCTTTTCCATATTCTTGATAAAACCTTTTAACATCTTCCAGCTGGTGGCTGTGCTGAATTGTGGTGATAAGTCCTATCTTTTTGAAATCTTTGATTCTATCTAAGGACTCTGGCAGCAAGTTCATTGGAGCATCTATCGTGTATGGTATGTACTCTACATTGAAGTCTACGCTGTGGAATTCCGCATGGCCGAAATGGATCAATTTCTCCGCGCCTATATTCTTCGCTTCATCTATCGCAAGATCACAAGCCCCAAATGTAGGTGAAGCAGAGATAAATACTTCATGTCCTTCCTGCTCAAGCTTCTTGGCATGCTCAAGGGCCTTCTGTTTTAGGCCTTCAGGGAATTGCAATAGTATGCGCATTGTCTGACCATATCAAAAGTAGTTGCCAAACAGGCAAAATCTGTAAATGTCCTAAATATGTTAGTTATAAATATGTCACATAAAATATAAATTAGTATCGATATTCTTGGAGGTGCTTCTTATGGACAAAATAAAGAATCTCAGGTTCGTGTATTGTGCTCTTCCAGATCTAGATCTAGCTTCGATTAAGACAGAGGAGGAATTCGATTCGGCAGAGGGAAAGTTTATCTCGCTTCCTCTTGCAGTAGAAGTAGAGAGTAACCCCCCACAGAGAGAAGGCTTCTTTTACCTTAAGGAAAAAGGCGAGTTCTTTTTCGTTGATAAAGGAAAGAAAAAAAGTATACGAAGGGCATCAAGCCCTATCCTTGTCAAAGATGGGGTTGACTTGGCAAAATGCATCAGGATAGGCGCTGAACCCTGCATAATCAAGAGCTCAGAAGAAGGAAAGATTCCATCGATAAGAGAGGAGCTGAGGATAGCTATGTTCCTTACGAATTCAAAGGATATCGAAGCACTGAAGAATGCAGAGATCTATGTGGTTTGATGAGCGGAGATCAGACAAAATCCAGAAAACTTGAGCATGTCCAACTCTCACTGAGCAGGGATGTCCAATTCAAGACACTTACAACTCTTTTCGAGCATATAGATCTCTTGCCAAACGGCTCCCCAGGGAAGATAAGCCTTTCTTCTGTAAGGACTGGCGCAAAGTTTCTTGGAAAGATGATCAATGCGCCAATTTTCGCTTCTGGAATGACTGGCGGTCATGAGCAAGTGACAAAGATAAATCTTGACATAGCTGAAGGAATCTCAGAAGCAGGTCTTGCGATGGGGGTTGGAAGCCAGAGGGCCATGATAGAAGATCCAAGCCTGGCATATACTTACGATGTAAAGAAAGAGCACGACCTGATATTAATGGGAAATCTCGGTGCAGCCCAGACTACAAAGTACTCTATTGGCAAGATAGAGGGGATGGTCTCTGGGATAGAAGCCGATGCCCTCTGCATCCACACAAATCCAGGCCAGGAAGCAGCCCAGCCTGAAGGAAACATAGACTTCAAGGGGGTAACTTCTGCAATAAGCGAGATATCATCCAAATTAGGAAAGCCTGTAATTGTCAAGGAAGTTGGCAATGGCATATCAAGAGATGTGGCTCTCAGGCTTAGAAGTGCTGGTGTATATGGGATAGACACTGGCGGTTCAGGTGGCACAAATTGGATTGCAATAGAACTTTATCGTTCAAAAGGCAAGAGCAACGCAGAGATATTCAAGGAGTGGGGCATACCCACAGCCCAATCCTTAATAGAAATAAGATCTTCATTCGATGGTTTCGTAACAGCAACTGGCGGAATAAGGTCTGGCAAAGATGTTGCAAAGGCTGTAGCTCTTGGTGCAGATGCATGTGGGATAGGCATGCCATTAGTACAGGTACAGAGCAAAGCCGGAGCCATAGGAGTACATGATTACCTCTCAAATATACTTGAAGAATTAAAAGCAGAGATGGCAAGGCTCAATTGCAGGAATATTGAGGACCTGAGGAAGATTCGGTTCAACATCAGCCCGGATTTCACAGACATTCTCAGGCAGAGAATCAGCGAAGAAAAGCTAAATATTCTATTTAAAAGAAGAAGTAAAGGAAAAGAGGAATGAGGGTATTTAGGCAACAACTTTGTTCTCAGCCTTAAGTTCTTTCACATTCACAGTAAAGGTTCCTGAAAGCTTTGAAGCTGCTCTCTTGAATGCTTCTTTTGCGATATTCTTATGCTGGTTGTCTATCTTTATCTCAAAGACATTCTGGCCCTTGTAGACACGCGCAGCCATCGATATGGCCCTTCCAAAAGACATGGCCATACCTTGTGAGATTCTGTCTGCTCCTGCTCCTGTAGCTCTCTTTTTTTCCCTTATCACGTTGTGTGGATAAGTAAGAACCCTAAAGTAGTAACCATTTGGCAATTCTCTTTCCAAATATTTATTCGCAACCTGCCTTGCAGCTTCAAGCGAATTTGACCTTAGCTGGATGTCATCCTTCGCGCTCAGATGCATCTGTACATCGTAATCTGGTTTGTCGACTCCCATCTTGAATACAAGCAAGCTCGTGTGGGGTAGTGCTCTAACATAATTCTTCTTCGGCTTTCTCAAGGAGTATCGGCTCCATGCCTGACTAGTTATATTCCTGCAAGTTCTTGCTGGCCTTGTCTTCACTTCTTACACCTACTTCTAATTCTAATAATAAGATATATTATTACCTTACACCTTTATATTTGCTTCGGCTCTCTCTCTGACCAAGGATTGAGAAATATGTTCAGTTACATTGCCAAGATCAAAATCTACGCACACTACATTATTGCATATGTAGCAAGAAAAGAAAATCTCTGACTGATCATCCATACAAGAAAGCCAATCAGAAGCAATACTTAACAACGTGAGCGGGAAATCCCACGCCATTTATGGGTGGGATGAGAGCGAACCGCAGAACAAGAAGATATAAAAATTTAGGAACATATAGATAAAATAGATGGCGAA
>JAJZJV010000037.1 GCA_021809925.1 Microcaldota archaeon | reverse complement strand
GACAGAGGGGAAGTCACGCTCAGGGAGAGAATGTAAGACCTCGACAGGAGGCGACTCTCGAGGAACTGAGAACATACCCTGCAAATGCAGGGGAAGCCAACGACCTTTAGTCGTTGGAGGATGTCACCAAAATGATTATTCAAGAACTCAAGGGAAAGGTTCCGGAAGAGCTAATAGAAAGCGCTTCAAGAAGAGGGATATCCTCATTAACGCCCCCACAGGAGATGGCCGTAGATGCGGGTCTTCTAAAGAGGAAGAATATAGTCATTGCAGCCCCAACAGCCAGCGGAAAGACCTTCATAGCAGAGCTGGCAATGATAAAGAGCATAATCTGGGACAGGAAGAAAGCGATATACGTAGCGCCGATGAGGGCTCTTGTCTCGGAAAAGTTCAATGACTTCAAGGAAGCATACCCCTACCTCAAAGCAGCGATCTCGATAGGCGATATGGACTCTCTCGACATGTGGCTCGAAAAATACGATATGATCTTTGTATCGACAGAGAAGCTGGACAGTCTGATAAGGCATGGAATAGATTGGCTGAGCTTAATAGGCACTGTTGTGATAGATGAAGTTCATATGATAGACGACGCGGGCAGAGGGCCTACGCTTGAAATACTTATAGCAAAGCTTAGAAGGCTTGCCAAAGACGCGCAGATAGTGGCACTTAGCGCAACAATAGGAAATTCCGCAGAGCTTGCGAGCTGGCTTGGCGCCGGATTGGTTGAGAGCGATTTCCGTCCAGTCATACTGGAAAAGGGGGTGGAGCTAAACGGGACAGTGCATTATCCTGAAAAAGAGGAAAAGCTTCTCGGCAGCCACAAGCTGCCTGAGCTGAGGATAACTCAGGACACATTAGAAAAGGAAAAGCAGCTGCTTATATTTTATAGTACAAGGAGGAACGCGGAATCCGGGGCGGAAAAGCTCTCCGAAGTGACCGAATCCAAGAGTGCTAAAAACTCTGAAGATCTCAAGACGATATCAAAGGAGATCATAAACGTTCTCGGAAGGCCTACGGATCAATGCGAGAAGCTTGCAAGGTTAGTTTCAAAAGGCGTCGCATTCCATCATAGCGGCCTTGTAAATGAGCAAAGAAAGATCATAGAAGAAGCATTCAAGGCCAACAAGATCAAGGCGATATGCTCCACCACTACACTTGGCCTTGGGGTAAATCTACCGGCTCACACTGTGGTTGTAAGAGACACTCATAGATTCGATGGCTTCGGCAGTGAGAAAGTAAGTGTAAACGAGGTGGTGCAGCTCTTTGGAAGGGCAGGAAGGCCAAAATATGACAAATATGGGAGAGCACTTCTCATAGCAAGGTCAGAAAGCGAGGCAGACGATCTAACGAAAAGGTATATCACAGCAAGTCTCGATGAGATTACCTCGAAATTGGGCGCGCTACCTATGCTACGGACTCATCTTCTGGCATTTATCTCCACAAGTTTCCTGACAAGCACCGAATCGATAGCCGGATTTCTCGAGGAGACATTCTACGGCTATCAATACTCTGATTATTCAAGGCTTAGATACATAACAGAGGAGATACTGGACGAACTGGAGAGCTGGGATTTCATCGAAAGAGAAGGGAGCAGGTACAAGCCAACAAAGCTCGGAGCAAGGATAAGCGAGCTATACCTGGACCCTCTATCGGCAAAGTGGCTTGTTGATGCATTGCCGCATGCGCTTGATGAGGACTCGATATTATTTATAATATCAAATACCTTGGAAATGAGGCCTCATCTTGGCATAATAAAAGGGGCTGAAGAGGAGATAATACCATATATGCCAATATTGCGGTCGAGCGAGGTCGAGTATGCCGAAGATCCTGAAAAGGTTCTAAGCACCTCAATGATGCTTAAAGAGTGGATAAGCGAGAAGAGCGAGAGGGAGATAGCGATAAAGTACAGGACAACTCCAGGTGCCATATTCTCAAAGATCACAAATGCTGATTGGCTTCTTTATTCAACAATGGAACTGGCAAGGGTGCTAAAGCTCAGAACTTCGAAGATGCTTGAAGTCAGGGTAAGGGTGAAATACGGGATAAGTGGGGAGCTGCTAGATCTGGTGAGATTGGAGCAAGTTGGAAGGGTCAGGGCGCGAATTCTATATACGAACGGATTCAGGAAAGTTGCAGATCTCAAGAAAGATGGAACTGAAGAGAAAGTATCATCCCTCTTAGGGGCAGAAGTGGCGAAGAAGATAATGGCGCAGGTAAGGAACCCTTCTGAAAACAGATGACTATTTCTTCTCTTTTTTTTGATGCTTCTCTCCTTCAACGTCAACAATACCAAGCGAATCTCGAAGCTTTCCCATAAGCCCTTTTCTACTTCCAGAAGGCTGCTCATCAGATGGTACATCAACAGCTTCCTCTTCATCATCCTTCGGATTGTTAATAATCTTCTTAGAGTTCTTGCCATTCTGCCCAGTCTCGATAGTCGTGTCCGGCTCTTTCGGCTCCTCTGATTCTCTCATGAGATACAATATTGCCTTCCTGTCTGCGTTCCTAAATATGAAGACATTTGCATCACACATTATGGCTTCATCTATGTCCTTATCCGAGACGCAGAGGGCACATCTGAGCTCATCTCTCTTATTCATCTCTATCGATGCCCTGATTGGATCTTTAGGTATGACTGCTACAATATCAAACTTCTTGCTCTTAAGGGATCCTATTGTCAAGTCTGTAAGTCCATCAAGCCCAAATCCGACCTCACGAAGCTCAATTTCCACGCCTTTCTTCTCCTCATTCTTCACTCCTTTCAGAAGGCTGCCTCCACCAACAAATTCAGTTATAAGCAATATCTTCATATGAACCCCAAGATATTTTTGCACGATAAACAATTTAAAGGCATATGAGTTCACTGAGCTCAAATACCTGATAAAAAGCAGAGGGGCAAAGATATAAATATGGATGTTACACCATTATACTTGATAAAGGTGTTTAATTGAGAGGAAGAGAAGGGCTAGTAACATGCGATAACTGCGGCAGAAAGTCTCCAAGAAACAAGGCAGTTTCTTATGAAAAGAACATAAGCTTCGGCACAGATCCCCACAGTGGGAATGTTGTTAGGTTCAGGGAGACCAGAAAAGTCTACTACTGCATAAGCTGCGCGAAGCACAAGGGAATATTCGAGAAAAAGAAAGAAAATGCAATGAGGCTCTCAAACAGAAAGTTTGAGTAATTAATTATAAGGTGAGGAGTTGGCTCTTAATCCCAATGAACTCCTGATATTTAAAAAGAGAGGGATTAAGATAGAGGTCAAAAAGAAGGCTGCGAAACCTGTTGCAGCAAAGGTCCCAGTTCCAAAAGAAAAAGTTGCCGCCCCAGCTCCAACCCCTGCACCAAAATCCATTCCTCCTAAATTCGAAGCAAAACCTGAAGAAAAACCAAGCATCGCTCCTCTTATCGAAACCAAACCTGCTGAAAAAGAGAACGATACTGATGTATACATCTCCAAGATGATAAAGGAAGAGGAGGAGAATACAAAGAAGCTTGGCGAGATACAGAAGATAGAAGAAGAACTGGAGCCCGGAGCGCCGAAGATACCTTCTGGAAAGATCACTAAAAAAGAGAGCCTTAAGCTTGCAAAAGGCCTGACATGCACGACACACCCATGGAGGAACGCGTATGCAATTTGCAGTTACTGCAAGAGGTCATTCTGTTACAGTGATATAGTTGCATATGGCAAGGAGTTCTACTGTGCTGAGGATATAGGGAAGGTTAGTGCTACAACAGCAGAGCACATGAGGAACCCAATAAATACATTTGCTTATGTATCTGCAGTGCTCCTTGTCGCAAACGCTGCACTCTTACTGTACTTTAATCCACAATCCCTGACTGTGATAAATGAGATCATGAGAACCGGGCCACTGGAATTCATAAATACGGTAAACTACGTTAGTCTTGTTTATCTATCAAACCTCTTCATAATAATATTCGGATTTATCTCTGCCATCTTTCTATTCGCAAACTCTCGGAAAGGTGTGGCTATAGGTGGACTGGTCGATTCATTTACGATAATAATTACGACTTATGAACTCCTTAATACGAATGCTAACTACCTTTTTGTTGTGAGTGCTGTAGCATTTATCAGCATAGCTACTATTGCATTGAGCAGGATGAGCTCCGCAAACAAAGAGTACCAGGAAGAATTGAAGTATCCTAATGTAGAATGGCCTAAGGTGGAAGGGTTCTGATCTCTTATCTTACTACAATATTCAATGGTGTCTTAATGAAAATACTGAATCCAATGCCTCCTTACAACCTCTTCGGTCTGGAAGACGCTGATTATGAGAAAGCAAAGGTGGTCGTGCTCCCAGTACCTTACGATTCTACCACTTCCTACAAGGCTGGAACCAGAGAGGGACCACACGCAATAGTGGAGGCAAGCAGGAGTATAGAGTACTACAGCGAGGAGCTTGATAGGAATATAAGGGATGTTGGAATATACACCTTGGATGAGCTTGCTCCAACTTACAGCTCTGCCAATGCGATGTCTGATTTGATAGAAGCTGAGGTCAGAAGGTTGCTGGAAGATTCAAAGTTGCCTCTTGTCCTTGGCGGAGAGCATAGCGTTTCGATAGGCGCAATACGCGCTGTGGCAAAAATGGAGAAGGAATTCAGCGTCTTGCAATTCGATGCCCATTCGGATTATAGGGATGAGTACATGGGTAGCAAGTACAGCCACGCATGCGTAATGGCAAGGGCCTTAGAAAGCTCAGGAAGCTGCTATGGTGTCGGAATAAGGAGCACTGATGATGAATGTGGTAGAAAGTACGCAAAGAATATGCTTTACCGAAAGGATATGCATAATATGAGCATCGAGGAGATAATAGACACGATAGACAAGAATACAAGGAAGAAGATATACCTCACGATAGATGCAGATGTCTTAGATCCTGGCCAAATGCCTAGTGTAGGGACTCCAGAGCCTGACGGTTTAACCTTCCATGAATTGACAACAATCCTTCGTGAGATCCTAAAAAGAAAGGAACTGCTAGCAATCGATTTCAACGAGCTCTCTCCAATACCAGGGATGGTAGCGCCAAACTACCTGATAGCAAAGCTCATATATCTCACGATAGGGTACAACTTCTACACGTTTTGTTAGCTCGTCTTCTAAATGTCAATACTGTGCTCATCTTACTTAACTCCGCCAAAACGATATTTTACTCTAACCTTCTTCTCTGAATCAATCCGCCAAAACGATTTTACCAGCGAGATTCTATGTCTTTGTCTGGTATTTCTGCCAGAAATCTCCAAAAAGTTCCGAAATTGGCTCTGAAACGTTGCTCACAACCTGAAATCTGAACCGTCCATCAGGATAAATGAAGGCCAGTGTCAGATTTGCCATGAACTTTTTGAGGAGTTTTACGTTCTTGACGAGAAGATTTTGGCAGGAAAGCTGTGTCATATTTATCATTGCTTCCGCAAGGAAAGCAATTACTATAGCGCCTATTATCGCGTATTTTGTCCAGTGCCTTTTCTGTAGTAAAAATGATGGAAATGCTTGTAACAAAGGCAAAGGCAGCAGGAGTGCACACAATCGTTGCTGGTAGACATACGCCCGCTACCATTGAGAATGCAATGCGATTGGGGTTCGATGCCGTAACAATTTTCGTGCCAGACATTTTAAACACCGTGAGCGGGAAATCCCACGCTCTCTTCAGAGGGTTCCCTTTAGGGGTGGGATGAAAGCGAACCGCAGAAGCAGTAGACCAGAATCATCAGACGAATCTCCATCTGGGAAAATTCCCTTTTTCCATTCGGGAGAAAATGACATCAGACCATGTTTCACTTGGTACGTTCTCAGTTCAGCGAAAATTGCCTCATGGACTTGAGGTCTTACATTCTCTCCCTGAGCGTGGATTTCGGCGTGTCCCTCCGTATGATATGATTTTATCGTAAACATATATATTCATTTTTGTTCCATAATCTATATCCATGTTTCACTTGGGAAGCCCACGCCGTTTACGGGTGGGAGGATGTCACATGCCTTAAGGGTATAATATAGGTGAGTTATAATGAGGGCCATGTCCAAACTAAAACTTGATTGGGGAATCAATGGCTTAAAATACGCAATAGCACAACATGATAATATTGTGATTATCGATCAATTGCGATTTAGTTCAGCAGTGGTTACTGCAATAGCGCATGGGTTTATAATAGAACCAACTTCCGACAAAACGAGGAAAACCGAAAGCTTTTCTCTTTCTCCTTATTCTTTCCTGGACAAAAAACCAACCAGAGTGATCATGGCATCATCAAATGGTGCTTATTTATCGACTAATGCAAAAGAAGGTAAGAGGGTAGTCTACGGATCACTTTTAAATGCGAAGGCCATTGGGAAGTGGATTGATACATTAAATAATGAGGATACCACACTAATAGCTGCAGGGGAGATAAATATTGAAGTAAGGAGAAGGTTTCTAGATTGTGTTGAGTCTATGCAATCTAAGGAGAATGAGCTCTTCGCTTTGGAAGATTTTGTAGCTGCTGGTGCAATCTCTTCATATTCTCATGTAAGCAAGTCAAATGATTGTATTAATGCTGAAAAAGCATTTTATAAAGTAAAGGATCATTTATTAGAATATATAAAAGAAACCGCAACACACCGATATAATGCCTCTCGTGGAGATGGCAAAGATACAGAGTACTGTAGCAAGCTTAATTTCCTAAATTCCCAGATTTTTAGGCACCAGGACACCCAATTTCTCGGCCATTTCCCGCTGTTCCTTCGTTACCTCATTAATCAAAATATCTTTGTCATATACCTTGCATTTCAGATTTCTCATAGACAACAATACTTCATCTACCGTGTATGCTTTTCCTAGTTTATTTTTTAGTTGAGTAAATGCAATTAGAGTAAGAAATTGCAAAAATATGAATCCGCGTATTCCTTCGTGTGAATGAACGCGCAGTGGAAGTATGGCGAGGTCATCTTTAGAAAATCCGAAGAACACTTCTGCCGTTTGCCTGATGTAGTAAAATGGCACTATTTCATCTTTTGAAATTTTAAATGATGAGATGA
>JAJZJV010000005.1 GCA_021809925.1 Microcaldota archaeon | reverse complement strand
AACAAGTTTAAAGAATACTTCAACGTATAATTCAGTACAACCTTATTCTATGGGCTCGTAGTCGAGTGGTAAGACGCCACCTTCACACGGTGAAGATCCGGAGTTCGATTCTCCGCGGGCCCACTTTAAATACCTCTATAATAAATAAACATCATATATCGGCTGTGGCAATCTGTTGAAACTCAGCCAGCCGACATTCACCTCTCAATTGTGGAGAATGTATGTCTTATGCAAAGCCAAATATTGCAAGCCCCAAAAGAAACAAGATGACTCCTGTGCCAAAAGAGACGAGGTAAAGAAACGTGTCAGCTCTTTCTATCTGTTTCTTGCTTTGGCTTCTTACTGTCAATAACTTTGTTGCCTGATCATATTCTATTCTCTTTACTTGCTTATCATTAAATGTGCCAACAGTCTCTCCAATCCTTCCCATGACAAAGTAATTTGTGTTTGTAGGTATAATCCACTCAAGCACTCTTAACTGGGCACCCTCAAGAAAGGATGCTCTTCCTCCGCTCTTGCTAAACATTACTCCTTGCATTGGGAAGTTCTTCTCTGCGTTCAGCCCTTCAAATCCGTCTTGAAGCTTTTTTCCTTCATCCATATTCGTCTTCAGTCCCTCGCCATTGGAATTAAGTGGATAATAATTCGTACAATCTATATCCATATCTGCCTCGTCAAGATTTATTGCAAGGTACCCCGTACCATCTGTCAATAACGCAGGGGCTCCATTTGTTATCTGTCCACATGTCTGCCACTCGCTATTCTTTCCCACATTGACATACTTCTGCAACAGCGTACTGTAAAATATGCATTGCTGCTTCGATATCGGGCTCAGCAGACCCTCTTTTTCCGGAACGAACATAGCTACAATCTCATTTACTCCTGCTGCAGCAGCATCGATCTTTATTGTAGGTATATCTCTGATTGACTGATTGAGGGAGAATTCGAGCCAACCTACAAATATGAAAAGTGCCCCAAAGACTAGCGCATCTGCAGCAACATATGGCCATATATTGGCTATTATAGGCGGTGAGACAGTACCATAATCATTGTTTGGGGTTCCTAAGAATGCAAGGATGCCCAACGAGACAGCAAAGAGTATGAATGCGATCGGAACCTTACCGAATATGCTCCTCCCTCTTCTGCCGTGTGTATTATTTTCTGATACAAAAGAACTTCTAGTCCCATAATAATTTACTCCAATGGATTTAAAGTATCTCGATTCTCCAATCATGCCCTATTCACCAGGTATCTCTTCCTAACCAAAACACAATCATCATAAAGCAACATTTCCTTTGTCCGATTCCAGAACTCCAAAATACGGCATTGGAGTATAATGAAGCGCATTTGCAAAGAGGCTATAAGGTACAACTTCTATGTTTGTATTATATAACTTTATGCTATCATTATAAAATTGTCTGCTGTCCGCTATCTCATTTTCAACCTCAACCAATGCTTTCTGCAGCTCAGCGAAAGTGGTATTTGCTTTCAAATCAGGATAATTCTCAACATCCGCAAAAAGTGTCTTCATGCTTCCACTTATCGAACTAGATGTCTTGATCTTGCTGGAGATGTCGCCATTGTCTTTGACTGCATTCCAGGAATCCCTTAACCTGGTCAATTGCAATAAGAGTGTTTTCTCATATTGCTCGTACTCTTTTACTACGACTATAAGATTCGATATAAGATCATGCCTCTTTTCAAGAAGCACATCAACATTTGACCATGCTCTAGTTACATTGTTCCTTAGCCGTATCAGATTGTTGTATACAAGAAATGCAAGTACTATCACAATAAGTGCTACCAAGGCAAAAGCATCTAAAATAATCGACAAATACACACCAACAATCTCTATTCATTATCAACATTTTTGCATATCTACTTAAATATCAGACACATTCTTAGAGAAGCGTCCATAAACAAGAAACCTGAATTTTGCTCATATTTCCTTTCTCTCAAAGCTTGAAAATATTTCTCAGGTTGTCTTCAATCTTGCCATAATTACGGCATGCTTCATTATCATCAAACTTCAGCATCGGGTGTTTTTCAATAAGACCTATACATGCTTTAAGATCCATATTATTTATATGGTGGTTACAACCCTAAGCAGTGAAGTTAAATCATCAACCCTGTGGTCGATCCATCTTTCACTCTGACTATCTGCACTGACAAGTATTGTTTTGATGCCCATCCCATGTGGCGCGAGAAGATTATCTTTTCTATCATCAACATATAGGGCATCCGCGTACCTACCTGCCAGTCCTCTATGCACAAGAGCAAGATCGTATGCTTCAGGGTAAGGCTTAGGCCTCAATCTTTTATCAAACATCTCAACAGTTATCACGCTGTCAAACAAACTGCTCAGCTCTAATCCGCTCAGCATCGCATCAACAACTGCAGAATTGCTATTGCTAAGCAAAACTATTTCCTTGCCAATATCCCTTGCTCTTTTGAGAAGCTCCCTGAGCTCCTTGTCTGGAGTTAAGTATTGTTCAAGCCTGTTGAGCTCTGGCATATATACTTCTTTTATTACATCTTGATACGTTATTCCATATTCCCAACGAAGAGCGTATAATAGTGCATCTGTCCCATATTTTTTTGAAAGCCTGAGAAACTCGGACTCAAGGGCCCCTCCCTCTTCCTCTATGCTGATTCTTTTGGCCACATATTCCCTCAACTTCCTGGCTATCATCTTTCCTGGAGGAAGATCGGAGAGCTTAGGTCCGACAACACCCTCAAGATCAAGCATCAGCACGCGTCTATCAATATCTTTTATTAAGCCAACGAGATCTCCTCCAAAATTCCTCCTAACTGATTTCTCAAACGCACTCAAAAAACCACCCATCAATAGTCTATTGCCAATCTATTAATATCTTGTCTGCAAGATCCACGGCCCCCTACCACAATTTTCCTTCGCCATATCCTTAATCAGATCTCTGCCGCGATTCTGCGTCTGTTGAAAAGACCATCTTTCTTTCAATAGCCCAAATCAACCCCAGAGCTAAAGAACTGTGGCTCCTGAATGGAAATGCAAATGATTACTCAGGAGACAATAATGATGGCAACACAATAAACATTGGATATATAGCCACATGGATTAATGGATATTCCAAGCCCTAGCTCTCTTCCCTGAATTTGCCATCGATGATCTTTGGCTCGTTCAGGTAATCAAATTTGTAAGGATTTGATAGGAATGCGTCATAAAGAGTTCTCTTTATAGGTAATTTGAACCTATTCTTCGAGAACTCTATCTCTATATTTGCATAGTCATAATTGCTATTTACCTTGAAGCTGTCCTCAAGGATGTACACTGCCATTCCTTTCTTCTCTCTAACAGGCTCGTACAGCGAAGAGAACCTGCTGCTAACAAGATTAGCCATTACAAGATCTTTATCTATCGGATTAACAGTGACATGCCCATAATTTGGCGGGATCAATACCTTCTCCCCGGCCCTTGCATGTATTATCTTAACGATGTAGTATCCTTTCGCCTGCTTTTGAAGTATGTACAGGGCCTCTCCTGACAAAACTTCGTATATCTCAGGATACGAGAGGCCGTCATGCACAATCGGATGGAAATGCCCAAGGGTCTTGTTCAGCTCCCTTCCAAGCCTTGTGCTGTTTAGCACAGTTATATCATATCTTATCTCAGATTTTTCAAATATCTGCTCATCTTCTGAACGGATGCTTGATCTATACATATAATAAATAGGATTGTCTTTATTGCTGGAATTAATCACATTGTCAAGCAACACATCTTGTATCTCCCCAAGTCTTCTGATCGAAGGCTTTATCTCACGCCCTCCGAAAACCAACTTGTATCTATCGAGAGTCACGTCCGCATTGCTTATTCCTAAACTTTGCATATCCTATCTGGTTCTTACTCAACATGAATATTATTAACGCTTTTCACAGCATTCTTTTTAGTAACTATCTTTGGACCATTTCGTTAATTATTTAAATGAATAAGGGAAACCATGCTGTTTAGCGGATGAAATATCAGAGTGCAAGTCTTGGATCTTTACTTATCACTTTTTCAAGCTCTATAAGGAGATCTATCCTATTTCGCGGCTTTAGTTTATTTTGCGTGAACCTGATTGCTGTGCCCAAAAACCTTTCATCATTCATTAGCTCTATAGATCTCTCGTAATTCAGGCTAGCATTTATGCCGCAGTAGTCTGTGGCCTCAGAAACGATATTATCCCGTATCTTGGAAATAGAGTAACCTCTTTTCTTAAGCCTACTTATGATTGTTGGAAGGTGCTCTCTAACTATTATAATGCAGGAGTTCCTTATCTTAAGCTCGCAAAGAAGATGCCCTTCTATAACTACCCTCCCCTTTCTTTTTAATAACTCCTTATTTATCTCTCTTTCAAGAAGATTTATCCCGACAATTGCGGTTCCGTCCTTTTCATATCTGGTCGCAAGCTTCCTCTCCCTTATGAATTCGTTCACCCCGACAAGCTCCGCTCCAATCTTTTCAGCGAGCATTCTTGCGACTGTGCTCTTGCCAGATCCTGGTGTGCCAGTTACTGCTATTATTCTTTCCTGTTTCATGATAAATCAGGAACTCTTACTGGGCTTTTTCTGTTTTGGCTGCTGCGGTGCGCCACTCTTGCCCTGGTTCTGCAAAGCTGTCTGATTCTGCGACGTTATACTCATTGTTACTGAGTTGAGCAGATTGACTATAGTGTCCCTGCTCTCTTCAAGAGAGAATATTACGCTTGTGGGCTGGTTTAAGGTCAGAACGTACACCTTCTTTCCAGAGAAAACCCACGACCCCAGATTATACTCATTGTACTTCGCCGAGAGGTCCGCAACATAATCAGAATTCACTATGAATTTGGACAAAAGCGCATCGAATCCTTCATCATAGCTCTCTATTGTTATCTCTTCCCTACTGCGCGGATCAGAATCTATGAAAAGAGGCTTCACATAAGGTATGCTTGCAGATGTGGTCTTGGAAGATATCGCATTGTTTATCTTCCCATACTCTACATTTGTCCTCTCAAGCTCGACTGAAAGCCTCTTTCTCTCATCAGAAAGATCCCCAAATAAGCTATCAAAGAATTCATCTACGGAACTTTTAACAGAGGAGAGCGTATCGCCTATGCCATCAGTATCCTTGAATTTCTCCGGATTTAAGAGAAGGTCTCTAAGGCTTATGTTCAGCTTCGGTATAATCATATCGTCTATAGAATCAATAAGACTATCTACTTCCGGACTCCACTGAAGCTCAACATTGAGATCTGCGGCCATCAAAACACCATAACCTATCTTATTGTTCTAAGACTAAAAATCTTTCTGGATATCTCGTCATTCTCTTTCCGAGAAAGTTGGACAGATTTGCTACTAATGTCTGCATCTTAATTTAGGGGTAAGATGGACTAAAGGAGCAAAGCCGGGTTGGACAAAAGGCTTAAATAAGAGTTGGTCGGTTAGTAATATTAGTGAACGTGGAATAAGGAAGGATAAAATCATTATAGATGTTATATATGGTAGCTGGCAAACAGGTTCCAATGATCTGGTTCTCCTTGCCAATACTGCCAGCCATGTCTATAGACGCCATGTGTGTTATAGGCGTCAAGTGCATATATAACACATTGTTTAGAAGCGCCGTATAAGGGCTCCTAATAAAAAACTCTTTTTGTTGGTGGGTTCTTATGCGTGCGCTTAAACTAAAGCATAGTCTTGACTCGTTATCAGCCATTTCTAAGAAGGAGATGCTGATAATCTCAGAGATTGGTCTCAACGAGATTCCTGCAGCCACAAGATTCGTCGAATATTTATACTTAAAGCATTCGGTCTCTCAGAGCGGTGTGTGGTATACCTTAAAGCAATTGAAGAAGAAGGGAATGATCGACTTTACTGAGAAAGGAGAGAGTTACAAGCCTCTTGCCCTTACCCAGAAAGGCCTTCATGCATTCAGGAACAGAGCGGCACTCGTAAGTTCTGGCATTGTGCGCCGCCAGGAAGTTGCCGTATTAAAGGTTTCCTGATTCCCTCTCCTTCTCTTTCTTCTCAAGCGCTGCGAAGAGATCCTCAACACTCCTCTCGAGGTCTTCCTTTGTGCCATTATTGAATATGTAAAATTCTGCATGCTTCATTGTTGCATCTACTCCAAGGTTCTTTGCATTGTTTATCTCCCTAAGCTCAAAATCTGCATAGCTTCCCAGGCTGTCCTTCTTGCTCAGCTTTAGCCTCTCGAACCTCACGCTCCTATCTGCGATGAGGGCAACAACATGTATATCCGACATCTTTTTCTTGAGATATTCCAGCTCGCCCATCCCTCTAAGCCCCACGATAACTATCTTGTCTTTCCTTTCTTTCATTCTTGCAACCAGCTCTTCTGCAACAACATCAGCTCCGCGCTCTTCCCTTATTTTCCTGGCGAATTCCTCAAGGCTTCTAACATTTACCTCAATGTGCTCTTCTTTCATCATCGAGAGCACTATGCTGCGCATCTCTATTACCTCAAATCCATGTTTTTTGAGGATTAGTGAGGCCTCGCTCTTCCCTGCCCCTGGCATTCCTGTAAGGCATATTATCATGATATCCCTCAATGAATCCTGCTTCCCTCTTTAATCTCCTTGTCAGGCATGAGCAGTGAGACTTTCTCTCCCTCCCCGGCTGCTAGCAGCATTCCGTTTGACTCGATTCCTGCGATTAGCTTCGGCTCAAGGTTGGCAACGCACACAATCTCTTTTCCCAGAAGGTCTTCCTTGGAGTATACGTTCCTGATTCCAGCGACTATAATCCTCTCTCCAAGCTCCTCTCCAAGATTAACTCTGAGCTTGTACATGGGTTTTCTCGCACCTTCATGATCCTGAACATCTATTATTCTGCCTATCCTTAGCTCTATCTTTGATAAATCCTCTATGCTTACCATAGAAAAACCCAGTATATCATTAATCAGAATCATTTTAAATAATGATATTTAAAAGAGGAATCATGAGGGCATTTATCTCAGTAGGGATTCCGGATAAGATCAAGAAAGCGGCACTGTCCATATTCGGGGAAGAAAAGGCCGAAGGCATAGTTCCAGTAATGGAAGATGCTATGCACATAACCATCGCATTCCTCGGGGAGATAAGCAAAGAAGACGCGGAAAGTGTGGCCCTTTCCTTAAAGGGGCTGAGAGTTGCACCTTTTATGGCAAGCCTTCGAGGACTATCTTCATTTCCGGAAAGAGAGCCGCGTGTCGTCTTCATAAACATATCTTCAGGCGCAGAGGATCTTGAGGGCCTGCATAAAAAAGCATCTGCGTTAGCGAAGCAGGCAATAAACATAAAAAGGGAGAATTTTGTGCCACACCTTACCATAGCCAGGGTCAAGAGTAGAGGTGGCATTTTCTTGGCAAAGGAAAAGATCTGCGAGAATAGGGATCGCGACTTCGGCTCTTTCGAGGTAACTTCCATATCCTTCAAGGAGAGCAAGCTCACCTCTTCAGGTCCCATACACAGGGAACTATCCCGGATTGAATTTTAGCTGGACTTGAGATCCGATTCCAGCAACTTCCTTGTTGGCAAGCTCCCCTGGCCTATATATTCTATTCAGCAGAAGCAGGTTGAAGACCATCCCTGTCTTCAGATCAAAAGCGAGATTTCTAACTTCTTTTCCGAAAATGTCAACTTCCACCAAGCTTGCCTTCGAACTTCGAATGATTCTTTCTATTAATTGGGCCATGGAAGCGTCATTGTCCTGCATGCCATAAACTCTCATCTCTATATTCCTCATCTTCCTCTTTTTGCTCTCTTCCAAAAACCGCAGCATGGATACCTCATCAGGGCTTCTTTCAGTCCTGAACCCAGCGAAAGACTTATTGTCAACATCGTAAAGGGAGATGAAGATATCAAATGTTATATTTTTAGACAGTATATATCTATACTCTCCAATACCTGCTTGGAACAATGCCTCTCCCTTGTTTAGGTCTTTAGAATCCCCTTCTATTCCTGCAAGCGAGGCATGGTGCCTGTCTGGTGTGCCAAGTCGGTCATTGTTGTTAAGCAAAAGCCTTGCCCTGCCAAACGAATCCTTCTTCTTCTCATTAAAGTAAGTTTTAGAAATATCCATAATGGAATCATTCAGCTTAAAGGCGAGATCATCCAACGACTGAAGGCCGTTGGCTTCTGGTTGGTGTTTTATATTGGTCATTGTGAAACACCATATATGGTTCCTCGTTCAACGAGATCAGCATTCATTGCTGAAGGTCTTATAATATCTCCACTGGCAGGCATTTCCCTTTGTCCAGAGGTAGCTCTTTTGAGTATGTTTATGCTTGCACCCGGATCCTTCCCCTTTGATATTCCGCATTCCTGGCAGTAGACTGTTCCCTCAGACTGTGGCATCTTATGCCTTGAGAAACCAACGTTTATTTTCTTTCCATGCTTCTTTTCCCTGGATCTTCTGAAGAAATGCACGCAAGCATCCGATATTCTTTTTGAGATATCCTGTAGACCCTGTGAGTGCAGTTCTGTAAATTCTGGCTTTTCCTTCTTAATTTGCATGAGCCAATTATTCATCCTGTATTCTGTTAGCGTCTTTCTTGTTTCCTTGTAGTATGCCTTTGATTTTTCAAGGAGCACGTTGTAGATTTCCTTCGCAAGAAACATCTGCCGATTAAGTATTTCCTTCTGTTCTATTGAAGGATATTCATAGTATTTATATGCAGTTTTCATGATGACCATGTTTATTACTCTGTTAATATTTATACATCTTCAGTTGCCGCATTCGCATTCATCCCACGATTAAAAGTCGTGGGTTTTCCAGCCATAAATCTATAATACATAAAAGGCGGCTTTATTCACATCTCACAAATTCCAAGCAATATTTATATATATTCCCTAACATATCAATAATCAATCTTATGGCATTTGCCTGTTTTTGACAGCTGTTGATCATATGAAATTTCATCTTATAGAGAGTAATCCAACCTCACTTACAATTGAGCTGAGCGGAGTCAGCCACACTTTCGTAAATTCGCTGAGAAGGATAATACTGAACGACGTCAAAGCGATAGCAATAGACAGCGTGACGTTTTATGAGAACTCCGGTTCGATGTTTGATGAGTATGTTGCACACAGAATAGGCATGATTCCCCTCTCCATGCCAAGAAAGTACGATGAGAAGGAAGAGATACTCTTTTCTTTAGAGGCGGAAGGCCCAAAGACCGTTTATTCAAAAGATCTCAAGAGCACTGACAAAGAAGTAAAGGTTGCAAACGAGAATATCCCAATAATAAAGCTTGCAGAGGGCCAGAAGCTTAAAGTGACCGGCAAAGCAGTACTCGGGCTTCCGAGCAAGAGCACGAAGTTCCAGGCAGGCATGGCATCCTACAAGGCAAAGAGTGATGATACTTTTGAATTCTATATAGAATCATTTGGCCAGATGCCACCCACCGAGATACTTAGCAGAGCATTAAATATAATAAGCGATGGCATCAAAGAATTACAGAAGGAAATGAAGAAATGATAAAGAGCGGGGGTGGCAGAGCTTGGTCAAATGCGCAGGATTGAGGAATCTTTCAAAATTCCTGTAGCTTTAGTGCTTGCGTGAGTTCGAATCTCACCCCCCGCAATGGTGAAACAATGTCAAGAAAGATTGAAAATGAGAAAATAATTGAATGGGCAGAGCTCTTCGGCAGCGCATCAAGCGAGAAGAAGAGAAAGCTCTTTAAGAGGATAGCAAAGTTTGCTGCAAAGCCAAAGCGAAGCAGAGTCTCAATCAATCTGAATCGCCTGGATAAATATGCAAACGCATCGGACAACATCATAGTTCCAGGAAAGGTCTTGGGTGTCGGAAAGGTGACAAAGAGCTTCAACATAAGCGCTCTTGACTATTCTTCAGAAGCTGCCAAGAAACTTGCAGAATCAAAGTGCAAGATGGTTAGCATAAAGGAGATGGTTGGAAAGCCAGATATAAAACTTATAATATAACGGGTATTCGCATGAGCAAGATCATAGATGGCGAAGGAAAGATATTGGGAAGGACTGCAACCCAGGTAGCTAAATTGCTGCTCAGCGGAGAAAATGTAACTATAATAAATGCAGAGAAGATGCTTATCAGCGGCCATGCAGAAGAAATTACAGAAAGATACAAACATAAGCTTAATTTAAGGGACAAGGCAAATCCTGAGCACTCTCCACACATATCCCGAAGGCCAGACTTCTTCGTGAAGAGGGTCATAAGGGGAATGTTGCCAAGGAAACAGGCGAGAGGAAGAGATGCCCTCAAAAGACTGACTGTTTATATGGGATCTCCAGCAGCCTTAAAAGGCAGCGAGGAGCATAAGATAGATGTGAAAGATCCAATATCTATTTACGAAAGAGTCATAACAATCGGAGAGCTCTCATCAAGGCTCGGTTATAAAGAATAGTGGTTAAATGGCAAATAAGACTCAAAACATTGAAAATCTGGAAAAAGAACTTAATACCTTCGCAAAGCCCAAGGCAGAGGCAAAGAAAACCCCTCCAAAAAAGAGCGGTACAAAGTCAAAGAAAACTGCTGTTGAGAAAAAGAAGGGCATAATTATACTTGCAAAAGGCAAAAGAAAAGAGGCCATCGCCAGGGCAACGCTCACTTCAGGCAGCGGAAAGATCCGTGTAAATGGGATAAATGTTGACTTCATGAAGCCAAAAGCCCTAAGGGAGTTGGTGCTGGAGCCAGTAAAACTCTCAAACGAAACCAAAGAATTGGCAAGCACATTTGACATTGATATTAATGTTTGCGGTGGAGGGAACAGCGGCCAAGCTCAGGCTGCAAGGTCTGCCATAGCAAAGGCTCTTACTGAGGCATCAAAAGGAAGCGAATTAAAGAGCGCATATCTGCAGTATGATAGATCTCTTCTTGCAGATGACTACAGAAGAGTTGAGCCAAAGAAATTCAAAGGGCCTAAAGCAAGGGCGAGATTCCAGAAATCTTACAGATGATGGAATCATAAACTTATGAATGGAATGATAAAATGATGATACCAGTACGATGTTTCTCTTGTGGCCAAGTGATAGCAGACAAATGGGAAGAGTACAATAAGAGAGTTAACATTGACGGAGAAGATCCAGCAAAGGTGCTCGACGAAATGAAGATAAAGAGATACTGCTGCAGGAGAATGCTGATAAGTCACGTTGACCTCATAGATGATATCATCAATTATGGGAGAAAGTAAGCATTTTACTTGAGAGAGATGCCATTATAACAAGATATAATAATTCTCTCACAAAAGATATTTAACACGGGGTCGTCTGCTAGCCTGGTAGGCTCTGTGCTTAGGGAGCACATGACCCGAGGTCTTTAACGGGAATTCAAAAAAGCTGAAAATCTCGGCGACCCCGTATTTAATGGTGTATAAGTGGAAAACGAAACGTTGATACCTCAGTCAGAGTATTTGGAAGTAGGAATACATATAGGGACGAAGGTCAAGACTCCCGGAATGAAGAGATTCATATACAAAGTCAGGGAAGACGGCCTTTACCTGCTTGATCTCGCTACGATAGACACGAGAATAAAGCTTGCAGCAAAGATCCTCTCAAAATACAATCCTGAAGAGATAGCGGTTACAGCATCAAGAATATATGCAGTCTCAGCAGCACAGAAATTTACAGAGATAACAAAGGCAAAGCTTCTTCAAGGAAGGGTCATGCCTGGAATATTTACGAATCCAAACAGAGAGGATTTCACAGAACCTGAGATAGTACTAATAAGCGATACAAGGACTGAGAGGCAGGCAGTAAAGGAGGCAAGCAAGACAAACGTCCCTACGATAGCGCTTTGCGATACAGACAACTGGATAAAGTTTGTTGATCTTGTAATTCCATGCAATAACAAGGGAAGGAGGTCTCTAGCCCTGATATATTATCTTCTCGCAAGAGAGTATCTCAAAGAGAAAGGATTAATAAAGACAAACGATGAATTTACCTATAATATCTCCGATTTTGAAGCTAAGATGGAGATGAAGGCGAAATAATTGTTTCTCAAGGCTAGCAAGAAAAATACAAGAAAAGCGCAGGCTGCAATAGACTATCTCTCATCCTATGGTGTTGCACTCGTCATAATACTTGTCGCCTTGGCAATAATCTACAATGAGTCTGTAATTAACCGGACAGTAACTACCTCGTCCTGCACCACCTTCTCGGGATTCTCATGCGGCTTCTATTTCATTAACACGTCTGGGTCGCTGCAGATACAGCTCTCGCAGGCGATAGGCAGCGAGATAATCGTGAATGGTGTATCCTGTTCAACGCAGGTCAACAATACTGGGAACAAGCCTGCGTTCGGCAATATATTCACTACGAACTCCCCTGCATTTTACCCTAAGGGAAATGCTCCCGGCTCCGGAGTAGAGATCTTCACCGGAAGCAGCCATGTCTTCCGCGTTTTCTGCTACGGCGGCGGAAGCCAGAAAGCAGGCTCGATACTGGGAAACTCCTTTTTCGGATATGTCTGGGTCAATTACACAATACCCTCGTTAAACTCCAACGCAACAAACCTTGTAGCTTCTATAGCTACAAAGTACTCCTCTTCCGCTCCGACATGATTTCCTGGAATAGAAAAATAAACCCTTCTGTTTATTTATATCATTGCAGTGTGGTGTTGGTATGAGGACTAAGAAGCCGGAGATACATCTGGGCCTTGAAGGAATTTATATGGCTGAGACGAGCATATGCTCTGTCAATGGCATTGAAGGGAAGCTCTATTACAGGGGCTATTCCATAGAAGAGTTAGCAAAGCACTCAGATTTCGAGGAAGTCTGCTTTTTACTTCTTAACGGTTATCTTCCAAAGGAGAAGGAGTTCCTCTCTTTTAAGGATGCTTTGGTTAAGGAGCGTGATCTGGATCCCGAAGTGCTTCAGGTCATAACTGACACTGCGGGGAAAGGCCTGCCAATGGATGTTCTAAGGACCGCAGTCTCTCTTTCCGCAATCTATGATCCTGACGTCAAGGACAATTCTAAGGAAGCAAACATGCGAAAGAGCATCCGCCTGATCTCTAAGATTTCAAGTATAGTCGCAGCAATAGGGAGAGTGCGCGATGGAGAGGAGTACGTACGTCCCGAGAAAAAACTTGGCCACGTAGAAAATTTCCTTTACATGCTTAATGGTGAGAAGCCTTCAGAATCCGAGAGGCGAATGCTTGACATCATGTTCGTGCTGCATGCAGAGCACAGCTCGAATGCATCTACCTTTTCCACAATAGTCACTGGAGCAACGCTTTCCGACATATACTCTGCGATAACTTCTGGAATAGGCACATTGAAAGGTCCGCTGCATGGTGGAGCCGACGAAGCTGCGCTGAGGATGATGCGCGCCATAGGGAAGCCTGAGAATACTGTCAAATACATAAACGATGCGCTTGCAGGCAAGCAGAGAATAATGGGATTTGGCCACAGGGTCTACAAAGCGTATGATCCAAGGGCAAGGATAATAAGAGGGTATTTAGAAGAGTTGAGGGAACACGCCTCTCCTGAAGTGGAGAATCTCACTGCAATAGCCCTTGAAGCCGAGAAGCTCATGATCAAGAAGCTAGGAAAGGCAAAAGGGATCTGGCCCAATGTCGACTTCTTCTCAGGGCCCGTGTACACCCATATAGGCATACCCTCAAGCTTATTCACTCCTCTCTTCGCAGCAAGCAGGGTTCCGGGATGGTGCGCGCATATGCTTGAGTACTGGGAGAACAACAGGCTGATAAGGCCTCTCGAGTATTATACCGGAAAGACCAATGTTAAGTACATTTCAATGACAAAGAGATGAATGGTGTTTATCTTGGGCAGCTATGGTAAAAAGATAAAGATGCAGTCAGCAATGGAATACCTGATGACTTACAGCTGGGCGATACTTATCATAGTAATAGTACTATCCATCTTATTTTATTTTGGGGTATTCAATCCAAACTTTTGGGCTCCAAAAGCCTCTCCTGGAAGCTGCCATGTCTCCAGGCCATATGGTCCCAAGACAACATCGTTGATTACCTTTGAAGGCGAATGTATTGATGCGCTCCCTGAATTCGTAATGCACACTACTGGACTGGGGCAAAGCTTTGCAACCGTGACACAGCCTGACCTTTTCGGTACATACAATTCCTTTACTGTCTCTTTCTGGGTAGAGCCAACAGGCACTAAGGTCTCTGATTGGGCAATACCTATGTCATCATTCAGCATCTTCAGGTTCCAGAGCACTTTCGGCGCAGAATATTCTGGGATGCAATTAACATACCAGATAGGTTACTCAAATACAGGCCCTGGAAATCTTCCATCCTCTTTCAAATTGCTATTCAATAACTGGTACTTCGTGGCACTTACATATGATGGCCAAAATGCATACTATTATGTAAATGGCCAACTCATCAACGAGATGCCTTTCTCATCTTCAGGCTTTGGCAATCCCTCATCGCTGCAGATAGGCACTCTTTATGGTTCTGTCAGCGAGTGGAATGGCTCCTTATCAAACATACAGATGTACAATACCTCTCTTTCCTCAAATGACATCGCTATATTGTACAGTGAGGGGATAGGCGGCAGGCCAACAAACCTTCAAGCACTATCTGGATGGTGGCCCCTGAACGGAAACGTAACAGACTATTCTGGAAACAATAATGGTGGGGTTGCAAAGGCTGTGTTATTTGATAATACCTGGTGGTACAGCTATTCTGCACCATAGAAGATAATTAAGGCCATCGCTTCAGAAAAGCCAAATCCATTTATCTTCTATTTCTGAATCTCCCTTCTCTGCCCCTGTCTCTACCGTGATCCTGCCTTGGGCTCGCCCGATACTCTCTCTTTTTTCCATGCTTCCTTTCACGCGCAAGCGCCTTATCTATATCTTCTTTTAGCTTTGGAGCTATGAAATTCTTAGTGAAGGCATCGGCTCTTGCAGCTATGCTGATCTTCGCAGCGTATAATCTTGCAACTCTCCCTCTATCATCACGAGAAGCATTTGTTACTGGAGCTATCTTGAATAGGTAACCATATTTTGGGGGTTTGCTTCCGAATTTTATGTGCTTGAATAGCGCTTTCTCTGCTCCGAGAAGCTGGATTGTGCTTGCAGGCATCACCGCAAGCTTTGAGAGTGAGCCAGATTTGGCCAGAAGCTCTGCAGCTATCTTGTAATCTATTAAATACGATATATTTGGTATGAGCTTCTTGGTTGTCTTCTCGATATAATTATCAAGCCTCTTCTCAAGCTCTATCAGGTTCAGCTCTTCCTCAGCTATCCTTCTCACTGCAGCATACTCCTCGCTTGTGGGCTCTCTTCCAATGCTTCTTTCTATAATGCTCTTTATTTCCTCTTTCTTATCTCCAAATATCTCCTCAAGCTTAATTTCTTCAACCTCTTTCTTGTTTCTGCCAAATTCTATTATAAACTTGGCATATACTGAAGGGCTGCTAATCTTGGCTTCTGGAAAGTATATACTGTACCATTCCTCAAGCCTTTCATGCATGAGGTTTCTCATCTTTTCCGTCTCATTGTAAGCGTTGATAGCTTGTATGAGAGAATGCTCCTCGGTAGAGTAAGCCTCGCTCAGGCTTGCTTTTGCAAGGCCCAGAAGCCTTGCCCTCTTCTCTTCAATGCTTTCCTTCAAAAGAACACCATTTATCAGATATTTATCTTATATTTAAACTCTATATATCTTTGTAAAGCAATTATATCGAATAAAGAAGGATCAAGGTGTTCCATTGGAGAAGAGTGAGAAGATAGCTAATGACATAATATCAAGAAGAGGTATCTACTATCAGGCATTCGGCATATACAAGGAGATAAGCGGATTTTATGATTATGGGCCTATAGGTCTCAGGATACGAAGGAATATAGAGAATACCTGGAGAAGGTTCTTTCTTGGAGAGCTCAATGCTCTGGAAGTTGAGACAACTCTCATATTGCCAGAGATAGTGCTCAAAGCAAGCGGCCATCTGGCAACATTTACAGACCCGATAATAGATTGCACGGTGTGCAAGGCTTCCCATAGGGCAGACAAACTCCTCGAAGAGTTTTATGAGAAGAAAGGAGACACGAAGGCTTTCTCTGCAGTTAAGAGGATGAAGATACCTGAACTCGAGAAAGAGATTTCCTCGTCAGGAGTAAAATGTCCTAAATGTGGAAGCAAGCTTTCAAAGATCGAAAGCTTTAATCTTATGTTCAAGACGCAGATCGGGCCCGGGAGCAGCGAGAATGGATATCTGCGCCCAGAGACTGCCCAGGGCATCTTCGTTGATTTCAAGAATCTTTTCAGGGTTTATGGCCTCAGGTTGCCTGTATGTATCTCTCAGGCAGGAAAAGTCTTTAGAAACGAGATCTCACCAAGGCAGCAGCTATCCAGAATGAGGGAGTTTGGCCAGATGGAGACCGAGCTCTTCTTTGATCCCGGCGCAGAGCTGGAGGAATTCAATGGCATATGGTTCGATACCTTCGCAAAAGCAGAGATCACATTCATGGAAAGCAACAGCGACGAGGCCAGGGAGCGCAGGATAGGCGAACTGCTTGATTTGGGGATAATACCAAACAGGCATCTGGCTCTCTTGATCTATCTCGAAGACAAGCTCATGGCCAAGATGGGTCTGTCAAAGGAGACGTATCGATTCAGGCAGGTGGAGAAAGAAGAACTTCCACACTATTCTCAGGGGAACATAGACCTGGAGGCAAAGACTGAGTATGGGTGGATGGAGGTTGCAGGCAATGCCTCAAGATCCGACTTTGATTTATCGCAGCATGCAAAGCTCTCGGGCGAGGAGCTTGGAGTTGTTCTTGATGGAAAGAGGATATTGCCGCACGTCGCAGAAGCCAGTATAGGAATAGACAGGCTTCTTCTCGCAATACTCCACAACTCTGCTGTAGACGGCAGCGAAAGAGGATGGTCATATCTCAAGCTCAACGAGAACATCTCTCCATACCACTTTGCCATATTCCCATTGCAGAAAGACGAAAAGCTCATGGATAAAGCCAGGGAGGTCTACTCTCTCCTAAACGAGCGCAATCTTAGCTCCTACTATTCTGAAACAGGAGGCATAGGAAAGAGATATGCAAGAGCCGATGAGATAGGAGTTCTTTCCTGCATCACAATAGATTATCAGACATTGGAAGATGACACTGTGACTATTCGTGACCGTGATACCACAAAGCAGATCAGAAAGAAGATAGGCGAAATTTTCTAGGTGGTAGGAATATCTTCAAATAACAGTTCTGGCTGGCATAGCATAACTGCCGAGAATCTCAGTCTGGGCCTCAGCATCGGAAGCGGACAGCCTCTTGCCTTCCATTCTGATTATTCCTCTGATCTGGGGATCGAAAGGCTGACTTATTCTACAAGCAAAGGCATCATCTTCCTAAGGAAAAAAGCATCAAGATTATCTTTTAGTTATTCTGGAGATTACAACGATGCAGAGGCAATGAAGGAGATAATCTCAAGGTTCGGTCTTGAAGATGATTTTGGAGAAATCTGCAACAGAATAGATACAGATCAATTCATGCATGAAGCCCTCTCCAAAATGAACGGATTGCGGGTTACGCTTAATGATCCCTGGGAGACAACCCTCTGTTTTCTAATCTCGCAATTCAACAACATTAAAAGAATAAGGGGAATAACGCAAAAGATGGTCACCAAATTTGGCAGGGAGGCGATCATTGATGGAACTTCCTATAAGCTATTTCCAATGCCTGAAGAGATAGCAAACGCAACGCTTGCCGAGATAAGATCATGCGGCACAGGGTTCCGAGACAAATATATCAAGAGCGTCGCAGAAGAGTGCTCAAATGGCATGAGCCTTGCCTCACTGAAAGATATGGGATATTCCGAAGCAAAAGAAGAGCTGATGGCGCTTGATGGCATAGGAGACAAGGTTGCCGACTGCATACTGCTCTTCGGTTACAAGCGCTTCGAAGCATTTCCAATAGATTCATGGGTTAAGAGAATAATTGAGAATGTTTATTTCAAAGGCAGGAAGAAGAGCATAAACGAGATACATGCTCATGCAGCTTCCAAATGGGGAGATCTTGCAGGATATGCACAGCAGTACCTATATTGGCATGGTCGCGAAAACAAGATAGGAAAGAAATAAGAAAGCTTCAAGCGATCATTAATCGATGATTTTGTGATTAAAGATATAGACAGAATCGAGAAGTCGATACTCGAGCTTCATGAGCGAAGGGATAAGATAATGGATCTCTCAAGAAAAGCGATCATGCTTACCGGAAAGTCAATAACAGCAATGCATGCAGGCAAGCTTCCATATGCAAAGGAACTCTTAGATGAGTCTGTAACTATATTATCAAAGATAAATACGCTTGAGAAAGGAATGGAATTTTACTCGCTGCAATGCCATCAGGAAGTCGTGGAAGCAAGATTGATATACCATATAATAAAGGAAGGCAGGATACCTGGCGCAGAAGAACTCGGAGAAGGAGAACTTCCTTACCTTCTCGGCCTTCTCGATTGCGTTGGTGAATTAAAGAGGGAAGCATTTGAATCGATGAGAAGGAACGAAGCAGACAAAGCAATGAAGTACTATGAGATAATGCTTGATATCTACGACTCAACGCTTCCACTTAGATTCGCAAGCTCCCTGGTCCCAGACTTCAGGAAAAAGCAGGATGTCGCAAGAATACAGTTGGAAAGCACGAGCAACGCTCTCTTATTCCATAAGCCTCAGAAGAAAAATCAAAAGAGAAAATAAGTGTTATTACGAAGCAATTTTCTCTTATGGAATCGCGAAAGATTTAAATAACTTTATGTTCTCTTATAAAACACCATTAAATAGGTTGGTATGATGAAAAAGATAGAGAAAAGAAGAGAATCAAAGCTCCAAAGCGCAATGGAGTACTTGATGACTTATGGTTGGGCAATTTTGATAATAGCAGTAGTGCTTGCTGTGCTATTCTCCTTGGGAATATTCAGCGGAGGCTCGCTGCTCGGAACTTCATGTGTGGCAGTATCTGGATATCTATGTCAGAGTCCGATTCTCTCTGCCTCTTCTAACGGAATGTACCCTTCAGTGCTTACATTCCAGCTAGGGCAGAATACAGGAAACCCGGTATACAATGTCTTCCTTTCATGTGCTGCAACTGCTGACAGCTCGGGACTTCCTCGAACAACAGGAACTTCATACAATAGCCTTTCCCCAGTAACAAACGCATTTTTCTCACTTGATACAGCAACAGGAAATGTAATGACAGGCAATCCGATATCTGGAAGCTCTGCAATATCGGGATACTCCGGAAACGAGCTATACAGCGGTCAGACAATAACAGTTACTAACCTGCCATGCTACGACAGCAATGGAAACGTTGAAGGAGCTACGGGCACTGTGCCGATAGGAACTGCATTCAGCGGACATATCTGGATGGCCTATTCAACAACGAACACCGGACAAGCATCTACATTCGCACAGATAGCATCCCTATCAGTAAAGCAGAGCTGAAAAGCTCTTCTTTCTTTTTCTTTTTAATTTCTCTTTAATTTTCTAATTCTTCTTTTTGCTTAAAAAAGCTTACTTATAAAAACTTATTTTTCAATACCTAAATCATGGATTCTGTAAAGAACAACAAAGATATCGATTATGCCGCATTGAACAGCGATTTCGATTGGGGATTATATAAAGAAGCAGAGGAGTTTGTCAAATCAAGAACTGCACAATTTCTCTCAAAGAACCATTTTGCAAACGAGCTCTCAAAGAGAATGTCTGATGAAACTTCTACCACTTTCTTTAATTGGATAGATCACATCGCGATTCCTGAAAGCAGCGTCAGGGCTCGTGATCTGGAGCGAATGGGCTTTATTGAGAAGAAGAGCAAAGAAGAAAGTGCCGTATTTGTGCATCCAAGTTCCTATCTTTTCCCAATACTTCTCAGTAAAAGAGCAGGCATGGAAGTCGTGCTAAAACCCGAAGAGTTAGATTCATTTCTACAGATTCTAGGTAAAGGGGTAAAGGCCGAAGGCAAGCCTTTCTCTAATTTCAGGAAAGCATCGATAAACAATGAGAATGGATTTATTCTCTCAGCTATTGAGCGAAGGGGTTATGATGGCTTCTTTCAGAGTGAAAGTGAAGATATTGATAGATACATATCCATGCTCAGCTCCTTCTTAAACCGGAAACGCTTCTTTGAAAGTGATGAGGAGGGCCTTTCAGAAACAAAGAAAACAATTGCAAAGGCAGTTAAAAATCTGGATAGTGCAAGAGTCTCAGATGCTTTCTTCAGGGCAGAGCGGCTTTACTGGGAGAGAAGGAATAAAGCAGGCCAGATACAAAAATCAAGGCAGGAAAGGCTGGGTCTTGGCTGGGGTAATCAGGATCACCACACTTATAGATCATCAAGAGCCAATTTCTTGTCAATGATAAAGATCTTTGAGAGCATGGGCTACAAATGCAGGGAGAGATACTATGCTGGAGAAGAAGCTAAATGGGGAGCCCAGATCTTAGAACATCCAACATGCAATATTGTTGTCTTTACAGATGTTGATCTTTATCCTGAAGAGACAAAGATTGATTTTGCACATGAAGGATTAGAAGACAGAAAAACTCTGGGCACCGTTGGCCTATGGGTCGGCCTTCATGGGGAAAGCATCTTACAGGCAGGAATGCATCATCTGGAAGCAAGATTTGACTTTGACAAATTGAGTAAAGATCTTCCTGGCTTTGGCGTTGAGGTCATGCCCCCATTCTCTTACTTTGAATTTCTTAAACAGGCATTCACTGTTGGAGAGAGATGGGAAGTCGAGAAGAAGAGATTGGATACTCTTCTCTCAAAAGGCTCTATAACAAAAGATCAATATGAGACTTTCTTAAAGAATGGAGCTATAGGAAGCCATATGGAGAATCTTGAGCGTACACAGGGATTCAAAGGCTTTAATAAGAGCTCAGTAACAAAGATAATAAAAGCTACAGATCCAAGGATGCAGAAATCTTCAGGTGCCTAAGGCGAATATGTGTTTAACATTCTTGTAACAGAACCAGAGTATTTTGATAAGACTGCCATAGCAAAGCTGAAGAAACTTGGCAATGTTACAGCCAAGAGGATGACGCGCGAAGAGCTTGAATCTACAATAAAAGAGATTGACATACTTGTAATAAGAATAGAGACTACGGTAGATGCCTCTCTTCTTGGGAAAGCCAAACGCCTTAGGATAATAGGATCTGCAACAACCGGATTGGATCACATAGATCTAAAGAAAGCAGCTTCGCTTGGAATAGAGATCATAAACCTTCATGGTGTGCATACTAAATCGACAGCCGAGCATACGATGGCTCTTATGCTAAGCCTATCTCGCAATATTCCCTGGGCATTTGAGCATATGAAGGAAGGCGGCTGGGATCGCTACAAGTTCATAGGCCACCAGCTAGGGGGAAAGACATTGGGGATAATAGGTCTTGGGCGGATAGGGGCTGAGGTTGCAAAGTATGCTGAAGCATTAGGCATGAATATCATCTACTCTGATCCGTATGTGAGCATTGACAAGTTCAAGAAGGTAAACTTAAGCGATCTCCTTAAAGAAGCAGATATCATAACACTGCATGCCATGCATACCAAAGAGACTGATAAGATGATAAGCGCAAAGGAATTTGGGATGATGAAGAAGAGCGCACTCTTCATAAATACTTCAAGAGCTGAGATAATTGATGAAACCGCACTCCTCTCAGCGCTCAAGGAAGGGAGGATTGGCGGAGCAGCGATAGATGTCTTCCCAAAAGAGCCTTTTACAGCAAAGCGCGACATGCTGATAGATTACGCGATAAAACACCAGAATCTCCTTCTTACTCCGCATCTCGGCGCATCAACCTTCGAGGCTTTGAGCATTGCTGGAAACGAGATAGCAGACAAGGTGACAGCGTCTGCAAAGAAGCTTATTGAGAAGTAGTTTGTACGGAAGAATTTCTCTTATGCTCCTCATACTTCCTGCTTATGCTGACTGCCTCTCCTATTATCAATCCCGTAGTGAAGAATAGCGCAGCCTCTACTATAATATTAATAATAATCACATTTGGGTACTCGTAAGCAAGCCCAAACCTCGCAATATAAGAGACAATCCATATTGTTATGATTACAGGGGATCTCTTGTAAAAGGTCTCTCCCCCATTTATAAAGAATTCGGCAGAACCCAGAACAAATCCGGCCCCGATCCCTGCTGCCAGAAGCACAAACATCAATATTATCTCATCAATCGTGTAGCTGTATATTGCAAATGAGAATAATGCAAGAAGTATGTATGTTGCAGGAGCGAGATAGAGCTTCTTTGCCGTAAACTTGGTGCCTTTCATATTTCTGTAAACCCTGAAAGTAAGTATTATCGCAACAAATGCAATTGCCAACAGAGACGACGATCCCTGCATTGCAGAGGCAGTATAAGCAGTCAAAAACTCACAGAGTAAGATTATATTTACTGATATTTATCTTTTACTAGAGAAGGTTTTAATACTTAAGAAAGAAAAGCCAATGGTGATGATATGCAGGTTACACATCAGCCTCCAAAGGAATTGGTAATACATAAATTATATAAAGTCAGCAAAGAAGAACTGGCAAAGACTGCGATAACAGAATCCCAGGGAAGAGGGCCCATTTATTGGCATTATGGAATAGCATTCTTCTTCGTCTCTTTTCCCATGCTGATGAATACAGAGATCATATCGGATTTCATGAAAGGGAAGGAGCATTGGGTAGAGGTCTATTATGCTGATATGGATACTATAAAGGAAGAGATTGAGCTTGAAGACGGCGATTTCAAAGGTGCAAAGATAAGGGTTATGAACGCAGGCTCATTCTCTCCTCACAAGGAATTCGCAGAATGGGCAAAGACCCTAAAGTGACGCCCTCTCGGGGCTAAAAGTTGAGAAGTACAACTTCCTAAAGAAAACGAGCTCAATCTCCGAGACCAACCTCTCTCTGAGCTTTTAGATTTGCTGTGAGATTTGGTACTAATTTAAGCATCTCGGATCTTACCTAATTATTTAACTTGCTTCACTTCTTGTGGAGATAACAGTAAGTCAGATGGTCGTTAACCATTCCAACTGCCTGCATGTACGCATAGCAGATTGTGTTTCCAACAAACTTGAAGCCCTCTTTTTTGAGAACCATGCTCATCATATCTGATGCCTCTGTTTTTGCAGGAATCTCTTTGATAGAATCCCAATTGTTCTGGATAATCCTGTTGTCAACAAAGCCCCAGATATATCTGTCAAAGCTTCCATAACGATCATTGATCTTAAGGAAGATCTTTGCGTTGTTTATGGTAGCATCTATCTTGAGTCTGTTGCGTATTATCTCCTGATTGTTTAAGAGAGAGTTGACTTTTTCATCATCGTATCTGGCTATCTTCTGCGGATCGAAGAGATCGAATGCCTTTCTGTAAGATTCTCTTTTTTTCAGCACTGTTAGCCAGCTGAGACCTGCCTGAGCTCCTTCAAGGACAAGGAATTCGAATAACTTCTTATCATCATGGATTGGCCTCCCCCACTCATTGTCATGGTATCTGATATAAAGCGGATCAGTAAGGCACCACTCGCATCTTTTAATCGGGAGCATAATAGACCCAGAATTTCCATTTTATTTATACAGATGAATGCTTATAATTATTGGTTAATAAATGCTCTCTTCCAATAATAGAAAAGAAGGCATCAGGATGGACGGTTTAACTGTTAAGAAGATCTCAAAGACATATGATGGGAAGAAGTATGCCTTGCGGGACGTTACCTTAAGCTTCCCAGAGAAGGGAATACTAGCCATAATAGGCAGGAACGGAGCAGGCAAGACTACCCTAATACGCATACTATCTACTGAGTTGATGCCTACGAAAGGATCTGCTATGATAAACGGGATAGATGTCATTGCAGATCCTGTTAAGGCTAGGAACTTAATGGCAATAGTGCCTCAGGAAGCCCGCGCAATACCCTGGATGAACCCAAGACAGCAGGTTCTCTCCTATTTATTATATCGCGGATTTCCTTATAATGAGGCATCATCAAGAGCCTCAGCAGCACTAAAGAGCCTGGGACTGGAAGAGAATGCAAAGAAGCTCAGCAGGATGCTCTCTGGAGGAACTAAGAGGAAGATCTTGGTTGCAACAGTGCTTGCTTCAGAGGCGAAAATCATATTTCTTGATGAGCCAACCACAGGGCTCGATCCAATCTCAAGAAAAGAGCTTTGGGAACTCCTGAACAAGCTCAAGAATGATTATCTAATAGTATTGACTACACATTATCTTGAAGAAGCAGAGTATCTTGCTGATAAGATAGTCATAATAGAAGATGGAAGGCTTGTTGCAGAAGGATCTATGGAAGAGCTGAGGAAGAGGGCAGGCCAGGAATACAGCGTAAGAGTGATGGATGCAACCAACATCAAGCTTCCAAAAGGTGTAAGAGCCTCAAAGATCGAGAAAGGATACCAGATTCTCACAAACCAGAAAGAGGCATTCGCGCTCTCTAATATGCTGATGAAGAAGAAGATGAAGTTCTCAACAAATCCTGTCTCGCTTGAGGATCTCTTCTACTACTTTGCAAAGCGCTCCATAAATGAAGATACTGAAGAAAGCGGCGAGGGCGAATGGCACTAAAGCAGAGAAGCGTATTTAGCCAGATTCTTGCATCAGTCTTAGTCAACGCCATATATGCAATGCAGAATTATCCTATAATGTTCATAAATACCCTATTATCCCCAATCTCAATACTGATAGTGATTGTCTTTGTAAGCCATGGCGCATTGATAGGGATAGGCATAGAAGGAGCACTGATAATGACTGCTGTGATGTCTGGGGTGAGCATACAAGGGGATCTCTCCCATCTGAAGAATGACCTAAAGCTTCAGGATATGGTTGTGACTTCACCTACCAGCGCTCCGGTCTATGTTGCGGGGATGGGATTATCCGAAATTGTCTTCTCAATACCTGTCCTGATACTTCTTACCATACTTGCTGCAATTTACATACATCCAACAGCGATACAGGCACTAACAATAATAGCGGTGATGGCCTTGATGTTTCTCTTCTCAACAGCGCTCGGATTCTTTTTATCAACATTGACTACTGATGTCTTGCAGAGCTGGGGCTTTTCCGGAATAGTCACAGTACTGCTAAGCACAATTCCCCCTGTTTATTATCCAATAACCTACATTCCGCTTCCATTCAGATACATTGCGTACATCTCCCCTACCACATACGCTGCACAAATCGCCCAGGCTTCAATGAATTACATCGCGATTGATCCTATCGCCCTCTTTGTTGACTGGGTCATAGTAATCCTTGTATGCATAGTCCTCCTTGTCGTAGGTTACAGGAAAGCAAGATGGAGAGAGCCATAATTTCATCCATGCAAACTCGCTGCCAAAGCTGATCTATAACATCGAATGCTTCTCCACCTTTTAGATCAAATCAGATATGCAGCACTGCTGGAACAACGAAGATGGCTATCAATATATTCATAAGGACTATCGCAGTTATTGCAGTATAAATTTTATTTCCTTCAATGGCAAAGGCAGCTACCGAAGTCGCAACTCTGGCAACTGGCGTTGCAAACAATGCAAAGACTCCCAAGCTCTCAAAGACGGTGTCGTATATAGAGATACTATTAATTCCAGAATAAGCGAGCAGCATGCCTATAATGAGAAGCCCTGCGCTGGCTATTACTCCGGCTTTCAGAATCCATGAAATCACTACATTCATATCCCTTTTCTTCATGTAACTCCAATCCCCCTCAATATCATCTCTACAGCAACAACTACAAGAACTATTGTAAATATCTTCCTCAATCTTTCTTTATGCACTGATTCCATCTTCTCGCTTCCAAAGTATGCACCTATGATAACCCCAACTATCACCGGAGCTACAAGGCTAGGCACTATGTATCCAAGGGACCAGTATATGGCAGATCCAGTTACAGCAGTTACTCCTATCATAAAGTCACTTGTAGCTGTGCTTACTTTGACTGGAAGCTTCATCACTGAGTCCATTGCAAGAACCTTGAGCACTCCTGAGCCAACACCAAGAAGCCCAGATATTAAACCTGCAATACACATTATCCCTTCTCCAAGCCACCAGCGCACACCATCATATCTTATTATCTTCTTTTCTGCACGATCGTAATACGAGCCATGCATCTGGAATATCCTGGTGCTGGCATCTGGTTTGATTCTTTTGATAAGGTCCTTTTTCTTCAATGTTGGATACACTGAGAAGAGCACCACTACTCCAAACAATATGAATATTATGAATGAAAGATTGTGCGAGTAGACAAAAGCAGCTAAAAGAGCCCCCACTATTGCTCCAAGAGTGGTGCCTATCTCAAGAGACATGCCTATTCTCACGTTCGATATCTTATCCTTGACATACGCTGCGGCAGCTCCGCTAGAAGTTGCTATTGTGGCTACTAGCGCAGCGCCAGTTGCATGCTCTATTGGCACATTAAGAAAGAGCGATAGCGCTGGCATTATTATCACAGCTCCTCCTAGACCAGTGAGTGATCCTACAAAGCCTGCAGCTACTCCAATGACAAGCAGGATCAGTAAATACATAATCGCTATCATCCAACCATTTAATATCTACTATAATTAGCACTATTAAGTTAATTATCAATTTTTTACCTTCTACTCCCTAAGATACAAATAGTTATTCCATCTGGAATATGGGATTACAATCTTTCTTTGTAATCTTCGTATCCAAAGCTCTTTACAAGATCTACTTTCTTTGTTTTTGAGCTGTAGATGGCAATTGATGGCAGCCTCACTCCATTGAAGGTTGTAGTCTTGACCATTGTATACTGTGCCATGTCAAGGAATACAACCCTGCTCCCCTCCTTCAATGGCTCATCGAACGAGTACTCTCCTATTATATCCCCTGCAAGGCAGGTCAATCCCCGTAGCCTATAATTATATCTCTTTTCTCCAGGCTCTCCAGCGTCAATTATATCTGGTTTATATGGCATAGCAAGCGCATCAGGCACATGCGCCTCTGCAGAGGTATCAAGGATAGCTACTGGCATTACTGAAGGGTCAGAATTATTCTCGTGAACAATATCGAGTACTGAGGAGATCAGGACCCCTGCGTTGAGCACCACGCCCTCGCCAGGCTCGAGGTGAACCTGCACTCCATATCTTTCTCTAAAGCCTTTTATTATTTTTACAAGCCCCTCTATATCATAATCAACTCTTGTTATGTGATGTCCGCCGCCAAAGTTGACCCACTTCATCTTCTTGATGTATTTTCCATATAATCTCTCGAAATGATCCAATACGTGCGCAAGCGCATCCGCATTGTTCTCGCACAATACATGGAAGTGCAACCCATCCAATCCTTGCAAGTCTTCTCCTTCAAGCTCCTCTGGCAGAACCCCCAAGCCTGCTTCTGGTGATGCCGGATTATATAATTCCGTCTCGATCTCAGAATATTTTGGATTCACTCTCAGCCCAATTTCTATCTTTCTACCGCTCCTTGCAATCCCCTCCCTATACTTCTTCCATTGTCTTATCGAGTTGAATATTATGACATCTGAGTATTTGATTAGTCTGTCAATATCCTCAGCAGAATAAGCAGGACCGAAAGTATGCACTTCCTTACCGAAAAATTCCTTGCCAAGCCTTGCTTCCATCGGGCCGCTCGCGCAAATACCATCCAGATAATCTCTGATTATCGGAAAGGTCTGGTAGAGAGCGAATGCCTTTAGTGCCAAGAGTACCTTAGCTTCGCTCCTCTTCCTGACAGAGCTTAGAATCTCAAGATTTCTCCTGAGGGCATCCTCGCTTACAAGAAATGTTGGTGTGCTGCTAATTGCATTTATTACTGATGCCGGAAAGTCTTTCACAGCCGCCTTTCTTGCTGCAGCTCTTGCTGCATCATTTAAATAATGTGATCTTTTGTATTTTTCGCTCAATGAATCAACTCTCCGTAAAGCTCCCCTTTAAACTCCACCTGCTCCCAAGGAAGCCCGCGCCTATTCAGCTCTTCCATGAATGGGTCTGGATCAAGCTCTTCCACATTGAAGACTCCTTTTCCCTTCCATAACCCTTTTATTACCATCATAGCCCCTATCATCGCAGGAACTCCAGTAGTATATGAGATTGCCTGCCCTCCAGTTTCCTTGTAAGCTTCAGCATGGTCGCATATATTGTAAATGTAAACGGATCTTTCCTTTCCATTTTTCTTTCCCCTGAAGACATCTCCTATCACTGTCTTTCCAGTATAATTAACTCCAAGCTTCGCAGGGTCTGGCAACAATGCTTTGAGGAACTGCACAGGAACTATTTTCTTTCCTTCGAAGTCTACCTCATCTATCCTTGTCATACCAACATTCTGCAACACTCTCAGATGCGTAAGATAATTGTCAGAGAAGGTCATCCAGAATCTTATTCTTTTAAGTCCTTTTATATTCTTCACAAGGGACTCGAGCTCTTCATGGTATAGAAGATAGCTCTCCTTAGGCCCTGCAACAGGATAATCAAAAGAAAAATGAATGCTCTTTGGGTCGAGTATTGGAGGAGTCTCCAGCCACTTTCCATTCTCCCAATACTTCACCTTCTGTGTTACCTCTCTTATATTTATTTCAGGGTTGAAGTTTGTTGCAAACGGATGGCCGTTGTTGCCAGCATTGCAATCAAGTATATCTATATAATTAATCTCATCAAAGAGGTGTTTCTGTGCATACGCACAGAAGACCCCTGAAACACCAGGATCGAATCCACACCCAAGCACCGCGATTAGCCCTGCTTCCTTAAATTTGTCTTTGTATGCCCATTGCCAGCTATACTCAAAATGTGCAACATCCTTTGGCTCATAGTTTGCAGTATCAAGATAATTTGCTTTTGCTTCAAGGCATGCATCCATAATGCTAAGATCCTGATAAGGAAGAGCAACGTTGACAACTATGTCTGGCCTGAACTCTTTTATTAGCTTTGCAAGCTCCGGCACGTTCTCTGCGTCGACTCCAGCAACTTCAATCTCTTTTCCCGTTCTCCTCTTAATATCTGCCCTAACTTCTTCACACCTGGCTACGTTGCGGCTCACAAGCATTATCTCATCAAAGACATCTCTTGCTTCTGCGCATTTATGTGCTACTACTCTACCAATTCCTCCTGCTCCTATGATTAGAACTTTTCCCATTTTGTTACCTCTATTGGCCAACGTAACCCTTGATCTTAAGCAGTTCTGCATCCAGTATTGCGGCGCCCGCAGCTCCTCTTATGATGTTATGGCCCAGAACAACGAACTTGTAATCAAGTATGTTGCATTTCCTAAGCCTTCCAACAACAGATGCCATCCCATTCTCAGGAGAGAGATCCAGCCTAGGCTGCGGCCTATCCTCTCTCCTGTCATATATTACCGGCCTCTTTGGTGCAGATGGAAGCCCAAGGTCTTTAAGCGGATTGAACTTGTTGAATGAATCTATGATATCCTTTTCTTCAGCTCTCTCCGAGAGCTTAATGCTGAGAGACTCGGTATGTCCGTACTTTACTCCAACTCTGTTGCATTGTGCGCTTATATCCATCTTTGCATGATTTATCTCAGAATCGGAGAGTGTGCCAAAGATCTTTAGAGGTTCATTCTCAAGTTTATCTTCCTCATTCTTGATATAGGGAATAACATTATCTATTATCTCTAATGATGAAACTCCTGCGTATCCCGCCCCGCTGACAGATTGCATCGTCGTGACCATTACTTTATCTATTCCGAAAGAATCGTACAATGGCTTAAGTGCAAGCACCATATGTATTGTTGAACAGTTGGGGTCTGTTACTATGAATCCTTTCCACCCTCTTTTCCTTCTCTGCACATCTATTAATCCAAGATGTTCAGGATTCACTTCCGGAATTATGAGCGGCACATCCTTATCCATCCTGTGGCTGCTTGCCTTGCTCGAGACAGCATATCCTGCCTTTGCGAATTCTTCCTCTGTCTTCAATGCTATATTTGAGTCAAGAGCAGAAAAGACAAGTTCACAGTCCAGATTAGGCTCGCAACTCTTTACTTTAAGGTTTCTTGCGTATTCTGGGATCTGATCGCTGACTATCCCTCTTCCTTCCAACGCCTCTTCATAATCCTTTCCTGAAGATCTCTCTGAAGCAGCAAGCTCTGTGAGCTCGAACCATGGGTGGTTCTCAAGCAGCTTAACAAACATCTGCCCAACTACTCCAGTAGCGCCAAGGACTCCAACGCTTATTTTTTCCATCTCATTTACCGAAGAAAGTATTGTGAAGCATGCGCACTGCTTTTACCATATGCGCTTCTTTTACCATGACGCTCCTGTTTATCTCAGAAGTAGGCTGTGGAATCATCTCGACTCTAATCCTGTTCAGGGATTCTGACAATGTTTCTGATATTCCTGGCATCATGCCTAGTTTATTTCCAACAAGCGAGACCTGCGCCATATTGCGCTTCATAGTCACCTTTGCGCTCTTTCCAAGCTCCTTGACTATTGCGCTTACATCGTATTTTTCATCTACTGTTAACGCCAGATTGCCATTCTCTATAGAGAGTATATTGACAGGTATGTTATTCTTTGCAAAGAGTCCAAGCACTCTCTCTATGAACTCCCCTTCACTAGCGGTCTTTTGAGCCGAGATGCTCAGAACATTAATATCATTTTTATAAGTTATTGAAGCAACCCGGCTCTTGAGCCTTGAGCAGTTGCTTATTAGCGTTCCCTTATGCTCCGGATTGAATGTATTAAGTATCCTGACCGGTATATTCTTATCCATTGCAGGCTTTATCCCTCTTGGATTAAGCGTATTTGCGCCAAGCGCTTCCAGCTCGAATTCTTCAGCATATGACAATCTTCTTATATTCTTAGCAGTGCTGACAACCTTCGGATCCGCAGTCATTACTCCGTCTGTGTTTGTCCATATCTGGATCTCTTTAGCTCCAAGCGCCGCGCCCAATATGGATGTGGTATAATCGCTTCCTCCCCTTCCCATTGTTGTTATCTCCCCTTCCTTATTCTTTCCAATGAATCCTGTCACGACTGGGATTCCATTTATATTTGCGATGCTTTCCCTTATGTTATTGTAAGATTCAGGCAGGATATCTGCATATCCAAAATTAGAATCTGTAATAAGGCCTATATCAAAAGAATCGCATGCTTTGGCTTCCATGCCAATGGATGAGAGGCATCCGGCCATTATCCTAACTGACATTCTTTCTCCAAAAGACATTATTTTATCAAGAACCTGCAGCGTTAGCTGCTTTCCAGAATCCAGCTCCTGCATCTCTTTTCTAAGCTGGCTTACTTCTTCAGCTATCAATTCATTGCTTAAGCCAAGTTCGCCAAGCACTGTATGGTGTCTTTTTATTATCTCTTCAGCCCTTAAAACTCTTGATCCACTCTCTTCTGAGGACTTAGCTGTGTTTATAAGGTTGTCAGTAACCCCATGGAGAGCCGAGAGAACGACCACAGGGCTATCTAAATAACGAGACTTAACTATCTGCGCTACTTTGGCTATTCGAGAGGAATCCCCTACGGAACTCCCTCCAAATTTCATTATGATCATTTCTTTTCTACAACCCCTATCAAGATATTATAGAAACTCTAACTATTTTTAATTTAATAACAATTACATATTAAAACTTTTTCATTTTGAAAAATTTTCTGAGTATCAGGAATTATCGGGTTAACGTCGTGATCTTTACTCTGTTCTTCACTATGGCATGAAATCTATAGTTTGGAATGTTTCCACACCTATCCAAAAGGCATCGAACAAGGATACATCCTGATTACATACAGACAGAGAGGTATGCAAGGAAGGTACCGATACTCCAAAGAGGCAATGCAAGGGTGCTCGCGACCTCGAACCCAGCAATGGTTCCGAAACCCGTTCCAATGGCAACATGTGGGACTGAGGAAAAGAGAAGAACTCATTTCGAAATAACATCCATAATTTGTCAACGTTCTACCCAGAGATCCTTCAGAGCAATGCTTATATACTAATCAGTTTAGATTTATTTGGCGTTGTGAGTTAAATGGATTCCTCAAAGGCATACAACAAAGTTCACTGGCTGCGTTTCTCGCTAGCTTTCTTTGCTCTGCTTAATGTTGCAAGCCACCTCTTTGCAAGTCCAGGTGCAAACAGCCAGGTTACATTCTGGCTGGAAACAGAGGTCGCCTTTTACTCTATAATAGGTGTCATATATCTGCTTGGGTTAAGGGTATGGTATCTGCCTGCGCTTCTGTACAGTATCTTGAATATATTTATCTTTCTTGTATCTGCATTCATTGTGCTTCCTGGCATAACCACACAGCTGCTCGTGGGCCATATAACATTTGCGCAGTACAGTTATGGAAGGGGAATCTCGCTTATAGCGTGGATATACCTTATACTTTTTGGCCTGCTTGCCTTAAAGTACGATAAAGGATCTGAAATAAATACAATGCTAAATAGAAGCTGATTGACTCAAGCAAAAGGTGTTTGATTGAATGCGAACATCTGTGTCTTCGCACACAGCTTATAGTGCATTTAGAAATATACCGATACGGTGCAATTCTAGCTGCATTCGCACCCAATGTTTCGATAAAGCTTTTCGTAAAAAAGATTTCATATGTTGCCCATAACCCTAAGCTGCGACAGCTCGTTCGTTGCCAACGCAACTTACGAGGCCTACCGCCAACCAATCAATCGTAGCGTAAGTGGCTGTAGTGCCAGGCAATCGGACTCGGACAAAAAGTAAAGGCGGATTAGACATGATTACAGACATCCCTTATGGTCAATTTGGTAAGCATAGGTATAGCAAGATTATAACTCAATAATTTACAACGGCTTCAAGTCCGAAAAAACTTCCGTATCTCCCTGCCTCTTCCTTAGCTTCTCTAATTCCATCCTTGCTTAGCTTCACATACTGCTTCAGTGTTATGACCATCTTTCCCTTCACAATCTTCCTACCCCATGTTCCAACTACTTCCCCATCAACAACTATCACAGGAACAAATATACCATTGCTATGGATTATCGATACTTTTCCCGTCTTGAGCATTCCATTCAGTGCACGCTGCATCTGAGGATTCCCAAGCATGGCTTCTCTATCAGCATAACTTACAAGGTACTCATCAAATGCAGGAAGCAGATGAACCGACTCTCTGTTATCTGGCTTCGAGATCCTCCTTGACATGTAATATGCCTTCCCCTCTACTGTCTCTTCGCTAATAGCTGATCCTGCCCTCTCTATTCCTGCCTTCGCATCCTTAACTGTCAATCCAGACCACCATACATAATCCCTAATCGTTGCCGGGCCGTGGCTTGTGAAATACTTCTTGGCCAGCTCGGCATTAGCCTGCTCTGCAGATAATACATGCTCTCCTCCTATGTGGTCGTCCATAAGCACGAAGGTCTGCTCCTTTCCTGAATACGGGCCGAAGCATATCAATCCATCATATGCTGCACGATAAAGCATGTGGTAGCCAAGATTATTCTTTGATGGAACTCCGGCTTTCTCAAGCACCTTGTACATTTCCTTTCGCGTAAGTTGTTTTTCCTTCTTCAATGCATTATAAAATAGCTTTTTTGTCTTTTCTACCACCTCGTTGCTTAGGCCCAGATGCTGATCTCTCATTATTGCGGTGTGTAAAAGGCGCGGCGCAAAAAGCTTCAACATCCATCGTATGTCCTTAGAGGCTGCGAAGTGAAGCGTGCCTCTCATGAGCCATGTTCTTGCTATTTTCCTTTCGTTTATGGTCTTTTCAATATCAGCTGCGGTAGTGCCTTCCTTACATCTCAATCCCATCGCCCAAACAGATGCGGTATAATCTTGGGCCTGTACTGCTCCCATAGCTTCGAGCACCTCTGCAGGACCATCTAAACTTCCATTTATATGCTGGGCTGAAATACGGTAATTAGCTATATCAGAATAATTCATGATAAAGATAACCGATAAACATATTTAATGCTTTGATACTTCATAACAATTCATGCTCTGGCCAGGGATTACCTCTGCGATTTCTTGTTGCGAACTGGATAGGATACCAAAGCGCTGCATTCTAGAGCAAGGTATTATAAATATATAAGTGCATATTATTACATAAAATTGTAATAAAATGTAGTTATGATTATATGAATATAAAAGATCAGGCGCAGATGGAGAAGGCAAAACTAGAGGATGTTTTAGTAGAACTCTTGTATAGCAGGCACAACGGCCTGGTGTTTCATGGCGGCACTTCCATATGGCGATGCCATGGGGGAAACAGGTTTTCTAGAGACATGGACTTTTATCTCTATGCTAAGACAAGAGAAGAAAAGGCACAGCACTACAAGGAATTTTCAGAATTCTTGAAAGATTCAGGATTTCTGATCAAAGAAAAGGGATATGAGAAGGCAACAGACACGATGCACTTTTTGGTAGAATCCAACACAAAGATGAAGATTGACATAAACTTCAAATACAAAAAAGGCACCGAATTCGATTACACAAAAATTGATGGCAGCAAAATTGTTGTCTTATCCCTAAGTCCATTAGAACTGCTAAATGAAAAGATGGCTGCCTACGAAGATAAATTGAACGCTACGCAGAAACTCAAGCAGACCGAAGTGCAGGATTTATACGATATTTACTATCTAACTTCCCTTGTCAAAAATGCCGATGCAAAGACAGCCAAACAGCTAAAGGCATTAATTGGAAAAATAGAGAGAACTCCGCCGCCTAACATGGGTAGCCTAGGACATCTGATAATCGCAGGTCTCCCGCCAACATTTGACTTAATGATAAATACGATAAAGAAGTGGTTGAGTGACAATAGTAAAGGACATAATTAATCATTTTTCAGACTACCATACGTTCACACACAGGGACCTTACATTATATTTCAGAAGCAAAAAGCTGAAAACGGCAAATCTTACAAGGCTCATTGCGTATATGAAGAGTAGCGGGAAGCTGTATACTATCAGAAAAGGAGTTTATACATTCAGAAAAGATATTATGGTGGCAGGCTTTGCATATAGTCCATTTTACTATGGATTGCTGTCCGCGCTAACTATAAGAGAGCTCTGGACACAGAATTCTAGACCAGATATTATCACCATCCGTAAGGTACGTGTCTCTTCGATTCACATATTTAATGATATGGAGGAAGCAGTCTTCGTCCACCATGTGCCGGCAAAGTACTTCTTCGGGTTTGACATAATCAAATACGGGACACTGGAGGTACCTGTATCCGACCCAGAAAAGACGCTTATAGATCTGTTTTACTATAAAGTAAAGCTGCCAATTCAGGATTACAGCGAGCTATTAACGAAGATAAGCAGGAAAAAAATCCGCAAGTACCTGGAGAGATATGACAAGCATACTGCTACAGTTGTCCTGAATTTCATAAAAAGACACAAGGAATCTGCAGATGCAGGGAAGCTCGCTAGCCCATATTAACGGACTCAGCGCCACCGCAGCTTTTCATTCAGTCTCATCCGATAAGTATTATTATACACGCGCTCACCTAATCTCGACAAGGAAGCCCACACGATTTATTGGTGGGAGGAATTGTCGAGCATTAATATTATAAATCTTCTTTTCCTTATATATATCAATCCTTATCGGAGCGGAAACATTCTAGATTTCCGATAAGTGTGGTCTTGTA
>JAJZJV010000036.1 GCA_021809925.1 Microcaldota archaeon | reverse complement strand
CGGAAGAGCAGATGAAGTTTTTCAAGGAAAAGCTCCACAGGATAACGCTTCAAAAGAAACCGGCGAGAGTTGATTCTGATATAATTCCGGATTTCTGGACAGAGCCGATTTATGTTGTTACCGTGAGGGCTGATGAGATCACAAGATCGCCAACGCATATCTGCGGCAAGCGGGAAGACAAGGAAGAATTAGGGTATGCACTTAGGTTCCCAAGACTTGTAAGTGATGGTATACGAGAAGATAAGAGCGCAGAAGATGCGACAACAACAAAAGAGGTAATAGAGATGTTCGAGCAGCAGAAGAAGACCAAAGTTAAGGATTGATTATCTCTTCAGCCATCGTTCTTCTAATTCGCGCGCAAGATTGCTGGATTCTATTCTCCTTGCGTACTTGATTGCTGAGTCTATGAGAGAGACTGCTTCCTCCCTTTTTCCACTAGCTTCCAGAGAGAGCGCATCTTCCTCACGCCACCTAATTAGAGTTGTTAGCAGGGGCACATACATTGGAGTTCCTATCGCAAATGCCCTCTCTTCAAGAAAAGCTTCCGCTCTGTGCCTACCCTCATGCGTGCGTATATCATTTGCACGATTGAGAAGATTTCCCAGATATGTGAAGACACTCTGAAGGTTTGGAAATATCTCTTCTTTAAGTCTCTGAATGTTTACAGAATCTCTCTCGAGTTTCAATAAAATTAATGCTCCGCGAAGGGAGTCCGAGTTTATTGAGCCCCTCTCTCCGGTTTCTATTGCTTTTTGAAGGAAAGAGCCGGCTTCCCTAAGATCTGAATTTATTGCCGCAAGGTAGAAAAATGAGGATGCATGCCTAAAACTAGCCTCAATGCATTCCTTACCCTGCGCCTTGCTTCTTGTGCCCTCTTCCATGGAAGATTGGGCAAGCTTCGCATATCTATCGGCAGCTTTCATCAAACCATTATTTCTTTTTTGCAAAGATTCTTATCCTTATTGTGCCGGCTTCGCACAAAAGGATTATATACAAAAAAGAGTATATACAAAGAATCAAACATTAGTATAAGTTGATGATTTGTCAATTCTCAGGCATGAACCACTAGGCAAAGATGAATTGGATGATTCGTTGCTGTACAGGACGGTGAGGATAACCGATTCTGCAGTATATGGGAATGAGATTCATCCAACGGAAATTGAAGAGTTCACTGCGCAGCTCATGTTATGGTCCGCATATGAAGCCATGAGGCAAGAGAAGACAAAGACTAAGGACCTCTGGAAAGATGTTGGAGAGATCAAAGACCCTTTCCTCAAGAAGATAAGGGAGATATGGGATGTACTTGAGGAGCAAGGCTTCGTATCCCTGAAGAGGTCATACAGCATGGAAAGGGATGTTCTGCTCTTTCTCTGGTACCTATGCACAGAAGGGCACTCGAAGCTGCTTGCAGAGAAGCCGAATGACGAGCGCGATTATTCAGTCAGAATTCCGAGAATATCCCTTAGCCCAGTGAAAAGGTCATGATGGAGGCGGCGTATAATAATACCACCACCCACTGCTGAAATGGAAATTTTGCTGCAGTGTCAGACCTCCGTTTTTAGTCGCTTCTACCAAGGGGTTGTTATTTCCAGAGTAGTCGTTCAGATTGCCGTTGAGAGGCCACCATGCAACAAGATTATTTAAAATTGGCTTTGGAAGCGGAGCCCCGCCGATGCCCTCTGAGTATAGTGTCTGCACTTGGGATTTGGAAAGAGAGAGATTATAGACTTGTACATTTGATATCGATCCATTGAATACATCATTGCAATGCCCAACGCAATATGAACTCCAGAGGGTCCATGCGTCTGTGCCTATATAAAAAGGTATTTGGGAATTGATAGTGCGTCCGGTTCCGAGATTGCCTTGCTGGAATATCTGCCCATTTATATAAACAACCGCATTTCCAGTTATAGAGTTAAATGTTGCTGCAATGTTCATCCATGCTCCCCTTGGTATAGCTGCCTTAGGATTGCAGTTTGTGCCTGAAGTGAAATATGAGCCAGCCGGATACAATAAGTAAGAGGCTGGGCCAGTCTGATAATCATATGCCATGAAAAGAATATCGCTTGGGGAAGGGCATGTAAATCCTGTAAGCTGGACACCTCCATATGGAGGGTTGTCCTGGCAAGGACAGGTTGCCAGATTGCCTGCGAGACCCTGCCACCATTGTTGGCTATTTCCATAAAAGTCAGCATAGTCATTAGTCTGAACCCACATTGAGATAGTGATTGCATTAGCGTTCTGAAGGGCGAGGGGTCGTGTAGTATTGAGAAAGTTAGAAGTTGAAGTTCCCATAAAGGTTCCCACAAACTGCGGTACCTGGTTGCATACTGCTCCTCCCGTCAGTGAGATGTATTGAGTGGTCATAGGTCCCAGAGGCCTTGTTACCTGGCAGCTTCCGGGAGCTGCTTTTGGAGCGAAGAAGCTTGGATTGAATACACCAAGGTAGAAAAGTAGTGCCAGCACTATTGCTATGACAAGAATGGCCCAGGCATAAGTAGTAAGGTATTCTATTACAGCCTGGCCCTTCTTGATAGGGCGGACTTTGATATCCATTAAATCCCAGCAGAGATAACTCTCTGGCAAAAATTAAAAAGATTTCTGCGAGTTGAGAAGGTGCAGAAGGCTCTCTTTTGTATACTTTGAGAAAAGAGTAAATAGTATGAAGTTTTTTCATATATCAAAATATCTTACTTTTTATTAGAAGAAATTTATTTTATTTAATTCCAAGTACCTAAGAAGGCCGCTATTTTGAAAAGCTACAAAAAGTATTTAAATGCGATAGTTATATACACTAATTACCAAAGGAGGCGACCCATATGGTAGATTTTATAAGTGAAAATTTTGGAAGCAAGAGTGCAGATGACAGCAACATGTCACCGCAGATAAAGATAGTGACTATCGGAGTTGGTGGTGGAGGAAACAATACTGTCAACAGGCTGATAAAGAGCGGTGTCAAAGGAACAGAACTTGTTGCAGTCAACACTGACGTACAGCATTTCAAGATTGTGGATGACAGGATAAAGAAGATACTTATTGGAAAGAGCATAACAAGAGGGCTCGGAGCAGGAGGAGACCCAAGCGTTGGTGCGAAGTCTGCAGAGGTGGACAGATCCCAACTAGAAGAGATTCTCTACGGAGCTCAGCTCGTCTTTCTATGCGCAGGTATGGGGGGAGGTACAGGAACTGGAGCAATATCAGTGCTGGCGCAGATAGCTAAAGAACAGGGTGCGATAGTAGTTGCAATGGTCACATACCCATTCGACCTTGAGAGAGTAAGGAAGGTAAAGGCAGCTGAAGGGATACAGGCATTGAGGAAATACAGTGATAGTGTCATAATATTGGACAACAACAGGCTGGTAAAGCTTGTGCCTAACTTACCAATGAATGAAGCATTCGCAGTTGCAGATGATATATTGGCAAAGGCAATAGGAGGTCTTGTCTGGACGATAACTCAGCCTAGCTTGATAAATATAGACTTTGCAGACGTCAGGTCCATCATGGGGAGCGGAGATGTGGGATTCATCTCAGTTGGAACAGGAAAAGGAAATGACAAAGTGCACGGAGCTGCAGAGGCAGTCTTGAAGAACAAGCTCCTTGATGTAGACTTTGAGAATGCGAAGGGTGCACTGATACATATTTCAGGAGCTTCAGACTTATCGCTTGGCGATGCGATAAAGGCTGGAGAGATAATAACAGAGCGCATGGATCCAAAGGCAAACGTAAAGTGGGGCGCTAGAATTATACCAGGATATGAGGGCCAGCTCGAAATAGTGGCGATAGTTACGGGAGTAAGCGGCTCAAGTATACTTGGCAAATTCGAAGAAAAGAAGCGCGGAGTTGTCTATGGCGATCTTGAAATGATATGATTGCGCTATGAGGAGTTATTTCCGGGTTTCTTTTTTCCGGTTTTAATATCCAGTATTTATGCTAAAGGTGACCAAAATGGTAGAGAACTTTGATTTCGAGGCGTTTGCCCCGAAGATTGCAGTGGTAGGAGTAGGTGGACAAGGTTGCAACCTTATTAACAGGTTGACAACAAACAATATAAAGAGCGCCCACACAGTAGCGCTCAATACAGATCTTGGCCATATGAACATGATAAAGGCCAACAAGAAGATCCTTATTGGGAGAGAAGTTACTAATGGGTTGGGAGCTGGAGGTTTCCCAGAAGTTGCATCCAAGTGCGCCGAAGTGAGCAAAGGGGATATAGAAGAGGCGATAGCAGGCTATGATCTAGTCTTCATCGCAGCAGGTATGGGAGGAGGTACAGGAACTGGAGCAGCCCCAGTAGTTGCGAAAATAGCAAGGGAACAGGGCTCTACAGTTATAGCTACCGTAACATATCCATTCGCTCTTGAGAGAAGCAGGAAGATAAAGGCAGAGTGGGGAATAGACCAGCTCAGCAAGCAGGCTGATTGCGTCATAGTTGTAGAGAACGACAAGCTTCTCTCATATGTGCCAAATCTTCCAATAGAGAAGGCATTCGAGCTTGTTGACAATGTTACTGGAAATGCTGTGAAAGGCATTGCAGACACGATATCATTGCCAAGCCTTATCAACCTAGATTTTGCAGACCTGAGGAATGTTGTTAGGAATACGGGAACCGCAGTCATAAGCATAGGAAGCGGAACTGGAAGCGATAGAGTTGAGAGAGTAATAAAATCAACACTTATGCACCCATTGCTGACTGCAGACCTTGATGGAGCAAAAGGAGCATTGATACAGGTAGTTGGAGGAAGCAATCTCACGATAAGCGAGGCCACAAAGATAGGTGCTGGATTGACAGAGGGTCTTGCCTCAGATGCAAATGTCATCTTCGGAGCGAGAATGGTTCCGGAGCTTGGAGACGAGATTAGAGTCATGTCTGTAGTAACTGGAGTGAAGGCCAAATTCGGAGAGAGAAAGATGGATGAAGCATCCACGCAAAGGCTAAGGATGGAAGCTCTTGAGACGATATATTAAAGGCATTTGATCGCCTTCTTTTTTCTTTTTTATAATGTTTTCTTTTTTGTATTCAAGAAATGTGATTCTCACTAACCTTTTTATACCTTATATATGTAATGAATACTGCTTGGCTTTTGCTTGGTTTAGGTGATTTTATCTCTGATGAAATAATGTATGCTACTATGAAAGATATAAAAGTTGGAAGATTTATATTAATAGATGGGGTTCCACTTAGGGTTGTGGAGATAGAGACATCGGCTCCGGGCAAGCACGGATCTGCAAAAATGAGAGTGACAGCAGTAAGCATATTTGATGGAGGAAAGAAGACGCTACTTAAACCAAGCGATGGAGATGTTGAAGTACCTGTAATAACAAAGAGGAAGGCGCAGGTAGTCTCGGTCTCAGAATCAAGGGCGCAGGTGATGGATCTTGATACATATGAGACATTCGAGCTTCCAGTACCGGCTGACATGACCGACAAGATCAAGTCAGGAGAGGAGATAGAGATAATAGAAAGCATGGGAAGGAAAGCCATTTCTAGAGTAATGGGGAGCAACTGAAGAGATGATAAGATGGAGATGAAAGTAATAGAAAACAGGGAAAATAAGATATTTAGAAGGAGAGAGATTCTTATTGAGGCTTCATATGATGAGAAGACGCCATCAAGAGAGGCAGTGAAGGAAGCAGTCTGTAAGAAGCTAAATCTGGATCCGGACTCGACTCTTATCGTAAAGATAAGCCAGCTCAGTGGATCTAAGAAGAGTTCAATAAAGGTACAAAGCTATTCTGACAAGGAAGGCATGAAGTCATTTGAGAAGAAGCGAGGAGAGAAGAAGGTGGCTGGCCCTAAGGCAACTGCTACTGCTTGATCCAATGAGTTGATTATTATGGCAAAAAAAGAAAGCAGCAAAGGAAGTTACAAGCCTGCAGCGAAATTCTGCCCAAAGTGCGGATCCAGGCTGGCAGACCACAAGGACAGACTAACATGCGGCAAGTGCGGATACACAGAATGGAAGCATAAGGGCAAGGGCTGAGTTCTTGAATTGCTGGAAGAGTCTTGATAAAGCTCTTTCGCTATCCAATCTGAGAGGACTGATCCTCTTTCTCTTTTTGTACCTTGCATTCTCTCTTTTATTTCTTGTTGCTGCACATTCCCTATTTCTCAATTCGCCAGATTACGCATCTTGCCTGTATGCTGCGCTAACATTGCCTTTGTCGATAGCCACACTCGTTTATACTAAACTAGCTAAAGGAAGAGTATCTGAGAGATTATACTTATCAAGAAAGAATCTGACTTTGAAGGGTATGGCTTATGGCTCTCTCCTTCTTGTGATAATGCTGCTTCTCTCAATTTCACTTACGATTCTCTTCTCGCTCCTTAAGATCAGTATAAAGACTAATGCGAGCATACTCCTTGCCGGAGTTCCTGCCTGGTTTTATTTATATATAGTAATCATTGAGCCGATAAATGAGGAATTCTTTTTCAGGGCATTTCTTGTTCCAAGGATCGGGATAATTTTTAGTGCAGTGCTCTTTGGTGCAGCGCATATGGGTTCTGGCTTTACATTCCAAATAGATGCGTTCTTTGCGCTTGTCTTCGGTCTCCTTGGCGGCTATATTCTTAAGAAAACAAGGTCATTATATCCTGTGTTGGCTGCCCATATACTCTTCAATTTAATTAATGTAGCTATCTATATTCTGTGACATCCTCCCACCGTAAACAGTGTGGGCTTCTCTGAAATCATGCGCGCTGCATCCCGCAAAGGATGTGTTTTATCGGTTCTCAGTTCCTCGAGGACTGCCTCCTGTCGAGGTCTTGCATCCTCTTCCTGAGCGTGGCTTCCCCTCTGTCCGAGGGTAGCTTTGACAGCTTTGCTGTCAAAATTTGAACTCGCAGAGTTCAAAGCTCTGTTGAGTATGTTTATTGATGCGTTTATGTCCCTGTCCATCTGCATGCCGCATCTGCTGCAGTTGTATTCTCTAATGGATAGTGGCATCTCTTGGATGATGCCGCAATTACTGCATTCCTTTGACGTGTTTCTTGCATCCACCTTTATTATCCTCAAACCAGCACTTTCAGCCTTGTATGAAAGCATTTGGATAAATCTGTTCCATGAAGCATCATAAATTGACTGTGCAAGATTGTGATTCTTTACCATATTCTGAATGTGAAGGTTTTCCACTGCGAACGAGGTGTATCCTGGATTTACCAATTTATCTGACAGTATCTGCAATAGATTTAAAAGGTTTGCTTTCTTATTTAATCATACGATGATTATATGAAGAGTATAAAAGCGAAGAGAATTGCTGCTGCTGCAGCCAGTTTACTGATGGGTCTTGCTGTTGCAGGACAGGTAACCTTCCAGAGCGTGCCAATAATAAACAGCCTCGGTCAGCCGGTTGT
>JAJZJV010000035.1 GCA_021809925.1 Microcaldota archaeon | reverse complement strand
TAGACAACATGGTAAAGAACCACCGCCTCGCACAATCAATACAGAATGCTTCATGGAACAGATTCATAAACATGCTTTCATACAAGGCTGAAAGTGCTGGCATGAATGTAATAAAAGTGGATGCAAGAAACACGTCAAAGGAATGCAGCAACTGTGGCAACATAATGGACATGCCACTCTCCATAAGGGAATATAACTGCAACAGATGCGGCATGCGGTTGGATAGGGACATAAACGCATCAATAAACATACTCAATAGAGCTACCCTCGGACAGAGGGGAAGTCACGCTCAGGGAGAGAATGTAAGACCTCAACAGGAGGCGACTCTCGAGGAACCGAGAACATACCCTGCAAATGCAGGGGAAGCCAACGACCTTTAGTCGTTGGAGGATGTCACTAATAAGCTTCCCGCACAAAATAACAATAATTATCATATCAATAAGGTTGCCTGAAGAATTAACTTGCAGTCACATTCTCCTCAATGCTGGATCCATAGGCGCTTCCAACGTACACTGTGTAATCCGAACCATTTACAAGATAAGTTGTGATTCTGCCATTACCCAACGAAAGCCTTCCGTCAAACGAGAGCCTTATGCTTTGGCCCGGCATCAGGAGATATCCTTCATCTTCTTTCATGCCTGCTCCAAGCAGTATCAAGCTGCCATTCCCAGCAACAAGGAAGTTTATCGTTCTGAATTTGACCATCTCTACAGCAGCCACCTCCTCTTGCATAAGGCTGCCTCCCACCGATGCGTTAAGCTGATTCGCTAGGAAATAAGGGTGCTTTGTCACATTCAAACTTTCATTCATCTTTATGCTAAGGTGGCCAACAGAACCATTAATGTTATCTTCATTGCCGATCCCTGCCTTGGATTCTGAACCTATTCCTATCGAGCTGCTTCCAGTGGCATTGACATTTATACCTATCAAAGGTCTGGAGGCGGTGCTCTCGACTCTGCCTCCAACACCAAGGGTTAAGTTCTTTATGACTACATCTCCACCATTTCTATCTGACCTCTCAATACCGACTGCAGACCCTACTCCTGTGGAGATGCGTGCTCCTATATCTCCCTGAATAATAAGGTGCTGTATCATTACACTTTTGTTTCCTTCATTACTGACTGTTATATTTATCACAGTAGCATTCCCTTTCTCTGAGAGTGACGCATTGCTCAATGCCAATCTGTTCTCAGCTTTGGACAACATGGCCTTTTCATCGTTTCCTACTGCTGTCTTATTCCCTATCTTCTGGCTGACAGCATACTTATCACTGTTTATCAGTATCGCCTTTACTGATGGCACCATAATGAAGATTGTGGAGTTTGATGTATATATCTCGGCAACAGCCGGGGAAAGATCTATCAGTATGCCGCCAGAACTAACATTCCCTCCTGAATTAATGCTAGCTTCTATCTCTCTCTGCGGAACTGTTACTGGATATTCTGTATTATTTATTATGATGTAGGCAGAACTGACATTGAATCTTACGTTATATATAGTGACGTTCGAGTTGAGATATGCCTTTCCTATTACTTGGCTAACATTTATGAGCGACATTAAGTCAATGCTTCCATTGCCACGTGCATTTATCCATGAAGTTGAATTGCCTGCTTTGATGTTGACCTGTACAGAAGAATAGTTTACAATTAGCTCATTTGTGCCATAAGGGACTATTGGCGGATCTGTTAAGCTTACAGTGATAGAGTTACTTCCTGAAAATGACAATGCTCCTGCTGATCCGGAATGATAAAGCAACAAGTAAAGAAGAACTGCTGTTATCAGAATGCCAGATATCGCATACGTTGCGATATTCCTCATGCTTAAACCTTCCTCGCCTGACTCAAAGCCTGGGTTAACCCTATAATACTTCCACTTCTTGATGAATCTGTTTTCTATCGGTTCTATCGCGCCCATGAATTCCAACTCCTCAAGGTGCTGCTTCACTGTTGATGGCGCGAGCCCCAGCTCAGCGCTAAGATCACTTAAGGTAAGTGGTTTCTTTGCCAGCATGTTTACAATTGTCTTCTTTGTCCTTCCGGTCTTGCTCATGCGCTCACGTTACAATATGGATACTGTTCTTTTGTATTAAATATCTTTCTAGGAAATTAGGTTTTAATTCGGTTTTCAGAATACAGAGAGATATGCGTGGTTATGGCTCATATGAAACCTATCCATAGGAGAAATATTCCGATAAATTCTGACCAATAAAGAAAGGCCGGGAAAGCATCGATGTAAAGCGTGCCAGCTATGCTGACTACTATTACCCCAAGTATTATGCTAACTAACCTGTAGCTCTTCTTCTTCCTGTAAGAGAGATAAGCAGTCGCTACAAGTATGATCGCAGCAGGGAACGTTATCACTGAAGATGCAATCAAAACCATCATTGGCGGATTGAGAGCAGCTACATAATTCTCAAGAATGTTGCCTATGCTTCCAGATGCAACCGCATATGCGGAAAATAACTCTGCAATAATACTGAATCCAAGATAAACATTCTTAATCAGTTTAGACTTAAGTAAGCATATGGATCCAAGTGCAAGCAGGTTCACAAGAAGTGCAACTGTGAAGAGATAGAGCCCGCCAAGGAGATTAGAATAAAATCCCAATCCAAAAAGAACCTCTAGAAATACTCCGAATCCGAATGCCCACAGCCCAAGCGACCAGAAGAGCACATTCTCCATCTTTGCAGAGAGATACTTCCTTGTCATCCTGTATGCAAGGCCAAGCGTAAGCGCGAGTATAAGAAGCGTTGATGCTATGACAGCTCCCTGTGAAGCTAAAATAGGCATATTACCGCTACAAATAACACGGTTAACTTTAAAAGGCTAATCAAAGCAGCTACATCATGCCACGCGCCTGAAAGTAAAGTTATAAATTAATAAATATATCAATATAGAATAGGCAAACATAAGATGGATACGATGAAGAAAGAGTACAACATGCTTAGGGAGATCAAAAGGCTTAAATCAGTAAGAGGATCGGGCACAGAGCTCATAAGCATATACATACCTGCAGGGTACCAGATAAGCGACGAAGTAGCTAAGCTCAGGGAAGAGTACAGCCAGTCCTCTAACATCAAATCAAAGACAACAAGGAGCAATGTTCAGGGAGCAATAGACAAGATCCTCCAGTACCTTAAGCTTTACAGAGAGACTCCGAAGAATGGCATGGCTCTCTTCTGTGGCAATATCTCAGATATTCCTGGAAAAGAGGATATCGAGCTCTTTTCCATGGAGCCCCCAATGCCGCTGAAGGTCAATATATATAGATGCGATTCAACATTTCTACTCGAGCCAATAGAGAGCATGGTAGAAGCAAAGGATGTCTTTGTCCTTCTTGTCATGGATGGAAGGGAGGCAACGATAGCAACCCTTAAGGGATCACACATACAGGTTGTGACAAAACTTACCTCATTTGCCCATGCAAAGGTACATAAGGGAGGCCAATCTGCAGCAAGATATGAGCGTGCAATAGAAGAAAGCATTAACGATTACCGCAAGCGGATAGCAGAGACGATAAATAAGGTCTTTGAGCAGTCGCAGTTCAAGATGAAAGGGCTCATTATAGGCGGCCCAGGCCCTGCAAAGGAGGGCTTCACCAAATCAGAGCACCTCAATTACCAGATCAAGATCCTTGGTATCTTTGATACAGGATATACTGATGAGTACGGACTGAGCGAGCTCCTTGGAAAGACCTCCGAGCTGCTGAAAGAGCAGGAATCTGCAAAAGATCAAAAGATCCTTGAGAGATTTATACAAGAGGTGGCAAGGGGCGGCTTGGCAGTCTATGGTTATCTTAATACAAAGAAGGTACTTGAGAACAATCAGGCAAGCACTCTTGTTCTCAACTCAGAGGTAGAGCTGTATTCTATCACATATAAGTGCAGCTCGTGCGGACAGAGTATCAATAGGATTGAAGGGGCAGAGAGTAAGGAATCTACAAAGCACGAGTGCGGTGGCATACTCGAACCCGTAGAAAAGAAGGATGCGATAGAGGAGCTTATAGAATTGGCAGATAAAGGCGGCGTTGATACTGTTTTTGTCGCTGGAGAGAGCTCCCTGGGAAAGCAATTCCTCATGGGTTTTGCAGGGATTGGGGCTCTGTTGAGATATAAATCCTGAGGAAATTTGGGCTGGGCAAAGAGCCATAGACTTACGCCTTTTTATACCTTATGGATGCTCTGGCTGACCACCGCTATTCGTATGCTCCGCTGAACCCTTTTAAAGCTTTTTTGCAGAATGTATAAACATCTAAAGCTGTGGTGATTTTATGAGCGAACGGGGGTTTAGCTTATATGATATAGAACAATTCATCAGGGAAGCCGGAGCAGAGAAAGTTACCGAAGATGCAGTCATGAACCTTGAAAGAGAGCTTGAGAAACTTACAGAGAAATTGACAAATAAGGCAATGAGGTATGCAAACCATGCTGGCAGGAAGAAGCTTATCAAGAGAGAGGATGTAGCGCTTGCCAGGAAGGTGAGCTCTCATTACTCAAATTACAGCAATCCTGCAGCCTTGAGAAGGAAGGCAAGGATTACAAACGCTGCTTCTATAAGGCATATATAAAGTGTTACCTCTCTTTCTCTTAATTTTTTGTAATTCATTACAAGATGCGTAAGGCTGTATATCTTTTTTCCGTACGGAGCCCTAAAGGTTCCGTCGCGCTCCCTTATCCCAAGATCTGTGACATGGAATCTTCTCCTAAGATGCAGTATAAACTCAATTATCCATGGTATGAATAGTATCGTTCCGAAGGCTTCAGCATTTCCTATGGCCATTATGGCTACAAGTGAAGCGCCTACTGTATAAGTGAAGCTATCTCCAGGTATGACCTTGGCTTTGTATATGTTGAAAGGGATGAAGGCAAGGATAGCAGCGAATAAGATGGTTGAGAGAAGGGTTCCTGCATATGTGCCATATAATAATGAATATACAAGAAGGCCAAAGCTTGCTATTAGTGCCATTCCTGGCTGAAGTCCATCAAACCCTCCAAGAAGGTTGACTGAATTTGATACAAATATTATTGCTAGCGGCAGTATGAGCAAAGGATAAAAGAGACCAAGAGCTACAGATCCAAAGAAGGGTATATTTACATAGCTTACTCCTGCATTTATGGCAATTAGCGGAAGTGCTCCAACTAATGTCAGGACGGGCTTCTGCCACTGCTTCAAACCCTCCCTAATATCCATCATATCTGTGCTCCTGACCTTCTTTTGCTTGACATTCAGGTCATCAAGGAAGCCCACCATTGCTATCAATACTATTGAGAGAGCAACAGCAAGCAGATTTGATGGGTTTATAACCGGTGAGAAGACGAAGTTGCCTCCGAAGACATATACGAGAAGCCCTATGACTATACCGAATGCCACAGCAAGCCCTCCGCTGCTTGGAAGTATGACCGGCTTCTCCTTGTTCTTATCTTCAGCTACTATTCCAGCTCCGTAAAAGTATGACATAAGAAACTTGGTTCCGAAGAGCGTTACTGCAAATACTATAATGCCTGGTATTATTATCGTTTGGAAGGTATGGTACATGTTATCTTATTCCACTGCGAGAAATAAAAAACTATCACTGCATTTATCCTGGGATGAATTTTCCATATTTCCTTCAAACATTAGGCTTTGTAGAAATCATCTATTCGTATTAGGAGCCGAGAGGTTTTAACCCTTCGGCATGTCTGTTATTTGGCGACAGAGATGAAAAAAGATAGGGAATCTAGGTATAAGAGGCTTATCGACCTCTGTATGATACTGTAAAAGACTCATGAAGAATACTCGAACAAGTTCTCGAAGAAGGACTTTACTACAGACAAAGGATACGATTTCGAGTAACACTACAGATTTGTAAGTGAAGACATCTGCGGAAAATCAATAATACTTTTGCGATGTGAGGGTATGCTGGTAAGTAAGACCAAAGGGAAATACAGGAAGAAATTGAGGAAACATTTTCCAAAGAAGAGATACCACAGAAGAAGCCTGGTGGAGACAGTGAACTTTGTAGAGAAGATCAAAATGGGTGATGAACTCACCAACACAAAGTGGTTGATGAAGAAAAAGAAGCAGAGAGTGAAGGACATTGTCTACAACATATACCGGATACATAAAGGTCAGCAGTATGATGTTGTTTGTGTCAACGGCAGGTTTTCTGCACTTTTTCCTACCTAGTTCGATATCGCCGAAAACTTCATGAAAGGATTTCTACAAAGCCTCAAACTTAAAAACTTTCTTATATTAATATAAAACATGGAGAAAAAGATCCAATCAGCAATGGAGTACCTGATGACGTATGGTTGGGCTATACTGATTATATCTGTAGTGCTTGTCGTGCTATTCTCAATGGGTATAACAAATCCGCTCTTTCTTGCTCCAAAAGCCACCGCCGGAGGATGCCGGGTTGTAAGGACTTCCGCTGCCCAATCTCTAGAAGGCATCTGCAACGGGGAGATACCACAGTATGTAGCGCAGTTCAACGGGCAGGATAGTTTAATAGGAATATTAAGTTTGCCAAACATACCACAAAGCAGTATCACTATAAGTGGATGGGTATATATAAGTGGTTTTACTAGTTCTAATGGCGATCAGGAGTGGTGGACCAATAATGCAGGATTAGGAGCGATAGGACTTCAATCATATCCAAATACCTTCCCTGGGGCAACTAAGACTACATTAACTTTTTTTACCCACAATGCTATTTCTACTGAAACTTCTGTTTGTCAGATTATAGCAAATCTTAATAGCTGGTATTTTGTTGTTGAGAGTGTAAACGGAAATACAGCTACATTATATGTAAACGGAAATACAATTCCTGGTTGCTCATTCACTTATAGCAATCCGGGGACTGAGAAAGACATAACTATAGGATCCTATGGTCCTACTTCTAGTGGAGCAGGTAATATAATGGATGGGTTAGAATCAAATATTCAAATTTATAACACTTCGCTTTCAGCAAGCGAGGTTCAAGCGCTTTATCAGGAAGGAATCGGCGGTGCGCCGATAATTCTTCAGAATCTCGTCGGATGGTGGCCGCTGAACGGAAACGCCAACGACTACTCTGGAAACAATAATGATGGAACTGCCTCTAACGTAATATGGTCAGGAACATGGTGGCAGAGTTATACTCAACCTTAAGTGAAGATATGAAAACACGAGCAAGAAAAAAGATCCAATCAGCAATGGAGTACCTGATGACGTATGGTTGGGCCATTTTGATAATATCAGTAGTGCTTGTCGTTCTATTCTCAATGGGTATAACAAATCCGCTCTTTTTTGCTCCTAAAGCAACTCCTGGCAGCTGCGAAGTTGTCAGGCCAAACGGTCCTGGAACAACCTCTTCCATCTCCCTTGAAGGTGGTGCCTGCAAGGAGATACCACAATATGCTGGAGTCTTTAATGGGAAAAGCAGCAATGTTGTAATAACCCAACTAACTACTCCTTCATCGTTGACAATAAGCTTATGGATACAAGGAAATAA
>JAJZJV010000004.1 GCA_021809925.1 Microcaldota archaeon | reverse complement strand
GACAGAGGGGAAGTCACGCTCAGGGAGAGAATGTAAGACCTCAACAGGAGGCGACTCTCGAGGAACTGAGAACATACCCTGCAAATGCAGGGGAAGCCAACGACCTTTAGTCGTTGGAGGATGTCACAAAACTACAAAGTCATGGATAGAGAGTACGGTCGAGGAACTTTCAAAGGATGGCTTTAGAAGCATACTTGTAGCCAGATCAAGAGGAGGAGAGGAATTATTTGGGATATTGGCACTTTACGATGAGCCCAGGCAGGATGCAAAGCTCCTGATAAAAGATCTCGGGGACCTTGGAGTAAGGTCAAAGATGTTAACCGGAGACAGTGTAAGCGTTGCCAGGGAGATAGCAGCAGAAGTCGGCCTTGGAACCAATATACTGGATTCCGCGAACCTGAAGAATATGAATCAAGCAGATCTGGCAGAGAAGATAGAGAATGTGGATGGTTTTGCTAATATCTATCCTGAAGACAAGTATCTCATAGTAAAGGCATTGCAAAAGCTAAAATACCATGTCGGGATGACTGGCGATGGTGTAAACGATGCACCCTCGCTCAAACAGGCTGAGGTTGGTATAGCAGTATCAAATGCAACAGATGTTGCAAAGAGCGCAGCCGATCTGGTTCTCACAGCAGATGGCATAGGCGTGATAGTAGATGCTGTTAAGGAGAGCAGGAGGATCTTCGAGAGGATAGTCACATATTCCATGGTAAAGGTAGCGAAGGTCTTCCAGATAATAGGATTTATAGCGATAGCATTCATCTTTATGAATATTGTACCTATATCCTCTTTCTTGCTTATACTTCTCCTGTTCACCAACGACATAACCAGCATCTCTCTGTCTACAGATACGAGCGTCTACTCCAGGAAGCCAGATGTCTGGAATATCAGATCGATAGTATACTCATCATGCATACTCGGAATAGTGCTACTTGCAGAGTCCCTGATATTTATACCGATCAACCTAGCAATATTTGGAATGAGCATCAAGCAATTCCAAACCTCTATATTCCTATTATTCAATGTAACTGACCAACTCCTCATATTTACAATAAGAGAGAGGAACTCTTTCTTGAAATCCCGGCCTAGCAACATGCTTCTTATTGCATCTCTCTCCAGCGTTTTGGTTGGCGCTTCATTCTCCTACTTCGGAATCCTAATGACACCTATAAGCATAACTGCCGTATGCACAATATTCGCAATCTCAATTCTCTTCATGCTGCTGAACAACTTCATTAAGATCCGCATCTTCAAAGCCTTCAGGATTAGTTAGTTCCGTCAGATCTGGGATTCATCTGCCGGTAAAGTGTCAGCAGATAAGATGCTGCAGCTTCATCTGTCTTGAGCCCCATTGTTCTCACCACATCAATCATCTTCTGCACGTTAGGCTCCTGGCCAGCTCCCAATATGAAGAAGATTACAGATACATATATGAAAGGAAAGTTGCCTATGTTTAGGGACTTTGTAACGACATCGAGCATCTTATCGTCAGGCACAGCGCCAATAGCCTCTATTACCTCTTTTACTCCGCTCCTGAAGCTCTCAATGCCCTCAAGCCCGATGTCCCTGCCCATATATTCCATCACCCCAACTGCTCCTAAGTAGGGTATTATGCCTTCCTCGATATAAGTTTTCATGTTCTTGATCTCAAAGATCCTCTCAAGTTCCATCAGCTCAAGCTTTGAGAGCATATCTGAAGCAGACTTGATTGATGCATCGAGCATCTCTTGAAGCTTGTTTGGCCTCTGTACTTCCTTGCTGAGAATATTTTCTCTATATATCTTCATAACATAATCTGCAGTCTCTTTATTTGCCTCAAGCCCAAGCGCCTTTATGACTACCATTAGTGATTCTGCATCAGGCTCGTCTTTCACAAGAGTCATGAAATAGAATACTGGAGCGTATGCTGCAGTTGCAGCGTCAAAGCGTATCATCGATACAAAGCCAAGTTCCCTCTTCTGCGGCTCGATGCCTATTGCCTTAAGCAAATCTCCAACCTTCTCTGGACTTACGCTTCTTGCTGAAGAGACGAGGAGCACCACTGCAGCAATATACGGAGATATTGCATCCTCTGCCTTCTTGCCCATTATCTTTACCACGATCTTTATCAGGATATTCTGTGAAGAGATGGCCCTATTGATCTCGGATCCTATTAGTTTTGACATCAGTTCTGCAGCTCCTGTAATTCTACTGGCAAGAATCCCTTTCCATTCATTTGGTTCCCTGTGTATCTTCAGGAGACCAGAGTTAAACTCCAAGATCAAACCACTTTAATAAATAATTGCAACATTATATAAAGAATTGTATTGAGGTCTTATGATGGAAATAAATTTTTTGAGGCTTGTGAACCATTCTGCTTTCATAATAAAGGATAAGGGAAAGACAATATACATTGATCCTTTCAAGGTAGAGGGATCTGAGAAAGCCGATATCATATTCATAACTCACCCGCACTTTGACCATATGAATATGGAAGATATACGAAAAATAGCCGGAAAAGATACGACCATAGTTCTTCCAAAAGATAGCATTGACAAGATTGATTTTGGCAAAAAGATAGCTGTGGAGCCAAACAAGGCGTATACTGTAGATGGGATAAAGTTTAGGACGATACCAGCATACAATGTTGTTGAGAGCAGGCTGAAGAATCATCCTAAAGAGAATAGGTGGGTCGGATACATAATAGAGGTTGATGGTAAGACCATCTATCATGCAGGCGATACTGATTTCATAGAAGAAATGAAGGGACTCAATGCGGATGTTGCACTTATTCCAATTGGCGGCACATATGTGATGAGCGTTGAAGAGGCAATTCCCGCAGCAAATAGCTTAAATGCAAAGGTTGTAATACCGATGCATTACAAAGCGCTTCTAGGCAAGGAAGGATCAAAGAAAGCAGAAGAGAAATTCCTAAAAGAAGTCAAGAACGCTAGGATACTCATTGAGATACAGGAACAAAAGTATTCCTTTCAATGAGCCTTGATCTTCAAGGATCTGCCGAGCTCTTCTGCAATTCCAAGTATCTCTTCAGGGCTTAGCCTGAATACTCTTGCTTCCTTGAGTTCAAGCCTATCAGCAACCTCTGCAAGAGCTTTCTTCTCTATACCGAGCTGTCTGCCGCAGTCGAGGACAGCGCTTCGTAGCGTCTTCTTCTTATGCTGCATTATCAATCCTATAAGCTTCCTCTCTAACTCCTTAATCTGCACCTTTTTCGGTTTCATGTATATCAATGCAGAATCGACTTTTGGCATAGGCCTGAAATTTCCTCTAGGCACATCCATTATCTTGGTCACGGAAAAGAGGAGGGATGTCATCACGCTCAGTCTTGAATACTCCTTGCTTCCGGCATCTGCTATCATCCTATCCACAAACTCCTTTTGTAGGCATAGAACAGCTTCGAGCCCGTTCTCTCCAAGCCACTCAATAATCTTGCTGGAAAGTGCGTAAGGTATGTTTGCTATCATTATGTCTATGCTCTCTATATCAATTTCATCAGGGCTTAACTTGAAAAAATCCTTGTTAATTAGGTTGAGGTTCTTGCACTTCATTCCTTTAAGGAGCATGTATAGATTCTCATCCTTTTCAACAGCGATGACCTTCTTTGCCTTCTTGCAAAGCTCCCCTGTGAGTATTCCATAACCAGGGCCAATCTCTAGGACAATCTTCCCGTCCGAGTGGGCAGCCTCAGCCTTGACTATCTTCTCATTTATGAGAAAGGATTGCCCGAGAGCCTTTATAGGCGTGTACAAAATCTTCAAGTCCTGCATGCAAAGCCCCATCATATTTTTGATTAAGGTTAAGAACCCAATCGATATATAACCTTTGAGATTGAGGTATCATTAGCAAAATTGCACGGTTGTTACTATGAAGTTGCAGTCTGCCGTAGAATTTCTTTCCACGTACAGCTTTCTTTTCCTCATACTCGCAGCCGCGATAAGCATATTTCTCATTATATCAACATCAACAACGAACTTCTTTCCAGAACAGTGTGCAGGAGCCAGCGGCCTGTACTGCCATTTCGCATCTGTGTACTCGAGCAGCACATATGCATATTCAACGCTACAGCTTGTGCTCTCGGATTCGGAGAGCACTCCAATCAACATCACAGGCGCAAAAATAACTGTCAATGGGGTTTTATCAAACGGTGATTGCAATCCTACCTTAGTTTTCCCGGGGCAGGGAACAGTCTGCCTCTTCCTTCTTCCAAGGGCCGAGCCAATAGGTTATTATGTCCAGGGAAGCTATACAATTAGCGCCAAATACTGTAACTCTGGGCTTAATGAGCTCTCCATGCAGGAGTGCTCCTTCGAGCCTGGCGTTTATTCTGGTTCATTTGCCACCTCATCGGAAAACGCAAGGGTGACTGCCTTTGCTGTGATAGCTCTTCAAGCCCCTGACAGCGTACAATTCATACCCTACAATGCAGCACCAATTATCCCATCAAACTTTACAGTTATCCAGAATGGCCAGTTCGCAGTATCTAATGCGGTAAGCCAGCTGACATACTCATACGGGACACAGAGCTATCAGGGGCAGAGCTATTATGGGTATCCAACAACAGGCTTCCCAGCATCGTTGTCCGATCTGAACAATAATAATATTGCATGTACCTCCCCTTACAACTCCTTGCTTACTCTTGCATCAACAGAGCTCTATCTTCCTGTACCCGGTAATATAGTATTTAATGCAACAAGCAAGGATGCGATAGAGCTGTATTACAGCGCAGAAGGCTCGAATACCTGGAATAGTATATTCAATGGCGCAGCTTGGAGCATCGTCGGTTCTCCACAGAAATACACATATGCAAATACACTGCAGCAAGGCTTCTATAAGTTCAGCGTAGAATGGATGAGCGCATGCGGCGGTGGCGTGCAGGCAATCCAGATAACAGGGCTCAAGTGATTCATTCCAGCAGAGAGATGCTTATCGCAGCAATATCCTTAAACCCATGCAGCTGCGCCCCTGCATCATCTTCTGAGTTAAATATCTCTATTTTTATTCCAGATTCATCCACCCTGTCTAATATCTCCTTCATTTTTTCATCGTTAAGTGAAGAGTCATTAATCATTACAACACCTATTCTATGGGATCCAAGCGCCTCTCTTACTCCCTCAATGCCAAAGAACGATGCACCAAACCTGAGCCCACCAAGGAACACGTTCAGGTATTCAAATTCCTTCTTGACATGCTCGCTCTCAAGCAACTTCCCAACGGTCCTGCTCTGCATCACCTCACGTATTCCCGATCTCTCAGCATCGCTTGCAGAGGCATAAATTATCCTTTTGCTTACCTTCACTCCCATGTTCTCTATGTGCTTCTTGAGGTCATCCTTTGTGAATCCCGGTCCAGCAATAACTACTATCTCCACTTTCATATTCTCAATGGATTTTATTATCTCAATGAAGAATGCCTCTTTCTGCTTTGCAAAATCCTTCTCGCCCATCTTCTTGCTCAGATGGCTGTATATCTCAGAAACTATCTCTATCCCATATCCTTTAATGTATGCAAGAGTCGCCTTCTCGTCATCCATGGCTATGACTCCGAGTTTCGGCTTTTTTGATTCTGCAACAGCTTCCTTGATTCTTTTGAGGATATAATTCTTCCATTCCCTTTTCGTTATCTCTATGATGTCTCCTGGGGCAAGATTTAATGTATGGTAACTTCCCATCCTGATAAACTCCTCGGGCCTGCCAGAGAGAATTTTTCCTGTTATCCGCAGCCTATCCGAGTTCTTGTCTATCTCTACCTTCTCAACATCGATCCTGACAAAGACCTCTTTCTGCTCTCCGAGATCTCCCTCACTGGGCTTGAATCTTCTGTAGCTTCTTCCATCAACTTTGTCTCCGTTTGCAATTATCATTGCAAGCAGGTATAAATCGTCAAATGAATCAGGCTCCAGCTTGATCGTATTGCTGATATCATTGAATTTAAGAACCCTCATTCAAACACTATTGATTGTATTATCTTAGATAGTATTATTAAAATATCAATATAATATTCTCTCATGTTGCCTTTTATACTTTCGACATTGCCTCAAAGTGCGGTTTCAAGCACATACTATGAATTCCACTCGATAATAACATCTTACGGCTACTTCGGGATACTCTTCCTGATGGGCCTTGAGTCTGCTTCCCTCCCAATTCCAAGCGAGGTGATTCTTCCGGCAATTGGATATTTTTCCAACGCAGCAGTGTGCGGGCCATTCTGCCTTAACGGCTATCTCTCTTTTATAGCAGCTGTGGTCGGCGGGATAATCGGAATAACTGTGGATTATTTTATAGCTTTCTTCATAGGCAAGGATCTTCTATACAAGCACATTGAAAAGTTTCATATCAAGAAGGAAGACTTGGAAGCGTTCGAAAAGTGGTTTGAGAAAAACGGAGCATTCGCAGTCTTCATAGGAAGATTGATACCTGTCGTGCGCGGCCTCATCAGCTTCCCTGCAGGCTTTGCAGAGATGGACAAGAAACAATTCTACATATATTCTACAGCAGGATCGATAATCTGGGATGCCATACTGATGTGGTTCGGATATTATGCACTCTCAACAAAGAACATATATTTGCTTACAATATCACTCGCAGTATTTGGAATAATATTGTATTTGCTATATACAAAGCTCCTCAAGGGCATTCGCAGGCAGTCAAAAGCATAATGACTGTCATTGTTTGTTTGCGTAAGTCTGCCACCAATTTCCCGACCAGATAAGGTTCGAAGCTGATCCATCATTATTATTTCCTGAATAATCGTTAGCGTTTCCATTCAGCTACCACCATGCAATAAGGCTGTTGAGCTTTATCGGCGCTCCGCCAATTCCTTCCTCATAGAGTTTATCTACTTAACTCCGCCAAAACGATTTTACCAGCGCAGATTCAGGTCTTTTGTAAACTGCGCTGGATGATTGAGTATCTGTTTCAGCTTCAGAATCGCGTTTATAACAATGCCCCTCCTTTCTATGCCCGAAGTTCCCTCTATTCTCCGCATCATGTCAGCCACAGTATTTTCGTAAAGCGCAGCTTGCTCTTTTGTTATAGAGCAGTAAACTTTCATTTCATTTTTCTCGGGAAGGTCAGATATTATATGTTTATCTGTCTTCACCCTGCGCAGTATGAATGGGCTCACCATGCGATGCAATGTTGCCATGCGCTCTGCATCGTTAAATTTCTCTATCGGAATAGAATATTCTTTTACGAATTTATCTGTAGAGCCCAGATAGCCTGGATTCAGAAAGTCGAGTATTGACTTAAGTTCGGAGAGCCTATTCTCTACGGGGGTTCCAGTAAGCGCAATCTTGTAGTTTGCGAGTAACGATTTGGAATTTCTGCTCTGTTTTGTAGACTCGTTCTTTATATTTTGTGCTTCGTCGAGTATGATGCCGTCCCATGCAACCTTCTGCAGGTGCAAGATATCCCTATTAAGCACTGCATATGTGCTTATTACAATGTCCGACTCTGCTGCCGCATTCCTAAAGCTCTTTCCATGCCGTCTTTCTGAGCCATGATGGACCATGATTTTAAGGTCTGGACCGAACTTCTCAAATTCGTGAACCCAGTTGCTTACTACCGAGGTAGGGCAGAGGACGAGCGACGAACCCTTAGAATTTCCACCTTCTTTTCGTTTGAGCAGCATTGCAATGGTCTGTGCAGTCTTTCCCAAGCCCATATCGTCCGCCAGACAGCATCCGAAGCCAGTCTCTCCGAGATAGGAGAGCCATGAGAAACCAAACTTCTGATACTCCCTCAAAGTGCCAGCGAATGCCCTGGGCTGGTTAAGTGGGGTAAAACGCTCTGTGTCTCCAAAAAGCTTTCCAACCCAGCCCTCTCCCTCATACTCTACAATGGGGAGGCCTCCATCGCTTCCAAGCTTCATCACATCCCTGAATGAGGAGCGCTTACCTTTTTTATGAATAAGTCTTAGGGCGGATTTGATCTTCTCCTTGTCTATCTCAATTCATCTGCCATCAAGCCTTGCAAGAGGCACATCAAGCGATAGAAGCCTCTCGATCTCCTCTTTCTCGAGCTCTCGCCCTCCACTCATGATCTCCAAATCATAATCAAGAAGCGCATCAATGCCGAACATTCCTCCTGAAGGTTTTGGAACATTAGCCGGTCTTGCAATAACCTTCATGCCCAACAATTTCCTCCGCTCCTTCCACCAGTCAGGCACCATAACGCCAAATCCGTTCTGTGCAAGCAAAGGCGCATGACGATCGAGGAAGTCGTAAGCTTCAGAGGGCGAAAGCACCAAACCTCCAGGCCTTTGCATATGCAGAATTCGTTCTACGAGGGGAGAAAGCCTAGAAGCGAAGCCCATGTGTAGCATCATTCCCTCCGTCTCACCACCGAATCTCCCTGCCGATATTAACTTGCTGTCTGAGAGATCGGCCACAAGGCTCGGATCTTTTCTCGACTGTGCAAGAGTGCTTAGCCGGAGTACTTCTCCAACATCATCTATTCTGAAGCAGAGTCTGAACTCGCCTTCCGACGACTTGAGTATTCTGGAGCTCCATTCCCATATTGCCTTGCAGACAAGGCTCTCTGAATTGCAGGATAAGGCGGGGTTTCTGTCGCCAAGCGCGAGAGCCCATCTTACTGAGTCTTCATATCCTTCATTTGCATCTACCTTTTTGCTATCTGCAGCAAGTTTCCTGCACATCAGATCAATGAAATTCCTAATGAAGCCGCGAAGAAGTTCGGAACCGATCTTATCTGGCTGTGCAGAGGTGCACGCTTGTGGCATCGCCCCTTCAATTACGCTCAGTTCCAGCCTCTCCTCTTCTCTATCAATCAACGGAAGCCATATGGATGTAATCTTTCCGTTCTTATCCTGAACTGAAGGAAGAAATCTCTTGTTTGCCAGAAGTCTTAGCGCGAAGTCTCTCGCGTAGACAAAAAGAAGCAAGTCCCGTCCGCGCACTGCATTAAGCATGTCTTCAAGCCTTGCACTGTCCTTAAGCACTTCTGCTGCACAGTCCGCAGGGAGCACAATACCTTCAACCTTCCATTCTGCAAATTCTTCTGCATCTTCTTCATCATATTCTACAATGCCTTCAAGCTGCGGTGATGGAAGAGGTTCTGTTTTGGAACTTGGAAGTCTGAGCACCAACTTCTTGGGCAGTATGCTGTCTGAAATGAGTGGATATAGACTTGAAACGGCAGTGGCAAGAGCTTTAGAAGCGAGTGTACGCGGATGGATACGATCCTTCCGTTTTTTTGATAATGATGTTTCTACTCAGAGAAAGAATAATCCTCCTGTTTCCTCCTCGAACCAGATTCCATGTAGTACTGAGAGTCTTGAAGTTTTCATTATCTTATCCAAGTCTTATTTATATACTATATATTCATTCCAAGATGTTGGAAACACACTAAGGGTATTTCTAATTGAGCCGTTTTGCTTATAAATATAACGAATTTTTAGTGCGGACGGAATTTTCAAAAATTCGAAGCAAAATCCGCCAGAAATACGGCCTCACTTGTTTTATTTCTCTGTTCTTTATACTACTCAGTATCTCTTTCGCAAACGCATCACTACGTATAACAGAGAATTTCCTTGAATGGAACTTAGACACCTTCGTTTTCATAGGTCTTGTAATTTCGAGTTTGTTATGCATATCTGCAAGTATGGTATATGCCTTTGATAACCCCATTTCTCTTTCCTTCCAAGAAGTCGATGGTGAACTACCTCGGACCAAGGCCCGATGCTTCGATGGCAGTTACATGAATCGCCCCATTTTGCTTTGATGTCCCCGCCGCCAGATATGTACTTTGAATATTCATGTTTATCGACGTAGCGCTCCACAGTAGCTGCAGTTACATTCGGAACTCTTTTATTTACGTACAGTATACTAAACGTAAAATATATAAATAGGTATAGCATACTATACAAGTATGGCTAGAATTGATGACTTTAAGTATGTGCTTACTCTCTGGAAAGAGATGAAACTCCCAGAAGTCATAGAAAGGAAAATTATGCTAGATTTAGACGCAGATAAAGTAATTGTCATTGCTGGTGTAAGGCGTTCTGGTAAAACAAGCTTAATGTTTCAGCACATTAAAGAGCTAATGAAAAGGAAGGTAACAAAAGACAATATTATTTATGTTAATTTTGAGAATGAGCGCCTAATAGCTACTAAAGCAACAGACATGGATAATCTTCTAATCGCACATTCGCAAATATTTAATCCCATAGGGGGAATCGTATATCTGTTCTTAGACGAAATTCAAAACGTGGAGAATTGGGATAAATGGATAAGGAAGGTATACGACACTAAGAAGTACAGAATTATAATAACGGGGTCGTCATCAGAGCTACTTAGCAGCGAAATAGCAACAGCGCTTGCAGGCAGAAATCTTTCCTATACTGTTTATCCATTCTCTTTTAGCGAGATGCTAAAATCGAGAGGTATAACCGCAGGAATGAGCAGTATAAAATTTTCTTCAAAGAAAGGTACTGTACTAAAAGCACTAGACGAATTTCTTGAATACGGCTCTTTTCCAGAAGTTATACTTTCAAATAATACTACAAGAAAAATGGATCTTTTATCATCGTACTTTGACGCAATATTCTTTAGGGACATAATAAAGAGGTATAACTTGAGGGAAACTGGAGCATTAAACATTTTCCTTAAGATACTTGCTAGTAACTATTCAACGTATTTCAGCTCAACAAAGACCCAGAATTATTTCAACAGTATGGGTTTTGAGATTAGCAGGGTTACAATTCTTAATTTTTTAGAATACTCTAAATCCGTATTCTTTGCTGAAATCTTGGAACAATACTTAAAAAGCCCGAGAAAGCGTTTTGCCAGGCAAGTAAAGAGTTACATTGTTGATGTTGGATTATCAAAATTATTTACAGATATAGACAAGGGCAGGGCACTTGAAAATGCGGTGTTTATCGAGTTGCTCAGAAGAAAAAAAGTATCAGACAATATTTATTATCTAAAACTGAAATCTGGTAAGGAGATTGATTTCATTGTTGGTCGGAAACCTACTAAACTAATACAAGTATGTTATGAACTTTCTAGCATTGATGTAAAAGGCAGGGAAACTTCAGCGTTAGTTGAAGCTGCAAAGGCGCTTAAACTTAAGGAAGGAATCATAATTACTTATGATTACGATGGCAGTGAAAATGTAGATGGAATAAAGATAGTGTATCTGCCGTTCTGGGAATGGGCCCTGACATAAGAAGGGGGAATATGTGAAACCTTTTTACGAAAAGCTTCATCAAAAACACTGGGTGCGGTTACGGCTAGATTTGCACCGTATCTGTTTATATTTCTAAACGCGCTATAATCTGTGTGCGGAACACAGATGTTCGCATTAAACAAAAATAAAATCTACGGTGGCTTGAATGGCTAGAGAAAACGACGGCAAAAGCTTGAAGCGTCCGCTTTGCAAGCTGGAGGTCGCTGGCGCGATCCCGCCGAGTCCACTAATATTTCCCTTGTGATGTGATATAATAGATGTCGTTTTGAGGTACACGGATACTTTAAAAAGTTTTAATTAATCTGGCGTATTGCTTTTATTGTGGATTATTCAGACCTTGTCAATTACCGTCTTGTGGCACAACACATCTGTGATAGTCTAGACACTGTTTTCTGCGAAGATTTCCATCGACAAGAATGTAAAGCTACTCAAAAAATCCCTGATAAATTTGACAGTGACCATTGTAAAGTCGGATAATGCCTTCAAATTCACCCCTGTCAGCAACATTTCTCCTCAAATACTGAGAATATTCGGTGATTTTCTGGATAAATACGGTACAAAAGACCTGAATCTGCGCTGGTAAAATCGTTTTGGCGAACTGCATCACGCATTAGGATTAGAGGTAGGAATCACATTTGGCGAGGTTAGGTTATTAAGGAAGGTAGAGAAATCACTAAGCTAATCCAAGCTACTTACGCAACAAGCCGCGAAGCAATTGAAGACAGGGAAATAACATCGCTAGTAATGGCTTCTAAAGAACTGAGATGCAAGAATCTCCTCATAGTCATGTGGGATTATGATGGTAGTATTGTAACAGAAGGGAAGAAAATAGCACTTGTTCCATTATGGAAGTGGCTACCGAATAAAGAATTATGATAATGCTTTACACGACACAGTGCATATTACTTCGATCTGCTTGCTTTTTTTGGCTTCGGCTGATTTTGCATCAGGATAAAGTTCTTCACTATCTTTATTACCTGATCTATTGCCCTTCTTATATCCTCTTCTGTCTTTGCCCCTGTGCAAATTATCTTGCCATTCTTAAAGAGCAGCAAAGCTGTCTTAGGCTCATGGATCTTGCATATCGCTCCAGGGAATTGCTCAGGCTCATAATCAACATCTGTTGAAACCTTAGCTATTCCATAAAGGTCAAGATCAACTCCAAGGTCAGCACTGGCTACTATATTCTCTATCTTAAAATCAGGATGAAGTGCAATGCCCTTCTTTTGTTTTGGATTAGCAGCCATATACTCCCTCTCTACCCAATTTAAGCTTTTGAGTAAAGGTATTTATATATTGTTACAGCAGTACCTCAAAATTGCGATTTACATAAAAACAGTTAGAAGCATCAATCCCAGGGTAATGAGGCCTCCAATGTCTCCAAACTAATTTATTCCAGCTCCATTATTTATCATATCAAACAAGAATACAGCCCAAACAATACAAGCGTGGCAATCCATCTGTCTCTTTTAACCAACCTTTTCTTCGTTGATAATGATACGAACCTTACAAGCCAGAGTAGAACAAATGATACAAGTATTATGATAATTTCATCTATCGGGATTATCACATTTGGATTACTTATATCCCTATTAACTGCAGCCACATTCGATAATAAAAGCAGTATAATCATGTAAGTCCATGCTCTTTTTCTGGCAGAGTCGGGCAAATGCCTGCTCATGAATGAATTCACCGCCTCTCCGCTCACTAAGTTTAATATCACTGCCATAAATCCTACAGTTATGTAGATCATGTCTACAAAGACGGCAAGGTGTATCGTAAGAACAACGCAAAAGAACTGAAGCGCAGTGTCTATTGCTAACAGAAAGGCAATGGTTCGGATCTGCTTCCTTAATTCCCTACTACTGTTTTTCTTCCTACTCCTAGCTATGTACGCCACTATGCCTATTCCGATGATAAATATTATTACTTCCAAAAGAAGAAGGTTTCTTTGTTTTACCTCAAAAAACATTGTCGCAGGATAACCTAACACTGCCAACATCGCAAAAACAAATGCAACGTATCTTTTCGCAATATAAAGCTCTGTTCTTTTGTCCATCCTCTTAACTGAGGAAAGCAAGTAATAAAAAGCCAATCTGCATCAAGGTTTGGGGCAGACAAAACTAATGATTATTATTCCCAATCTTTCCAAACGAATTTATTCCAGTCCCATTATCTCCCATTAAGGAGTTGAGATGTACATTACATCTCCTCGTCAAGTTCAATATCCTTAGATAACACACCTAATCGCATATGTAATGAGACAAGAAAACATATATTGAGATCTTTTCCAAGAACTCTACGAGTTAAAGAAGAGAGAAAGAAGGATAGGATGGTATTGGTCAAGAACTACTTAACTTCAATCTCTCCCTTCTTAACTTTCTTTATCGCTTCCTTTGCGCTTCCTCCTTCGCATGTTATATTCATGCTGACGCATGTTCCAAGGACCTGAGTTACTCTATCCTTAAGTGATTCTCCATAGAGGGATGCTTCCTTAGATTTCGCAATCTTTGTTACCTGCTCCATTGTTATGTCTCCAGGAACCTCCTCTTTCGTTTTTGCTCCCTTCTGTATGCCAAGCTCCCTCATTATTAGGGCGCTTGTCTGTGGGGATCCAACCTCAACAACAAAGCTCTTGTTTGAGGTCTCTACAATCACCTTGACCGGAACGCGTATTCCTGCAAAAGCTGCAGTCTTTGAGTTGATCTCGCTGACTACGTTATTGATATTTATCCCGAGAGGCCCCAGAGCAGGTCCAAAAGGGGGCCCGTTTGTCGCCTTCCCTCCCTCAATCAAACCATTGATTATTACTTCGCTCATATTCACACCGATTCTGCTTTTTCTATAATTCTTGCAGTATTAGCTTTTATTGTGACAGGTATTGGTACCGCTACATCCATCAGCTCTACAGTAATTTCATCCTTTGCAGAGTCAACTTTTATTACTCTTGCCTTATATCCTTTGAAAGGAACCGAGAGAAGCTCTACTATGTCGTTGACATCTACCTTCTGGACTGTCTGCTTTGCCACTAGCATCTTGTCAAGCTCGCTCTCTCCAAGAGGCGATACAAGCATTCCCTTGACATGCGGCTCGTTCATTATTAGTTCCCTGCATGTAAGCTCATTTTCAGCTTCTATTATCAAGTAACCTCTCATGCCATGCGGGAGTATTATAGCGTATATCGGAAGACCCTGCTTGATTATCTTATTCTCTAGAATATCTGCAGTAATCTTCTCTTGGCTTGAAGTCACTCTTACTATGAAATACATCAGACCACTCAAAATGCATTTAGTCCTGACAGTTTTAATTATATAAACTTATTGTGATTTTCATGCTAGCAATCAGAGCAAGGCTCCAAAACGCAGAAAAACTCAAAGATTTTTTAAAAAAGCGTTCGCTACTGGATAAAAACCATACCCTAATGAGAAGAAACTTATTTATATACTTTCCTATTGCTGGCAATGCTTCAAAGAAAACGCTGAGAAGCAAGGACTTTAAGGAAAAGCTAGTGGAACTTGGAGCATCACTGTCAAAAATGGAGTTTGAAGCGGTACGAGAAAAGAAGGAATTGGTTATCCCAAAAGACGGGGAGCGATTCTCGAAAAGCTACGATATACTTGGAAACATCGCTGTGATAGATGCCACCGGAAGCGCTGCCAGGGCTCTTGCATCAAGGATAATGGCAGAGAATAAGGGAGTAGGTACCGTGTTGAGGAAGGGAGGACCAATAAGCGGAAAGTATAGGACGAGAAAGCACATCTATGTGATGGGAAGAAGGAATTACATATCTACTTATAAGGAGAATGGCTCTCTCTTCAGATTCGATGTCAGAAAGACCTTCTTTTCCTCGAGGCTTGCCTTCGAGAGAAAGCGCATAACTTCTATCTCAAAGGATGGGGAGAAGGTGATCGTTATGTTTGCTGGCGTAGGCCCATTTGCAATAGAGCTTGCGAAGTCGCACAGGTCTTCTAATATCATAGCAATCGAATTGAACAAAAGCGCGTGCGGGTACATGGAAGAGAATATTCGCCTTAACAAGGTTGGAAATGTAGTTGTAGAATGCGGGGACGCCAGGAAAAAGGCCAAAAAATATGCGGGATTCGCGGATCGCGTAATAATGCCTCTCCCAACGAGCTCCATGGAATTTCTCAACGCGCTTAGTACAGTGGCTGCGAAGGTATGCATTGTACATCTTTATTCCTTCTCAGGCAACGAAGAGCCATTCAAGGACCTAAAAGAGAAAGTACATGCGTTTTTCTTCTCAAAAAGGAGAAGCGTGAAGTTCATCGGCGAGAGGATAGCGCGGCCCTATTCTGCAAGGGAGGTTGAAGTGGTAATAGATTTCATAATTAGCTGAGGCTTGAAGAGCTATCTACTTTCAGTAAATGCTCCAGCCTCCTGTTTATCCCCATTGCCTTCTTCTTAGTTATGTTGAAATGCCCATTTCCCTTCTCCATCTCGCTGAGCTTTATGAAAAACCAGCCTTCACCGTTCATTCTCCACGCTATATATGTATCTGAGGCAGAGTTTTCTTCCCACTCAAGGAGCTTAAGGAATTGGTCATCATCAAGGCTGAGGCTGCTCTTCTCCCAGGCCTTGCATTCAAATGAGAGGCAGATCCCTTTCTTAATGGCAAGTATATCGGGTCCCAATGCATTTACCCCGCTTCCTGCAGCCCTTATGACCGAGTAGCCCATCCCATAAAATGTGTTGAGGAGTTCTCTCTCGCTTCTAGCACCCTTCATGTACCTGCGCATGCTTATTATACGCAAGCACGTATTAAAAATGTTGCAATGTTTTGGAGCTCCATATAATCATATACTATATATCATCCGAAAAGCTGCCTCCAGCAATATACTAGAATATGTTTATTAATCTTTTTGTTAGTAAAGTAATTATCAAAAAGTTGCATAACTGGTGTGTTAATGATATTTTATACTATTAATAAGAAGATCGCTGGCACATTAAACATAAGTTAGTGGCAACTATTTCTTAGTGATGTCGTGCTGCAGTCAGAAAAAGAGTCAGATAGAAAGAAGCGCCTTACAAAGCTTCTGGAAGAGCTCCGTAGCGGAGTCGTTGTAGTTGAGGGGAAACATGACATAGAGGTTTTCCGCAAGCTTGGCATAGAAGCACTGACATATGGTACTTTAATGGGAGATGTTGATAATGTGCTTGAGAAGCTGCCAGAAGGATGCACTATTTTTATAATAATGGATGATGACAAGAGCGGTGAATTCAGGACAGAACAGCTTAAAGGGAAGCTGCTTGAAAAAGATCTCAAGTTTGATGAGCATCTCGGGGAGAGATTGCTTAAGGCGCTAAATTTGACCTCTGTTGAGCAGATCCTAAAGCCGATAGAAGAAATATTAAATAGTTGATTAATATGGCAAAGACATATTTAGACATAGTAAAATACATGGTAGAAGCAAAATTTGTGATTGATGGTTCTGTGGACAAGCCCGACATAATCGGTGCTGTCTTCGGCCAGACTGAGGGTCTTCTTGGAGATGATCTAGACCTGAGGGAACTCCAAAAGAATGGAAAGATAGGCAGGATAGAGATAGAGCTTCTCCCTTCAGGAAGCAAGACTTCGGGAAAGTTATTCCTTCCTGCCTCACTTGACAGGATAGAGACATGTATACTTGCTGCAGCTGTAGAATCTGTTGACAGAGTCGGCCCATACGAAGCGCAGTTTTCTGTAGATAAGGTAGAAGATACAAGGTCGGAGAAGAGAAGAAAGATCTTATCACGAGCAAAGGATCTCGTCAAGCAGCTCTTAAACACAGAGATCCCTGACAGCAAGGAGATAGCAGAGAAGGTCCAGTCCGAGGTACGGGCAAGCGAGATAATAGCATATGGTCCCGAGCATCTGCCCGCAGGTCCTGACGTTGGCAAGAGCGACGAGCTGGTCATTGTTGAGGGAAGGGCTGATGTACTTAACCTTCTTAGGAATGATATAACCAACGTAGTGGCAGTAGGCGGAGCGACAAATAACATACCAAAAACGATAATAACTCTTGCAGAGCAGAAAGAGGTTACCGTCTTCCTTGATGGAGACAGGGGAGGAGAACTTATATTGAGGACCTTGATGAACAACACAGAGATAGACTTTGTTGCAAAGGCTCCTGACGGAAAGGAAGTTGAGGATCTTACAAGAAAAGAGATAATAAAAGCAATAAGAACAAAGACGCCTCTCGATCAGTACACCGGCAGCAGAAAAAAGCAGCAGTATGAGAAGCACCAGAACTTCCAACAGCACAACGATCACAATTACCAGAGTAGGGAGCAGCAACAGCAGCCTTTACCTCAAAACAATCCAGAATTACCTGATTCTGCTCCAGAGCCTCAACCTGAGCTTAAAATAATAGGAAGCGCTGGAAATTCCGGCGAAGACTCGGAAGCATCGATACAAAACATCGAGCCGCAGAGATACAAGAAGCCCGCCCCGCCGCAGCCGAAGCCTGCTTTGGAGAGCATGGTTCTGACACAACTGCTTAGCGGTCTGGATGAGCTTTCTGGAACATTGAGAAGCAGGCTATACGACAGTACTGGAAATGTCGTGAAAGAGATCCCAATTCGCGAGCTACTGACTGCAGTTCAAGACTCAAACGATGTATATGCGATAGTGCTTGACGGTGTCATCACTCAGCGCCTTGTAGAACTCTCAATACAAAAGGGAATAAGCGCAGTGTATGGTGTGAGAGCCAACCCTATGCCAAAGAAGCATACTGAGATAAGGCTTTACACAAAAGAGCAGGGCACCATAAGTTCCTGAAGCATGGTGTTTTGAATCTCACTTTTTGTCTATCCTGAGATATACAGGAAGATGAAGCGAGGACCGCAGGTGATCCTACCAAAGGACATAGGCATGATAATCGCTTATTCCTGCGTGAGTAAGGATAGTGTCTGCGTTGATGCGGGAACAGGAAGTGGATGGCTGGCACTCAGCCTCGCGCGGATATGCAAGCATGTCTATAGCTACGAAGTCAGGGAGGATTTCCTGAAGATAGCTGAAAAAAACAGGCAGATTCTTTCTCTGGACAATATAACATTCAAGAACAAGGACATTACCAAAGGCATATCCGAGAGGGAAGTCGATCTTGTAACATTAGACTTGCCATCATCAGAGAGGGCACTAAGGCATGCGAAGAAGGCACTCAAGAAAGATGGTGTGGTTGTTGGATACCTTCCCCATACTGAGCAGGCCAGCAGGTTCGCTGCAAAGCTTAACGCTCTTGGATTTACCGACATTCACGCGATAGAAGCGATCGTAAGGGACATGCTAGTAAGGGAAGAGGGGACTAGGCCTTCCACAAAAGGAATATGGCACACCGCATATCTCGTCTTTGCAAGGAATTCATCTCTTCCCGTATCTTGATATAAATTCTTTATACCTCAGGATCTCGCTCTCAGGCGCTGATGGCCTGATCTCTTTCATTGCAAGAAGTATATCTTCCATCATGATCTCTCTTTCTTCAGAGACTTTTATCGCATTCTCCATAACTTTCATCTTTACCTCCCTGCAGAGATTAGCTATATCAGCTCCTGTGAATCCATCTGTCTCCTTTGCAAGCTCTGCAAACTCCACTTTTGCAATCGGGGCTTTCTTAAGATACTTCTCGAACAGCCTTTCCCGCTCATCCTGATTTGGTGGCGGTACAAAGATGAGCTTATCAAACCTGCCAGCCCTGAGAAGCGCAGAATCAAGAGCATCGGGCCTATTTGTTGCTCCAACAATCACTATTCCGCTAGATTCCTTTATCCCATCCATCTCCTGCAGAAATTGGCTTGTCATCTGCAATCCTGTCTCGCTGGCTCCTTCTCGCGAAGGAACTATCGCATCTATTTCATCAATAAAGAGTATGCTTGGTGCATTCTCCTTCGCCCTTTCGAATATCTGCTTTATGGCCAATGTCGCATTCTCAGCTCCAGCCATCTGTACATCAGGGCCCGAGATGACTATCATGCTAATATCACCCATTTCATTTGCAACCGCTTTCATCAGCATTGTCTTACCTGTTCCCGGAGGGCCGAAGAGAAGAATGCCTTTAATAGCGGATATATCATACTTTTTAATCATGTTCTGGTGCAGTAGCGGCATCTCCACAGCTTCCTTCAGCGCATTCTTTGCTTCATCAAGCCCGACGACATCATTTATTATAATGGCATTCTGGTCCCTGATAACCTTTTCCGGATGCGACCTTCTCTCGTAATCAAGCCTGAAATTGTTGTAAGTCTCGATCTGGCTAAGCGATGTTGAAGGCTTTGTCCTTTTGATATTGGTTATTAGATCATCTGTTGTTATCTTAAGTACTTTGACCTGGCTTACTGCAACATCAGCAACCTGTCTTGCAGATTCATCGCATATGCTCTTGACATCTGCGCCGGAGAATCTTTCAGTAAGCTCAGATAACCTCTGGTAGTCTATGTTATCGCTTACCGGCAGCTTCTTCAGGTAATACCTGAATATCTCTTCCCTGCCTTTCTTGTCTGGCAGAGGCATATATATTATCTTATCAAACCTTCCGGGCCTCATTATTCCCGGGTCGAGCACATGTGGTATATTAGTAGCTCCTACGACAACTATTCCCTCGCTCTTCTGGAATCCGTCCATCTCACTCAGTAAAGTGGAGAGAAGCTGCCTTGTGCTCTCGCTCTCCTGCATCTCCCTACTGCCTGCTATCGCATCTATCTCATCAAAGAACAGGACAGCAGGCTTGTTCTTCTTCGCAGTGTTAAATATTTTTGCAAGAACCTGTGCGCCCTCTCCAGAATATGGCGATAGTATAGAAGATGTCTTGATATAAAAGAAGCGGGCGCGTATCTCGTTTGATATTACTCTCATCAGCAATGTCTTACCTGTTCCCGGAGGGCCGAAGAGAAGAATGCCTTTTGTGGGTTTGACATTATATGCTCCAGATATCTCCCTATGCTCTATCGGTGCGAGTATCGCTTCCTTGAGCTCCTTTTTTGTCTCGTTGTAATTAGCTATGTCGTCGAGTGTCTCCCTGGATCCTGTGGAAAATTCCTCAAAAGATTCCCCAAACTTTCCAAGGAAGTCCTGCTTCATGACTTCAAGGGCCCTTACAACGTCAATGTTATTTATCTCAAGAGAGAATATTGCGAAGGGAGTGATCACAAAGCTCCATAATATATACATTGTGTAAGGGGTGGTGGTAATATATGAGATTGCTATATACGATATAGGTATTATGACTCCCAATATGCTTGACTCGGCCCCCTTATACGGTGACCTGCTCTTTATTACGTAGTTGCTTATCGAGAAGACAACAAAAAGCCATATCAATGCCTGTATGCCTGTCATTATCCAATCATACGAGAGTGCAGTGAATGCAAGTGCGAATCCATCAAATATGTGTGATGAGACGCTGAAGCTGAAGAAGTTTGAGATAGAGTTTGAGAGAGCAGGCAGGACTCCTCCGAGAGTGGCTACTGCTTTGCTTGGAACAAATAACGAGGCAACTTCTGATTTTGCAAGGATAGCGTGCGCAGAGCTTGCATTGTACACTATTGGACCTGTGTTCTGTATTCCAGTAAGCCCTGAAAGCATCGCAACTATAAGCACTGTTGCTATTGCTGCAATGCTTCCCCTCTTAAGCCCTATGAAAAGTATTCCAACAATAAGCGCAGGGAATTCAAGGAGGTATCCAAGATAGGAAAGTGGAAGCACTGCAAGAAGGTAAATCAGCGTTATTGTCCTATAATGCTTGTATCCAAGGAAGAGTGAGATTGTTATGAATATTGTAAGTATCCATGCCAGGAGCGGGGATTGGTATATAAACATCGGAAATGTCTCAAAAAGCAACGCCATAAGCCCCAAGAGCGGGCTGAATATCGTTATTACAAACGTTATAGCCAGCAATGCTATCAATACCGGCAGCGGAAATAATGGGAAAGCGATTGCCACGCTTGCAACGGCAAAAGTCGCAGCCATCGCATCCGGAAAATTTTTGTTCCTCAGGAATTGCCTAATATAATCCTTGATCCAATAGAAGGATATAGGAACCAATTTGGATTCTCTCCGCTCCTTCTTCTTTGCGGATTCTTTCTTCTGAACATCTGGTTTATCAGGGGCAGGGTTGCTCCTCATCCTCGAGGATTCCTTTACTTTTATATTCTCCCTGTTTTTAGACATAGTCTTTAATATTTAACCATATTTATATAAATAGTATTTCTAATTGTAAAATATGTAATGTCACCCCGTTGTAGCTCAATGGCAGAGCGGCCGGCTGTAGTCTGAAAAGTTTCTTGATGAGCTTCAAGAAAGATACCGGCAGGCTGGGAGTTCAAATCTCTCCAACGGGATTTCCATTTATAATATCATAGCGGAAAAATCTACAGCTTTCAATCGCAGAATGAAAGTGAACGTAGGGGCTTGGCATATCAATACTCTTTTCATCCAAATGAATATGAATTTTCTTTTTCTTTTTATCTTCGGAAACAGGTTAGCATAGAGTCTCTTAGAGGTTTGGTTGCATCGCCAGGAGTTGACAGCCATGAAACCGTCAATAGAAATATATATGATAAAACAGTAAAGGTTTGGGCGGAGGCCCGTGTCATAGTGCAGAGATATGGCCATACGAAGAAATTCGCAAAATATGTCGTTGCACTTGTGATAAAACAAGAGAGGAATTTTAGAGATTATCAATCCATAGGGTTCTTGGAAAAGGTATCGACGCATATCTTTTGTTGTCTCCCTGCATATGCGATTAGGTATGTTATCTAAGGATATTGGGATCGGCGAGGCGATTGAATGTAAATGTCAACTCCCACAGCACTCCATCTAGGAAATGTTTATATATTTATCTATTCATGCAGCACAAAGCTCATATATCACCAAAAACAAGAGATATTCCGATTATATGAAAATACAGACTCTAGTGTACATGATGGCCGTTTTTGCTTTAGGATCTATTCCTTTGCTCAATGCAGCAAACCAACCAGCAGGCACGGTATTAAACGGAATGTCTAATAGTGTATTACAATCTAACGTAGGTTTAATACCGACTTATTCTGGATATAATGTCAGCATCTCACTGTCTAACAGTTCGTACTCCAGTAAAATGGCAGTGGTTCTGCAACAGGCAGCAAGCATGATAAATAATAATGCCGCTGGAGTGTATAATGACTCTTATAATGGCTACCAGAATTACTATGTACAGTCTTCAAGTGGATACTCGATATCTTTTTCAGGGGGTTATGATGGCTCTTATTATTCGGCATTAGTATATACTCCTAACTGGAATTATGTTGGAGAAGTATACTTCACAGAAGTACAACCCTCCTACCAGAATAGCCAAATAGCAGGAGTGCTCGATAGCATGAAACAGCAGGTAGAGAATTATGCTGTAGGGCTTACTCCTAATGCAAGCGTAAGCGTCTATGTGGCGAACGGATATACTGTAGATACATCGATAATACTGAATCAGGCTGCATCTGTCCTGAATGGAGATGTCTCTTTGGGCACAGCAAAGAATGAATCCGGAAGTGGTTATCAGTACATATCAATTTCGCTCTCGAATGGTGCTGAAGTTTACTATCTCTCAAATGGTTCTTATGAGAGTGCGTACATATACAAAGGAGGCAACTATATAGGGGACGTATACTATAACTAAGACCATATAATTATCGGATCGAACACCGTACGGTGTCTTTCTTTTACTTCTTCTTTTCCTATTTCTTTAGATTTGGCTACAAGGTACTTTGAGAAGATAAGCATTTCTGCAATGTCTTTACGGATTTCCATAGAAAGACTCCTGCTGAATTCAAAGCAAGAACAGGATTCAATGTTCAAGTTTATGTCTGTTTGGAGAAGCAAAGATAAATCCAGGGGAATTACCTCCAAATTCAATGTTCCACGCAACTGTAAAATTTTTGATATGAATATGCTTTTATTGGATTGTGAATCTATCCGCGAAATAGAATTGTTGTTTATCTTTGACAAAACATTACTCCGAGTATCATTGATGCGCGGCATGCCTCTAAGTTCTCTTTCTGCCGTGCTACTATCAGAAAAGAACATGTCGATAGAAAATATGCCTTGTTCAGATGCAAGGAATGCAGAGTTGTCATGAACTCCAATAGAAATGCAGGCCTTAATATTGCCACAAAGTCCTTATCGGATCGGAGAGACGATACTAACCATATTGCTCTTCAGATTTCCAATAGGAGAGTTCCCGTAAACGACATAATCCATCCAGATGCGATTGCTGAACTGATTGTTACAGTGCGACATTTTCATCAACTTATGGAAAGCTCACACCCTTACTGGTGGGTAGTTTACACGGAAAGTATATATTTTAATCATTATCTGATTGATTGTGATTTTATGGTATATTCTGTAATGATCTCCTCTACAGAAGCCAAAGTGCTTGCATTCATGCATGATTCAAAAAAGTCTTCTGCAGAAGATCTTGACTCCAAGATGAAGAACAGCATAGGCATCGATGCTATAAAAGCCTCGTTAAGGAAACTTTATGTAATTGGTTTCGCATACCAATCTGGAGATGAATTCTCCCTTACCGAACAAGGCAATACTTCTTCTTCTTTCTTCAGCATTCTCTGGAGAGAGGTTCATGGTGTAGCATCCTCAATCAGCACAAGAGAAAGTACATATGTGGGGTTATTTAGGAGTGATAGCGATACTGACTTTTCAAACGAGAGTGCATTTTGCGCACAGACCTCTTTAGGGATGTCAAGCCCAAAACATATTCCACCCCCAACAGGTGTTGCGAGAGATGCGATGTCAAGGACTGTTGGATATTATATAGAACCGATAGAGGGAAGGACTCTCGGCGAGGTATTAATGTCAAGAGAGATCAATGGAAAAGAGGGTCTTGCTTTGGCTGAGCAGCTAACCGAGCTGGGCCAAGACCTTAAAAAGGCAGGAAATGTACATGGCAACATCTCTCCATCTACTCTCTGGATTAATTCTTATGGAGAGATCAAGCTTACTGATCCGGCTGTTCTTAGAATAAGATCCTCTGGGGAGCGTGTTGTGATACAAAACAATGGTTATGATGTAGAACTGGAAGAAGGCAGGGTGCTTGTTGCTCCACTTCCTTCTGCTATGGAGGTAGATGCAGAATCCATCTCAAGAATATCTATGCATCTGCTTACAGGAGGAGAAAGATACGTATTTTCAAGATAGTTTGATTCCTGAACCCATATAAAGGTTTAATATTATTGCTAACAAATAATTAGTGCTATTTATAGAGTGCCTTGGTAGTGTAGTGGACCAGCATGCGGCCCTGTCACGGCTGCGACCCGGGTTCGAATCCCGGCCAAGGCGTCCATTTCTGAAGACGCAGCTCAGGGTTCGAAAAAGAAACTTTTGGAAAAAGTTTCATCAAAATCATCGTTTTTGAGAGGGCGGAGCATACATTTATTAAACTTTTACTGTAATTCTAAAAATGTACTTAGCATTTAGCTATTAATTACTAGTGGTATTATGGAAGGAGATGGCGAAATCCCTACTAAATCAAGCACATTAACTAAAGCAATAATCGGGTGCTTAGCATTAATATTGATTGTATTGTCTTTACTTTATATTGTAGCGACCAACCATAGCAATGCTTTACAAACCAATGTAGGCAATCTACAAAGTGAAAACAATAATCTAAAGACACAACTAACTTCAGATAACAATACAATTGCCAGTCTGAGCAGCAGTCTGAACAATACTCAGTGCACGCCTTCAACTACTCTTGCAGCAGTGCCAAATAATCTCAACACAGCAGTAACTCCTCTTGTTGTGTTCGATTCTCAGGCAAATCCAAGCACTACTTTAATATCTGTCGGTAATGGCACCGAATCGGGGGGTCATGGTAATCTAATAAGTCAACAGATAGAAAAACAGAATGGAATAAGCCCCACCTCAAACAGCAACATAGTCCAAGCTTATGGTAGTACTCGGATATTGATAGCAGGTTACTCTGCTAATGGAACCGTTCAGGCTGGAGATCAATTTGTGCAGGATTTATTCACTATAGCTTCAAATAATAACAGTTCACTTGCGGGCATCTCATTCCAGAATATACCCATCATAAATAATGCAGGACAGCCTGTAGTTCAGATAGTTATAGGATCCGACTCACTTCCTTCTGATGGAATTGTAGCAGCTAACATCGCGGCAGCAATAGGAAGTCTTGCACATACCTATTCTAGTGTTACCTGTATTGTATCCCACTAATTCCATAAAAATCTTACTATAAATAAATTTCAGAATTTACTAATTTTTAGGCGTTAGTGAATTTGCCATATGCTGCCGAAAGCGTTGCAAAAATGATAAAGAACTTTCTGAATCTTAATGCTAGGTTCAGAAAGAAATAACTTTTGCGATCTCCTTTGCGTCAACCTGCTTTATCGCAATACCCGGCCAGAATATTTGACGACACACTTAGGCATGATAAATATAGGATGCCCTATATAAATAAAAACCTTTACTGCAATATATTACTGCATAATCAATTGATTATCCTAAATTATCGATGGTGAGAGAATGGACCTTAAATATGGAAGCGACGAAGCTAAGAAATTTGTAACAAATGTCGGACTCATAACAAGCAACGGAAAGCATGGAGAGAACATAATGGCAGCTGAATGGACTCATGTCGTTTCATATTTCCCATGGCTTGTAATGATAAACATTGGCATGAGCTCTGCAACAGCAGAGAATATACTCGAGACAAATGTCTTTGGAGTAAACATAGCTGCAGAAGAGCACAATGGCATATCAAGCATATCCGGAAGCAGGAGTGGCAAGGACATTAACAAGATATCAATGCTTAAGGAGCTTGGCGTAGAATTCTATGGTGCAAAGGAGATAAATGTTACAATGCTAAAGGGAGCAGCACTGAATCTGGAATGCAAGGTAATACGTCATGAAAACATAGGCAGCAAGATGATGATAATAGGGGAAGTTTTGCACTCAGAAGTCAGGAAAGAGGCAGTTCCAATAATCTTCAGCTCTGGCACTTACAAGAAGGTTACTGATTTTGTCGCTCAGTCCCAGAAAATGACACAGGAAGAATTGGAAGCGTTGGAAAAGAAGCACAAGAAGAGCTAAGTTCGCATGCCCCAAATACTACTCTATGGTGCAGTATAGTTAAAGAATTCTCTGATATCAGATAAAAAAATTAAGAAAGAGCGCCCCCGGCGCCTTCTTATCAGAGCTTTCCTATGTCGTTCACAATGTCTATATCGAGAGCCTTCTTCCCAAGGCGCCAGTTGGCCGGGATTGCGCAGACATGCCCCTCAGACATCTTTGTCTCTCTTATGTATTTCAATCCCATAAAGGAGGTAAAGATATGCTCCACATCTTTACCCAGTGCATCATTGTGTATCGCTATGTACTGTACCTTCATATCCGGATCTATTATTACTGTTCCTCTTCTCGCAGCGCCGCTCTCCTCGTTTAGGAAACCGTACTTTGTAGAGATCTTCTTGTTGAAATCATCTATGAGTGGTATTGTGCTCTCCTTCACCCTCGGAGAGGTCTCGCTCCATGCCTTATGCGAGAATACGCTGTCAGTGCTTATCGCGACTATAATTGCTCCATTCTTCTCGAAATCCTGGTGCGATGACATGAAAGCCTCTATATCTGTTGCGCATACAAATGTGAAGTCTCCCGGGTAGAATGTGAGTATGACCCATTTCCCCCTGTGCTCAGACAGCACGAATTCCTCTATCTTGTTGCTCTTTGGGTACCATGCCTTTGACTTTATCTCTGGAGCAGACTCGCCTATTCTTAATTCTCCTTGCATATTATCATCTCTAACAATTATAATTGACTTATAACTGAAAAAGATAAAAGGTTTTACTGAATTTCCCTTTATCAGGATACGTCTATGCTTTCTTCAGGATAGCCTAAGCTGATCAATGCTTTCTTTACTCCTTCCTTGTCTCCTCCCTGGAGTTCTATGGTCCCGTTCTTGTATGTTCCTCCGCATGCTAGCATTCTCTTAAGTTCCTTTGCAGTCTTCTCCAACTCATCTCCACTGAGGCCATTGACAACAGTCATGAACTTCCTGAACTTCTTCTTTTCCGTATAGATCTTGATCCTTCTGTTTGTCTCCCTATCAAGAATATCGCATACGCAGATTTCCTTTGGCAGACCGCACTTTGGACATATATCAGGCATTACGCTTTGGCACCTCTCTCCTTAAGCAGAGTCAATATTTGAGCCATGGTTCTCTTCATCTCCCTAAGCTTGACTTTCTTGCTTGCGACTCCTGTTGATGCTATCTTCCTTCTCTCAATGCTCACATCAAGCCTCAGCTCCCCAAGCTTAGCTTCGAGAGCTTCCTTTGAAAGGGATCTTAATTCCTTAATCTTCATTTATAAAACCTTTTACACAATTTGATATAAATACCTTCTTGGTTACTTGGAGGCTGCTATGTTCTTTGGCAATTCTATCTTCTTAAGTTCTCTGTCAGGGAACTTTGTTCCAGGTTGCACGATCCTTACTACTACCCCTATTGCCCCGTACTTTGGATATGCAGCAATCTTGGCTTCATCAACAAGCTTTGTTACATCTCCTGCTTTTGGCAGATATCCAAGCCTAACTTTTATCGACTTTGCCCTTGCTCCCTTCGCAGCAAGCTTTCCCTGAGCAATTATCTCTGCCCCAAGAGCTCCATTGTTCATAATATCCTTTATTGCTGAGTGAAGAAGCCTTCTTGCATTCATGCCTCTCTCTAAAGAGTTAGCTATATACTTGCCTACAAGCATAGGCTCAAGCTTTGGATTCTTTACTTCAGCAACGCTGATCTGAGGATTCTCAACACCAAACTTCTTTTTCATGGTCTCTGTCAGGGCATTGATTGTCTCTCCTCCCCTGCCAATGACTCTTCCTGGATTTGTGACATATGTTGTTATCCTCGTTATGACTGGAGTTTTCTGAATCTCAACTCTTGAGAAGCCTGCCCTGCTAAGCTCCTTCTCAAGATATTTTGAAATGTTATTCTTTATCATCAAGTCTTCTATGAATCTTCTCTCCACTACCATTTATTCACCGACATTTTCTCCTTTCTTCTCAGCCTTTGCCTCTTTCTTCTCTCCCTTCTTTGCAGATTCCTTCTTAATTGGCTTCTTCTGGCCCTCTTTCTTCTCTCCCTTCCTCTTTTCAGCGCCCTTCTTGATGAAGTACCTCATATTCTTCGAGAGCTCTTTCTCATCGCCGTTAGCGAGAGCGATCTCAACCTTCGCATACTCAAGGTCGCTGTGCATCGGCGATGGGAATCCATACGTTCCTCGGCCCCACGCAAGCGTTCCTTTCGAAGGCCTTCTTCTCTCTATCCTTGTCTTGTTTGCAGTAGCGTGCACTATGAACATATCATCTCCACCAAGCCCGGCATTCCTCGCGTTAGCAATGGCGTTAACAAGCACGACCTTTATTTCCTTAGCTGCCTTTTTAGGGTAAGCTCCCTTTTTTCCGCCAAGCTCATGCCTTGAGCCCATATGTTTATTGTGCTTCTTGAATTCTATTGGCATGGACATTGAGATGATATTGTCTATTATCCTAAGAGCTTCGTCAGCTCTCTTATATCTTATAGCATCACAGACAGCCCCAAGATCCTTGTAGCTGGCATTGATGTCGTAGCGCATAGCGCGCGGAAGCTGCAAAACCAATTCGTTTGAATATCTCATCTACTTCACCGCAAGGAACTTGCTTCCTCTCGTTGCCCTTATTCCTGGAGCAGAATGTACTACGTGCTTTATCGGGAAGACGAACTCGCCTAGCCTGTGTCCTAGCATCTCTGGAGCAATTAGAAGCTCCTTGAACTCCTTTCCATTATGCACTCCGAATTTCATTCCAACCCACGATGGCAGAATGACAGCCTCTCTTGTTCTTGTTCTGACAATCTTTTCGCTTCCTGACTTCTTTATCTTATCTGCCTTTGCGACTAATCTCTTGTAATCCATTCCCTGCCTCTTGAAAGACCTTCTCTCTCTTGAGTTTAGGAGCATCACAAAATCATCGATCTTCATGCTCTGAAGATCCTCTATTGTCTTTCCTCTAAATGAAAATATTCGTGGCATACAATTAACCTCTCTTCTTCCTACCTACTCTTCTAGCAGCAAGATGCCCAACCTTTGCACCTGGAGGAGCATTTCTCGATACCATGCTTGAAGTTCCTTTATGGTGCTGCTTGCCTCCGAATGGGTGGTCTACAGGGTTTGATTTAACTCCTCTTATTCTAGGCCACATCATGTTTCTTGCATGTTTAATATGATGGTTCTTTCCAGCTTTCATTATTGGCTGAGTTGTGTATCCGCCTCCGGCAACAGCTCCTATCTCAGCCCTGCAATCTCCGTCAATGTCAACAGACTGCTTTGACGGAAGCGTTATACTTACCTTATCTCCTATGTGAGATTTGACTGTTGCATAGCTTCCTGCTGTCCTTGCAAGCTTCCCTCCGTCTCCAGGAGTCACTTCTATGTTGTATATTATGCTTCCTTCAGGTATATTCTTTAAGTACATGACGCTGCCAAGCGCGAGCTCAGCATTCTCCCCTTCCTGTATCCTGTCACCTACCTTCATCCCTTCAGGAGCTATGAGCATATTCTCGGAATTGTCGTCGTATCTAACCCTCATGAGAGGCGCTGTCCTTACAGGATCGTCAACGAACTCTATCACTTCTCCATAAATCTTGCTTCCAGTATCTTTGTTAAACCTGACATCAAGCTTTAATTTGCTTGGCGGCCTCCTATATGTATTGGAGCCTTTTCCTCTTCTCTGTTGCCTTAATTTCTTTCCCATTATTCACACCGCTCATACCAGCTTTAGCTTTCTGGCTATATCTGAAGCCTTGAAATCCTTCTTTAATTTAATGTAAGCGCGCTTCGTGTTCTTTGATGTTATGGCTGTATTGATCTTCTCAACCTTCACCTTGAATACAGCTTCAAATTCTTTCAAAATATCTACTTTCTGGGCCCTGAAGTCGACAACATATATTATTACATTGTCTCTGTCAACCATTCCAAGGGCTTTTTCAGTCGCTATAGGATACATCAATGTATTCATGAATATCACTTAAAGAGGTTTCCAGCAGCATTGCTGCTTTCTTCTATTCCCTTCTCTATTTCAGATACTGCACCATCGCTCCAGAGTATCATCCTCGGCTCAGCGCCAGGTGAGAGCTTTTCTATGCAAAGCTTGCTGATGCTGCAGACATCCACTCCTGGAATATTCCTTCCAGCCTTCCCTATCTTCTCGTCATTCTTTACAAGTATCAATACGCTGTTTCTGAAATGCCTTGCCTTCGCGGCCCTTTTCAAGCCCCTACTAAGCCTTGGCTTGTGTGATCTATTAAGGTCTTCTGAAAGTCCCATCTTGTTTAAGATCTTCAATAACTCGCTTGTCTTAGAGACCTCTTCAAGCTTATTTTCAATTATTATTGGCATCTCTCTCTTCTCAAAGACGTGCCTTGCACTTATCACCTTTTCATCAGTACTTGCCGCTATTGCAGATTCGAGAGCCTTAATGTATTCTTTCTTATTGATTCTCTCTTCAATCCTTTTCTCAAGCTTGTGCGGGTGTGCCCTTCTTCCCTTAACGCTTGAAGGTATCCTTCTTACATCTCCCATTCCTCCTCCTGCAAGTTTCTGCCTTGGGTTTGCAGAGACTCCCATATGCCTCAAGTGCCTGTATCCTCCATACGTTCCAACGTATGTTGCTGTTGTCTGGAGCCCTGCCATGACATAATGAGCTTGCGGCTGGCGCTTAGAGCTCTGTTCAGAGAGCAGCGCTCTTCTCACGATATCCTTTCTGAACTTGCCTGAGAATACGCCAGGCAGTGCTCTCTTTCCTGCCTTCTCTCCGTTTAATGAATAAACATTTGCTTCCATAAAACTCACTTTGATTCAAGAGATGTATAGATTATCTGAGGCTCTCCAGATGCCTTCTTTCTCATAGCCTTCCTTATCCTGAGAAGCCTCTTTGCTGGTCCCGGAACAGAACCATCCACTATTATATAATCGCTTTTCACTACACCATAATTTGGGTAGCCTCCTTTCGGATTAATCTCTGAAGCAGCATTTGAGTGGCCCAGCTTAAGTACCATCTTGTTAAGCTCTGTTCTATAATTGTATCCAAGGTGACCTGCCTGTGGTACGCTGAATATTACCTTATGTGGGGTGAATGGACCAAGAGCTCCAACGTGCCTTATCCTTCCTGTTGCTTTTCTAGGCTGTTTTGCTACACCAAATCTTTTTATGGCTCCTGCCCACCCTTTCCCCTTTGTAATGCCGATAACGTCAATATACTCTCCGCTTTTTAAGATATCGCTTATCTTTAGTTCTTTTCCCAACCAATTCTCAACAAAAGCCATCTTTGCCTGCGTCTCGCTTCCTCCTATTGGTATCTCAAATCTCATTACTCTCTTGTTGGAGCTTCCCACACTCTTCGCATCGAAGAATGCCAAGGCCCTAATGTCTTCAAATTCATTAGCCTTTTTCTTGAATGCCGCAATGTCTGTGTTCTTCACAGCTTTTATTCCGACAGCCTTTGCCGCATTGCCATCATAAACCTCTAAAAACGGCTCATTGTAAACATAAGATTTCTTGTAAGCCCGTATCCCATAAATAAGGACCTTAGGTATCTCTAGTACAGTTGCTGCCCTGGCAATCTCGCTTCCCTTTGATGGTGATTCACTATCATCTGTCATTGTTATGTGTGTCATGCCTGCCTTAAAAGCAACGAAGCCGAGAAATGACGGTCCGTCCACTAGTGAATAACTTCTAACCCTGGGCAACTGCCTCTTAGCCCTTCTATGCTGCCAAAATCCAAGCGAGCCATGTCTCATATTCGTACACTACTAAATGAATGCCCATAAACATGGGCAAAACTTAACATAAAACACGTTGCATCATGCCCGAAAGCATGAAAGCACGCATAAACCTCAATGAAAAGTTAAGATAATCTTTGTTAATATATATTTATATTTCTATCGCTGTATTGAGAGGATTATAGATGACATTTTTTATTATGCTCTTATTCCTCTGCGTTTCGACCTTATGCTAGGCCTGTTCTTATTTGTTCCGAATCCGTCATGAAGCAATCCTCTGTGCTTCTTTCCGGAGCTTGTCAATCCTCTGAATACTCTTCTCCTGCTTCCGGCTATTCCTGAATAAATTGGATCGTTTTTGATTGATCCATGGTCTCTATCCAGCATTATTGCCTCGAAGAACTTGTATTTTCCGTCTTCTCCTACAAAATATGAGTTCAGCACCTCGCAATTTGTGAATCTTGCCGCGGCTCTTTCCTCTGCCATCGACTGCAATGATTTTGTATACGCGAAGAATCTTCCATTATTCGAAGGCTTTCTTCCTCCTGCCGGCTTCTCTCTTTTCCTCAGTCCTCTTCTGACTCTGACTCTTACAATTACAACTCCCTGTTTTGCCTTGTATCCCAGTTCTCTTGCCCTTGCCACATTTGTTGGCCTCTCAATTCTAGTAACTGGAGACTCTCTTCTCCAGGAAGCTATCCTCTCTCTAAGCAGATTGCTTCTCTCCTTGTATTCGTCTTGGAATGTCTTCGTTATATATTTATATGCGCCCATCTGTAAGCACCAGTTCATTGGTTAAAGGACTTGACCCTAATTCTAACCTTTATGAAATATCTGTTGAATTAATTATATGTGCCAAACCTTTTAAATATAGATATGTTGCGGCATATACGGGCAGTACAACTTCCTCGCCTCTGTACGGTCCGAATACCTCTCCTTTTATCTCGAGTTCATGTTCTGCATTCGCACAGACTCTGAGCTCTCCTTTCTCGAATGCTATCGCATCCTTCATTGGGTCAAATTTATGCAGCTCAGACAAAGAGCCTACCTTTTTAGCTATGAGCCCCGTCTCTCCATGTATTGTATTTGGAAGTCTTATGAGGTGCGAGGTGTCATTTGTCACATTTCCGTCTATCCTATCACTTTGTATGACTGCCTCTTTCTTAAGCACATCCTTCCAAAATTCCGACTTGTTCTTTATGCTTATCATATCCCAGTTCCCGGAGCGTATGCCCATCTCAACGAGCGATCTGTTTTTGTAAAGCTTCTCGGCCATCTGCTTGCTCATCCCGAGAGCCTGCATCGCCTCCGGTCCTTTATTGAGCTTCGATACGAAGTTCTTGGCTATCTTTCCAGGCCACCCTTTCTCCTCTGGCCTCGGCCCTATAAGCCTCTTCCCCCTCTTTCCTGAATCTGGAAAGATCTCTTCTGAATCAATTCCATTTCCAGATATGTAATCGCTTATCTGTTTTCGTTCATTCTTATCAAGGCCTAGTACGTCCTCTTTATTTATATGTATGTGGTATCCCCTGTTCCCGCTAAAATTTATTATCATCTCGCTCTCTGAGAATCCAAAATCTGGGATCAGGAAGTCTTCTATTAATTTTATCGCTTCGCCTTTCACTGCCTCAAGGCAAATCTTGCATATCCATCCCTTACTGTGCTCTTTCTTACAAGGAATATCCATATCTGTAGCATCAAGATCAAATACAAGTTCGGATCCCCGCCAGTTCTTTTTTTCCATCGGCCTTCCTGCAGGAAATTCATAGTATGCAGAGGAATAAGAGAGATATGGTGGAGCATTATCTACAAGATATCTTGATAGTTCCCGAATGCTCCCGAATGAAAGATGCCTCACCTTTATCTTTGACTCAAACGTTCCGTAAGCAAATTCTCTCTTATCAACATGGTCAACATCAATGACTGCTCTCCTGTAATAATCCCTTATCAGGGAAGAGATCATCTTGTCAGAACTCTCATCTCGCATAATAATCAATGCCTCTCAAAGAATAAAATGATTCGGGTGCAGCATAGTTCTAAAAATTGGCAGCCGATATGTAATAATGCGTGGATAAAATGATCGCTGAAAGATTTTATGAGAAGCTCGGAGGCGCAGCATTTTTCATAGGCTCTGTGCAATTCCTTCTTGCAATTGCAATAACAGAACTGCTTAATCCGGGATACAGTGTCTTGCAAATGCCAGTGAGCGATCTCGGCGTGGGCAACTTCTCAGGCCTGTTCAATCTCTCAATAATCACGTATGGCATTGCAGGGATCATCGCTTCATACTTCATATACAAAAAGATGAGAAGCATTCTTTTTCCCCTCATCCTTTCTATAGCAGGGATAGGAACATGTGCGATAGGGATAGTCACAGAGTACTTTGGATCGCTACATGTACTCTTCTCTGGCATAGCCCTGACTTTCGGCGCAATGGCTGCAATAATCCTTTCCAGGAACTTGGGCAAGCCGCTTGCATATTACAGCATAGCCACAGGCATCACAAGCCTCACCGGCCTCCTGTTTTTCATAACAGGAACATACCTCGGAATAGGCAATGGCGGCATGGAGCGTATGGCAATATATCCTCTTCTTCTCTGGGCAGGAGTGATCGGTTCAGCAATGCTTGCAAAGAATGGAACAATAAGGAAAAGCAGATAATTCATATATTGGCAATAACTATCATTATCATAAGCATTATGACTGCAGCCGCATAAGACTGGGAAGCATCGTAAGGTATGCGCAGCACAAGCGTTCTTACTACTATCTCAGAGACATAATACACCAGGGCAATAAGCAGCACAAGCGTTATGATGAGCTCTCTCTTCCTTGCCTTTTTCTTAGCTTCATTTTCCTTTGATAAAGCCACAATCAGCATTATGTAGAAGAACATGATCGCTCCTCCAATTCCATTCACAAGATATAATGGGTTGAGTATGTCGTAGTTTATGTTGCTCAGCGATACAACAAAAAAAATCGCAGAGAAGAATAATATTGCGCGTTTCTTGACATATTCTGGGATAAGCTTCTTCATGATCATGCGAACCTGTTTAATATCGCGAGTACCGTGCCGAAAATTATGTGCACGTTATTGGTTGCGTAGGTGGTGCCGAGCTTTGTCACATATCCGTATAGCTGTAGCATGAAGCTTGCGAGAAGGAGTACAACGATAACATTGTTTTGTCTCTTAAGTCTATTCAGCGAGACATCATTCCATCGGGCTACAACCACATATATTATACTGATACACACAACCATGGTTCCAATATAATCAATGATAGAAATTGGGTCTGCAATTCCTTCTCCCCAGAAATCAGTCGCAAGAGTTGCGCATATGAAAAATATCGAGAGGGCGAAAGGTATGAATCTCCTGCCAAGCTCTTTCCTCCGAAGCCTTTCAGAACTCAATTCATCTCCCCAAGAATGCATTTATTATCATCATCGCGAACATCAGCAGTGCGACAGCAGGATAATTAATATTCGCATCCATGACAAAGATCACAAAAATCTCGAGAGAGAGACCGAATGCAAGCAATACTATTACCGCATCAATAATGATCCTTTCTGGCTTCTTCTTTGCCTTGGCGAGAAGTCCCACCACAAAGAGCAGGGATAATGCTACAAGGAGATCTACAATAAGAAGCCCAAGGCTCTGTATGTCTGCGTTAATGTCCTCTGCCTGTGCCAGTAAGAGTATGAACGAGAAGAAGAGTATGGCTCTCCTGGCAGCTCTATATGATAAAATCCCCCTTCCCATCAAACATACCTGTTTAGTATTGCTAAGACAAGTCCAAGTATCACCTGGACATTGCCGACTGCGTATTGCGTATTCAGATCCTTGTAATAGCCGTACAGCTGGAACGCTACAGCCATAGCCATCATGAGTACAATTGCATCATTCTGGCGCGAAAGTTTCCTTGTGTTCTTCTCATTCCAGTTGATGAGTATGAAATAACTTATCAATATGGTTATAAGCAGGGTCCCGATATCTCCGGCAAGCATGCCAAAATCAGATGTACCTATCCCCCAGAAATCAGTGAGGATTGTAGCTATTACGAAAAGCACTGAGAGTGAAAAGAAGACATACCTTCTCTCAATCTCAAGCCCAACACCTTTCATATGACCATCAAACAAACCTGTTTATTATCATGAGAACTACTGCGGCCATCCCTGCCATCGTATAATTGACGTTCTGCGTCCTCATCACCACTCCTATAATCTCGAAGAGAAATGCCAATAACGAGAAGAGGAGTATAAGGTTGTTCCTAAGGCTGACAGTACCTTTCTTCCTGCTCTTTCTTGTAAACATTACTGCGATTATTATCAGAGCGACGAAGATCGCGACTCCAATCGAGTCTATTATCCCACTCGCATTTAAGACATTGTTATTTATGTTCTGAAGCTCTATAACAAACAATATAACAGAGAAAAACATCCACATCTTGAGGCGTGCCGCCTCTGGAATCATGCTCTTCAAAGAATCCCCTCATAAGTACCTGTTTACCATTGCCATTATCAGCCCGAACATTACCTGGATGTTGTTGCCGACATAAGCAGTATCCTTCTTGACGTAAAAACCTATCGCTTCTATTACCAATCCGATGACAACTATAACCAGCAGGATATCGTTCTGCCTGACAAGGCTATCCAGTCTCTGGTCCTTCCAATTCATTATTATCAGTATCACAGCTATTATCGATATCAAAAGTGCTCCAACATCATAGATAAGATATGAACTTATTCCCGCTTCTCCCCACCAATTGCTTAGAAATGTTGCAAGGATCAATAGCAATCCCAAAAAGAGGAAAACATACCTTGTAGCTATCTCAGAATCTTTCGTACGTTTTGCCATACTTATACCAACCTAATAGTCCCACAAAGTTGCATTGCGATGCCCTCAGGATCTCCTTCCACTTTTCTTAAAGTAAGATACAACTGCTGATATTATTAAAAGTATTGCAGATATCATGACGACTTCCCTAAATCCCCGCATGTATGCACTGCCTATTGCCTCAGGGAAGAATGTCAGGCTCGTTATCTTGTTTATTATGCTTCCTGAAAGTTTTGCTGTTACTTCTGGAAGACCTGAAAGTATTGATGATACTGGATTATATCCGAGAAGAGCTGAGAATAGGGCTTCTGTGGGGCTGATTGAGGATATATATGGTATAATGCTGCTTGGCGCTCCAGAAGAGTGTAGTGTAGATGACAAAGCATTGGGGAGGGCTCCTCCCATCGTTGTGA
>JAJZJV010000001.1 GCA_021809925.1 Microcaldota archaeon | reverse complement strand
GTTTTTGGATAGCGGAAGCTTTATATTTTATAGTGTTTATATATACACTATGACATTCATAAGATATCATACATATGGGAACCAAGAATATGCATATGAAGTTACTTCATATTGGGATAAAGAGAAACAAATATCACGCCAGAGAACAAAGTATCTCGGAGTAGTTATTGATAAACAGAAGCGTATCTTCGAGAAAAAATGGCAGACGCAACCAGAAAGATTGATCTTGGACTTTGGAGACACCTACGTTATCGATCAATTTTTCGAACAGAGTGGCTTTTCAGATCTCTTAAACACGATATTCGGAGCCTCTAAAAACATCGTTCTTTCGTTGATTTATTATCGACTTTGTCATAATGCTGCAATGATGTATGCTGAAAGATGGTTTGAAGGAAATTATGTCAGAAAGAGATTCACAAATATGGATCTGTCGTCTCAAAAAGTAAGAGAATATTTGATGTCTTTGGCAAACGAGATAACGCAAAGAAAATTTTTCGAGGAATATACAAAGAGATTTTCCCATTCAAAACGCGGCGTTATAATAGATGGAGCATCATTACCAAATCAAATACACAATCCCATGACTACTTGGGGAAGAAGCGAAGAAGAGATTGACAAACAAGTAAGATTTCTTCTTGCTGTAGACAGAGACGAACATCTGCCGTTATTTTTCAGGCTTCTGCCTGGAAATATTATCGATGTTTCTTCTCTACAGAATACATTATACGAATTGAAGAACTACGGAGTGAACGATGCATATGTTCTTCTTGATGCAGGATTCTTCTCAGACGAGAATATACGTGATATGTATAAAAATAATATAGACTTTGTAGTTCGTTTACCTTCTGGACGCATTCTGTATAAAGAATTAATACAAAAAGAAGGCGCAATATTGGAGTCCAAAAAGAATCTCGTCCGTTATGGAAAACGTGGCTTATTTGTAAAAGAAGTAGAAATAGAGTTACTCAACAAAAAGGCGTTTGCATATGTTGTACAGGACCCTATGCGTCGAGGACGGGAAATGGCAAGATACATACTCGATAGTGTTGATGATGGGGTAATTCAAGAGGATGAAAACTATGAAATTATAAACAAGGGAATAATGGTCGTCATCTCATCATTTAAAATTTCAAAAGATGAAATAGTGCCATTTTACTACATCAGGCAAACGGCAGAAGTGTTCTTCGGATTTTCTAAAGATGACCTCGCCATACTTCCACTGCGCGTTCATTCACATGAAGGAATACGCGGATTCATATTTTTGCAATTTCTTACTCTAATTGCATTTACTCAACTAAAAAATAAACTAGGAAAAGCATACACTGTAGATGAAGTATTGTTGTCTATGAGAAATCTGAAATGCAAGGTATATGACAAAGATATTTTGATTAATGAGGTAACGAAGGAACAGCGGGAAATGGCCGAGAAATTGGGTGTCCTAGTGCCTAAAAATCTGGGAATTTAGGAATTTAAGCAATATAACTCCTTCTTTGTCGAGAGAGATACGAAAACCATGTCTCAAAAACTGCGGCCAGATTGGAAAGTCAAGTTGGAATAAACCTTCTTGTGGAAATGCTCCCCATAACCACCTTCGGCGTGCAGGAGATAAACTATGAGTTTATATGATATCCCTTACAGCACGTATGTGGTTAATGCTTCCTAGATGTTGAGAGTCATGCTTTCTTGGATTTTGGCTGCTGCGGCTCTATCTCCAGAGTCTTTTCTACCATTGATTTATCATTTGCATCGATCTTCTCGTTAAGGAACTCAAGGTGCTTTATGTTGCACTTCCTCTCCTTAGGCCTCTCGGCAGTCATTATCATGACAGTATTGGCATCAAGTACTGATGTCACGACAGCCTTGGCTCCTGCATCGCGCCCAAACTTCTTTACACACACCCTACCTGCTTCTATCAATGGCATATTATCACTCAAATCTCTTTTTGGCCCTCTGGAGGGCAAGCATGGATATCAGGCTGACGCTTTCGCCAACGCTGACTCTCTCAGTATTAATCTCTATATCGAATACACTGTGGTCATTTATATCTATCCTGTAAAGCTTCATGAAGTTCTCAGAATTAAAGGAATCCTTCTCGCTTATGTAATCTTCTATCTTAACTTCGGGATCACCTATCTCCTCAACCTTTCGCTCAACTCTTGTATTGAATCCTGCAAAGAGCCATACCCTAAGGGTCGGATTTGTTATCATCCAAGGAGAGAGCCAAGTGCTCACAACGCAATCTCCCTTCTCTGCCTCTTCGACTATTTCCTGGTCAAACCTCTTTTCAAAGGCAGGGGTGGCATTCTTTGTAAAGTTTACGACATCCTTGACGCTAGATACGTGTGCTTTGTGGGTTATCCCTATATGTTTCACATTAAGGGCTTTTGATAATGCCTCCCCTATTGTGGTCTTTCCTGAACCAGTAAGACCCGAAATACATATTATCATCCTAACACTTAATGTGAAATCATCTGCAATACAAAGGCGCGCTCCTTTATCCCTATGCTCTGTATTTTCATCTCTCCATTTTCTATCCTGCTTGCAAATTTGATCACATTCCCTGTGCAGTTTGAACATAGAACGCCGCCAAACTTCCTAGAATTCGATCTGGAGGTCTTTCCCTTTGAAGCAGAGATTGCTATGCCATTAAGCTCAGTGCTGCATATTGCACAGTGGGGCAAGGAATTGGATCTCCTGCTGTAATGCACTACGTGCCTGCCTTTTGGGCTCTTCTTCTCAGATTTTCTGAAACTTCTTGATCTGTGCATAGGCTTTGGCAAAATAAACACCTTGATTAGATAAAAGTTATATTGGGAAAACTATTTATTGCTTCGTGAATTCTGAGAGGCACTCCCAAATCTCTTCTTGTCCCGTGCGAGAAGCGTTGTTGATATTATGAAGCTGAGTACAAATATGATCCCGATAAAGAACGCCTGGTATTGCGTTAGCGAGAAGAAGAATATCTTTATGCTTGCTACTGCGCCTTTTGGTGTGAGGGTAGGTATTACATAATAATATATGAATATTGATAGTGGGAAAATTGCCACCATTGACTTCATCTGGTTCTTAAACTGTTCTGAGAACAGCGCTGTAAGCTCACCATTCTTCTTTGCTATATCTTCCTTTGGTGCATTAGCCTTGCTAAGTGCTACAAGTTCATTTGATATGGACTTTAGCCTGGTCTGGATCTCATATGTCCTTTTAGGATCTGTGAGCTTCCTCTGTATTAGTATTGTTAGTATTGCATCGGCTATTGCTATGATGGCAAGCTCTATGAAGATTATTGACAATTAATCACCAAATACTTCCTTTGATATTTTTACGAACTCATTTACCGATTCGTTTATTTTGTCCTTTTTGTTTTTTATGATATATATAGGTATGTTTAGATGAAGTGCGAAAGATGTTATTATTGATAGATTAATTATGCGCTGTTCGTTTATCTCGTCTTCACTTTCAGCTTCCCGTTTTCTGCTAGGATCGCTTGCTCTTCTCTCGATTATGTCCTTTGCAAAGGCGTCTATGAATATTATTGCCTTAAGTTCCCTGAGTCCTTCCACTTCATTAAGGGAGAATCCCGGAATGTACCTACTGTTGCCCTTGACATACGCATGGGTATCGAGTATTATCTGCGCATCCATATTGCTTATGCTCGCAAGGGCAGCCTTTCTGGCTAGTAAGATCTCAAAAGAAGACATGTACTTTATCTCATCCCTGTTTGATATCTGTCCTTTTACCTTGGCAGCGTTGAGTATCTCTGACCCTATGTTCACGATCTTTCTCTTTGAATCAATCTTTGATATTTCATTAAGAATTGTTGTCTTCCCAGATCCCTGAACTCCGACAACCATGAGTATTTTTCCCATTCATTCACATTATTTGTATTTATATAAAATAAAAAAGAAGAAAGAGCAAATCAATCAGTCAGATTCGCCCATTCCTGGCATTCCTGGAGGTCCTCCCGCCCCAGACTTTCCTCTTGAACTTATCATGTCGTCGATTCTTAGGATGGCTCCGGATGCCTCTGTTGCGCTTGTTAGCGCTTGCAACTTGACCTTTAGCGGCTCTATTACGCCAAGCTTCTCCATGTCTGCGATAACGTTCTTGTATACGTCGATTCCGTAGTATTTGCCTTCTGCGCTCTTATGTTTGCTTCTTAGCTGTACAAGAGTCTCTATAGGATCCATTCCTGCGCTCTCAGCAAGAGCCTTTGGAATCACTTCCAAGGCGTCGGCAAATGCCTGTATTGCGAGCTGTTCCCTTCCGCCTATGTTTGTTGCGCTTTCCCTGAGCTTTAATGCTATTGCGACTTCCTCACTGCCTCCGCCGGTGATGTACTTCCCGTCTTCGACTGCGCTTGTCAATGCTCCAAGAACGTCGTTGAGTGCTCTTTGGATCTCATCTGTTGTCTGTTTGGCTCCGCTTCTTACGAATATCGTTACGCTCTTTGGATCTTTGCACTTTTCGACAAATACCATCTGCTCTCCGGAGATCTTCCTCTCCTCCACAAGGCCAGCATATCCAAGGTCTGACTCTGTCAGATCATCAAGGCTTGTTATGATCTTCGCTCCGGTTGCCTTTGAGAGCTTCTCCATATCGCTCTTTTTGATTCTCCTTACTGCAATTATGCCTGCTTTTGAGAGATAATGCTGCGCTACATCGTCTATTCCCTTCTGTACGAATATTACTGTAGACTTACTGTTGGAGATCTTCTCCACCATCGTCTTAAGCATCTTTTCTTCCTGGTTCAGGAAAGCCTGCATCTGTTCCGGAGAAGTTATTTCTATCCTTGCGTCTGTCTCAGTTTTTTCTATCTCTAGGGCAACGTCAAGGAGGGCTATTTTCGCATCCTTCTTTGACCTTGGCATTCCTGGATGGGATATTTCCTTGTCTATAAGGACACCATTTATGAACTCTGTATTTTCTATGCTTCCCCCTTCTTTCTTCTCAACCTTTATGAAGTCTCTGTCTATTACAATTTTCCCATTCTCCCCTTTTGTGGCGACCTGCTTTATTGCCTGTATTGCAAGCTTTGAGAGGGTTTTCTTTGTCTCGTCAGTTCCTATATTCTTTGAACCCAGAGAGATCATTGCGATCCTCTCAAGCTTATCATCATCAGTTATTGATATTGGGCTTGCTATGCTCTTCAGTGTTTCGATAGAAACACCCTGCGCCATCTCGTATCCTTTTATTATTGCGGCTGGAGGAATTCCCTGATCTAGAAGATTTCCTGCATTCTTGAGAAGCTCTCCTGTTATTATTACCGCACTCGTTGTTCCATCTCCTACCTCCTTGTCCTGTGTCTTTGCAATTTCGACCATGATCTTTGCTATAGGATGTTCAACATTCATCTCTTCGAGAATCGTGGCTCCATCGTTGGTTATTACTATGTCTCCAAGTTCGCTGACCAGCATCTTGTCCATTCCTTTTGGGCCAAGTGTCGTCCTTATTATGCTAGCTACTGCGTAGCCTACAGCGATGTTTGTCCTCTGTGCTTCCTTTCCTATCAGCCTATTTGCCCCTTCAGGCAATATTAAGTACTGTTGCCCTCCTAATTGATTCTCTGCCATACGATTCACCTATTTTATTCGGATTAAAAATTTAGTTAGGAATTATGTCCAGACCTCCAAGCATGTTGAAACTATCGCTTGTTTTTGGAAATATCCTTTAGAATTCAATATGATTATAGTAGATAAGATTTTTATACTTTTCTAATTAAAAAGAGTCAACGACCTGCCAAGCTAAAAATCCAAAACACTTATAAGGAAAAGGACTCAATTAAAAAGAGTCAGGAAGGAGTATTTCTAATTGACCTCATTTTCAATTAGAATAAGTTTGAAAGACGTATTTTATGTGTTTGGAGGTAAATTTTCAAAAATTCGAAGCAAAATCCACCAGAAATATGGTCTAATGGCTCAGAAATTTGATATAGCCTAACTTCGCATACGTCTCATTCAGGTTGCGAGACTATAATGTTCTTTGGGGCACCTGCCTAAAAATTCGTTATGTTTATAAACAAAACGACTCAATTAGAAATAGTCTTTAGTACGTAATGGAAGAGGCGCTTCCACAGATTAAATCTTTTATAAGCTATCTGCTAAAGTTCCAGGAAGCAGATCTGTAATTTGGAGCAACCTCAGTCGCCTTTTTGAGCTCCTTTTTAGATAGTGCACCCTCTTCGCAGTCCATTTTTTCGGAAAATCCTGCAAGTAATGTTATGTAAAGATCTGCCAGGCTGATGTCGGAGTACTTGCGCACCATTGTGACACGCTCCTCGACGTTCTTGATTGCCTTGTCTGATATCTTCTCCTTGCTAACCTTAAGAACATCAAACATTCGCCTTATGTTAAGATCATAAAGAATTGTTCCGTGCTGCAGCAGCACACCATCTTTTCTGGTCTGGGCGTTGCCAGATAATTTCTTGCCTTCAACAACAATATCGTTTATTGGAGAAAATTCTGCAGTTATTCCCACCTTAAGAAGCCCACTGATTATGAACTGGCATATGTATTTGTAGCTATCTATTATCCCAGTTGGAAACAGCTCCTGCTTACCGATTATGCTGTAAGTTATCTCACCATTTGAGTCGTGGTAAACTGCGCCCCCACCGGTCTTCCTTCTTACGAAATCGATGCCGAGCTCATTGCATCTCTCTGTGTCGACTTCGTCCTTCAGACTTTGAAAGCAGCCTATCGAGACTGCGCTTGGATCCCATGTATAAAACCTGATAGTAGGATAAGAGCTGCCTTCCCGTACCGAATCAGATATGGCTTCGTCTATAGCCATATTCATGTACGCGTTGTTGGATTGAATAGGTAAAAAGCGCCACTTGTTCATCTTATCGCCATGCTTATTGTTTTTGCTATGTTATCTGGAGTCAGACCTATCAATTCAATATGATTTAAGGAAACTGCAGAAGAGATTATCTCACATATCTCTTTTTCATTAAAGGGATTAGATCCTATGAGTGCATCTTCGATATCTGTTATGCCCTCCTCTGGATGAATGAAGAAGTCTCCGGAGAGCTCAATCTTCTTTATAACCGTATCATATTCGATCTTTACTGAGAGCATCTTGCCGTCAGGGACTTTCCGCCTCGCAGATCCGTTCACCACAGACACCTGACAAATGTAATGCATCATATGTCTACAAAAACAAAACCGTTCTCTGTCTTTGTGTTAAACCTCTTTATTGAGAAAGACGAGTCCCATGCGTCAGGGGCGGCCTGGCCTGTACGTATATCGTAGCGCATTCCATGCCATGGGCATGTGATCACAAAATCAGAGAGTTTTCCTTTTGAGAGGGGGCCTCCTTTATGCGCACATTTGTCTGAGGTGGCATAAATATTTCCCTTTTCTTTAAATATTGCAATTTCCTCGCCTCCGAGAATCACCTTTAGAGGTTTGCCTTCTTCAAGTTCTATCTCACTTATGGCTTTTATGAAACTCATGATATCAGTCCCAATCCAATTGACCCCCAGTTTTGTATTCTGTAACTCTAGTCTCAAAAAAGTTTTTCTCTTTCCTGAGATCAACAATCTCGCTCATCCACGGAAACGGATTTTTCGTATTGTAAACTTTTCTAAGGTTTATCCTTTCGAGTCTTCTATCTGCTATGTACTCAAGATACTCTTTTATAACTTCCGCATTCATGCCAAGTATTCCCGTTGGCAGAGAATCCTTTGCATATTCATATTCAAGATCCACGGCCATTTTGATGTTGTTGATTATCGATTCCTGGAAAGATTCGGTCCATGTTGCTGGATTTTCACTGATTATGGTGTTGATAAGATCTGTGCCGAAAGCGAGATGCACAGACTCATCCCTAAGTATGAATTGGAACTGTTCGCCGACTCCGACCATCTTGTTGCTTCTGAGCATAGATAGCATCATGGCAAACCCTGCATAGAAGAATATGCCTTCCATTATCGCATAGTAACCTATCAGATCGTTTATGAACTTCCGTATGTTATCCTCGCTGTCTGTTGCAAAGCCCGGGTCGAGTATGGATTTTGTTATCTCTATGACGAATTCATCCTTTGCTTTTATGCTTGGGATGTTAATGTACATGTTGTACACATCATCAGGATCGAGTCCCAGCGAGTCACAACAGTATATGAAGGTCTCGGTGTGAACGGCTTCCTCGTATGCCTGCCTTAGAAGGTACTGCCTGCATTCAGGATTTGTCACGTGTTTGTATATGGATAGTATGATATTGTTTGCTGTGAGGCTTTCTGCTGTAGAAAAGAATCCCAGATTCCACAGGATCATTCTGCGTTCATCTTCGCTTAGTGCCCCTGGCTTTTTCCATGTCTCCACGTCATGCTGCATTGGTATCTCATCAGGTACCCAGTTGTTTGCTACCCCTGCCTTGTAATAAGCTCTTGCCCATGGATACTTTATCGGAAGTATCTTGTTTGGATCTGTTTCTGGAGCATTTATTATCTGCTTCTTCATATTCACACCTTACTGGCACGCTTCGCAATTCTCCCTCTCTTCTTCAGTCATTCCCACAGGGCAGGCCGGGGAAGTTGCCTTTACTGCTTCAGTGATTACATCCTGCACATCGACAACTGCCTGGGCCTTTTCAATTGCGGCCATGGCCCTTGCTTTTCCTGATTCTGTAACCATAGAGATTGCTATAGTATCTCCAGTCTTGGACTTCATTTTGTTGATGTCTACAGTACTCTTCTCTATTGATGATGCACCCATTGTCCTAAGATAATAAGTGGTCTTTAATCCCATTCTCCATGCGTATGCGTACAGCTCAGAGAGCTTCTTTCCAGAGGTCGTAGCTGTAAATATGTTCAGAGATTGGCTCTGGTCTATCCACTTGCCCCTGTAACCCGCTGCCTTTATCAGCCATTCCGGATCGATCTCGAATGCACTCTTGTATTTGTCCCTTATTTTCTTTGGGATATATGTTATTTGCTGCAGGCTTCCGTCATGTCTTTTGATGTCCTCCATCACGGTCGGATTCCACATGCCTTCGGATTTAAGATCTTCGACCAGGTACATGTTTACTATGGTAAATTCTCCACTCATGTTTGATTTTACATAGAGATTATTGTACATGGGCTCTATTGAAGGGAAGCAGCCGCTGATGTTTGATATGGTTGCGGTGGGAGCTATTGCCATGCAGTTTGAGTTTCTCATGCCGTGCTTTCTTATGCTCTCTCTGACTTTTGACCAATCTTTCTTCCCGTTTGCGGAGATCTCTATTGGTACCTTTCGCTCTTTTTCTAGGAGTTTAATTGTATCAGCTGGCAATATTCCCCTATCCCACTTGGATCCTTTAAAGGTTTCATATGCTCCCCGCTCCTTTGCAAGTTCGCTTGATGCGAGTATTGAATGGTAAGCTATGGATTCCATACTCTCGTCTGCAAACCTCACGGCTTCCTCAGAGTCGAAGTTTATGTCAAGCATGAAAAGCGCGTCCTGGAAGCCCATTATTCCAAGCCCTACTGGTCTATGCTTCATGTTTGAGTTCCTTGCCTCGATTGTTGGATAAAAGTTTATGTCTATGACATTGTCCAGCATCCTCATTGCAGTCCCTATCGTATTCTTAAGAAGCTCTTCATCAAGCTTCCCTCCAACTATGTGCTTGCCAAGATTTACTGAGCCAAGATTGCATACGGCAGTCTCTTCCTTCGAAGTGTTGAGAGTAATCTCTGTACAGAGATTTGAGCTATGCACGACCCCTACATGATCCTGGGGAGAACGTATGTTCGAGGGATCTTTGAATACGATCCAGGGATGTCCTGTTTCATACAGCGATGTTAACATTCTCTTCCAAAGATCTGTGGCTCTGACCTTCTTGCTTAGCTTTAGCTTGCCTTCCTCCGCATCCCTCTCGTATTTTTCATAGCGTTCTTCAAACGCTTCGCCATAAAGCTCGTGAAGATCAGGAACTTCCTCTGGAGAGAATAATGTCCATTGGCCGTCCTCTATTACACGTTTAATAAAGAGGTCTGGAATCCAATTCGCTGTATCCATATCGTGAGTTCTTCTTCTTTCATCCCCTGTATTTCTCCTGAGATCTAGAAAGTCCTCTATATCTAGATGCCATGTCTCAAGATACGCACATGTCGCCCCCCGTCTCTTGCCGCTTCTATTTATTGCAAGAGTAGTATCATTTGCTATTTTTAAGAAAGGAATTACCCCTTGGCTATTGACTCCTGTGCTTTTTATTAAAGATCCTGTAGCCCTTACACTAGTCCAATCATTCCCAAGACCACCAGACCATTTTGAGAGCTGGGCATTGTCAGATATCGACTTGAATATGTTTTCCAGGGAATCCCCGACAGTAGTGAGGTAACATGAGCTGAGCTGAGGATGTGTCGTACCTGAATGGAACAATGTTGGGGTTGATGCCACAAAACGCAGGGTAGAGAGTATACTGTAAAATTCTGTAGCTCTTTTCTCTTTGTCTTTTTCGTTTATCGCCAGTCCCATTGCAACCCTCATCCAGAACCCCTGCGGTGTTTCGATGTGCCTATTCAGGTTTGGATCTGATACGAAGTACCTATCATAAAGGGTCTGAAGGCCCATGTAATTAATCAGGTAATCTCTCCCTATGTCAAGATTTTTTGAGAGTGCTTCGAGATTGAATGAAAGCATCTCTTTAGAAAATTTGCCGCTCTCTACACCTGCTTTTATTCCTTCAACGAACGCATTCCTGTAGGATTGATCAAAATTGCCATATGCGAGAGAGGGCATAATCTCCTTGTAGAAGGTAGAGAGGAAGAGCTTGGCGGTTATTGAAGAGAATACTGTTGGGTCGCGCTCTATGAATGATCTGCCAGTCATTACAAACAGTTTTGCTATCTCAGATGTGCTTATTCCATCATATAGCCCAGCCTCGCATTGCGTGATGAACTCGCCAATGTCAACAACGCCTTCGTATCCACCAGTAGCAAAGGATAGGAATCTCTTGAATTTTTCTTCATCGAAAGGCTCTCTTTTCCCATTCCTCTTGGTTACCTGCAGGTCCTGCTTCTTTATCTTTCCTAGTACCTGTGACCTTTTCTCCCCTCTTAGGGCGTTGTGCCGTTCTCTATAAAGAATGTAGGACTTCGCAACATCATATAAACCCTTTTCCATAAGTGATCTCTCGACCATATCCTGTATGCTTTCCACATCCGGGATTCGTTCCTCCCCATAGAGGATTGCCACCTTTGACAGGACCATCTCGGTTAGCTCATCAAGCATTGCTTTATCTGAACGGCCCCATACTGCAAGCATGGATTTTTCCATTGCAGATCGTATCTTAGACTGCTTGAATTCGACTATGTTTCCATCCCTCTTTTTGACAACTTCGACTCCATCGACTCTGAATACCATAAGATCTCCCCGTATACTACATCTTGGTTGTTATATATTGATACCACACAAGATATAGTGTGATGAGGATGGCACATATTATAAACCTAATGTAGTGTGCAAATTCACTGGGATAAAAGAATGTGGCGTTGTTTGCTCCTGTAGGATTTTGGTAATGCCAGCACGGAAGTCTCTTTTATAAATAAGGCTGCGTATGAGGGGTCAGGCCATGATAAGAGAGTCCACTCTCCCTATTGCTTTAAGTTTATCTCTACCGTTAAGCTCAGATAATTCTATCAGGAAAAGAAAGCCAGTTACTGTGCCTCCTAAGCTCTTGGCCAATTCTGCTGTTGCTGAGGCTGTACCTCCTGTTGCAAGAAGATCATCGACTATTATCACCTTGCTTCCATTCTCTATGGCATCGACATGAAGCTCCAAGGATGCTCTTCCATATTCAAGCCCATAATCCCTGCTTATAGTTTTATGCGGCAACTTACCTTTTTTCCTGGCAGGCACAAAGCCTATCCCTTTCTTGTAAGCTATAGCGCCGCCGAGAATAAATCCCCTGGCTTCTGTACCTATTAGGTAATCTATGCCATCTGGCACCCGGGCGGCCATCTCATCCACACATATGCCAAACGCCTTTGCATCTCTTAGAAGAGGGGTGACGTCCTTGAAAAGTATCCCTTTTTTAGGGTAGTCTGGGATATCGCGTATTCTTGATTTTAGAAATTTGATATTGTCCATTGGAGACATCTCAATATTTTATATATATTAACTTTTAATATAATAACAGAACGATATTGGTTATGCATAATTTATTAAGTATTGCGTGAGAGTATCTCCCAGATTTGATATTGGAGAAGATTTTATGATTCCTAAAACATTGCCAAAAACACTGGCATTGATACCAGATGGAAATAGAAGATGGGCTAGAAAGCACAGATCTTCAATAATGAGGGGGTATAGTTCAGGCGTAAAGAAGTTTATCGAGTTCAGCGAATGGTGCGCAGATTACGGAATCAACAGCGTTACAGTGTGGGCTTTCTCTACAGAGAATTTTAAGAGATCTATGAAAGAAAGGGAGATTCTTTTCAGCATATACAAGAGAGCCGCTAAGGATAAGGACATTATAAGGAGACTTCACGCCAACAATACGAGATTGAAGATTGTTGGGAATAAGAGCCTTCTTCCAAATGACCTTAAGATGGCACTACACAAAATTGAGGATGAGACAAAGTGCTACAAGGACAGGATAATAAACGTGATGATAAGTTATGGAGGACGTGATGATATACTGCATGCAATAAAATGCCTTGCTGCAGATATCAAGACAAAATCTGTAAGGATAAACGAGGATGTTCTAAGGAGATATCTTATATCAAACACGATACCAGATGTTGATTTTATAATAAGGACATCTGGAGAGCACAGATTATCGGGATTCATACCATGGCAATCAGTATACTCTGAACTTTATTTCTCTAATAAGCTGTGGCCTGACTTCACCAAGAAGGATCTTCATTATGCCTTGATGGATTACAATGCAAGGCAGAGGAGATTCGGAAAGTAAGCATTAATTTAACTGCTGATTCATATGGCTGATAAAGCTAAGGACGTTATACATTATACTGATTATTTTAACATAACTGCGCCTGGAATTAAGGTACAGGTGTTCTTGTTCATAGTTGTCGGAGCGATTGCAGGGATGGTTTCCTCCTTCTTTATATTGAATAGATTATATTCAACAGGTATTCTTTTGGGGGCTGGTTCTGGGATTATGGCTATAACCGTCCCAGGATTCCTTACCGCGATACTGCTGAAAAGCATGAAGAGAAGGATACAGATGAAGCATGCTCTGTTTGCGACGCTGGCGCCTGGCTGCGTGTACGCGCTGTTCATCATGCTTGATGCAGCAGCCGTATTTGTTTTCAAGGATTACAAGATAGCATATCTACTTCTTATCATGATAAACGCTGGCCTGTACTGCTACTGGTTCCTGATAAACAAGGTAGCTATAGGACAGAGGAGAAGCTCCATAGTCACTGCGGCCATCCACCCAGTATTGAATATCCTTTTTTTTATACCTCTTCAGATTTACATACTTAATCTTGGAGTAAGTCTTGACCAGGCGCTGGCCAAACTATATGGAGGCATGATAGTCTTCCTTGCCATAAGTTACCTAATTCTTTATTTATTGGACAGGCCTGCGAGAAAGGTGCTGAATGTTAGCGGGATAAGCATATTTAGCACTATGCTTGAGCAGTGGCTTTATAGCTTCATCAAAGATACTAATGTCTTTGGAAATACAGGTACTGGCAGGGATGTTGATATAGATATAATAGCATTTAAATCAGAGAAGGAATGCAAGGCAGTATTCGTCAAACCAGACATACATTATGGGCCGTTCTCGGAGATTGGGGGAAGTGTTGCTACACATTACATTGGCAGTGTGATTAATGAAGAGTATGGAGCTCCCCCATTTGTATTGCATGGTGCTGTAAACAGTTCAGACAATCCTACGAGCTCAGATCAGATAAAGGAGATGGGGCTCGAGATAAAGAAGGCGATAGACAAGATTGAGCCCTCGGAGTGGGAGAATGCAAAGGGTACCATAAGATTTGGAAAGGCGGGCCCCTGCAAGGCAATCAATATACAGGTTGGCAGATTTAAGTTCCTCGCTTTGAGCAAGGCACCATTAGTTACTGAGGATATCGACAGAGATATAGGCATATCGTTTGAGAGGATTGCTGGAAAAGATGGAGAGGTAATCCTGATAGATGCACACAATTCCAGATTTGAATCTGCCAGTGGAGAAGAACTTAGGGGAATATATCCTGGAAGCAAATATGTGAAGATGTATGAGAGCGCCATTAGGAGATCTTCACAAAAGGGCAAGAAAGAACCCCTTCGTTTTGGTGCATCATGCATGAGGCTGTCTGATATCCTTAAAGGTTCTAAGGACATTGGAAAAGGCTTTACTAGCGTTGCTGTTTTTGAATTTGGGAAAAAGAGATTTTGTATTGTTTACTTCGATTCCAATAATATGCTCCCCGGATTCAGAGATGAAGTGATAAAACATATAAAGAAGAAGTTCAGAATTGATGCAGAGTTGTTCACAACGGACACTCATTCGGTTAATTCTATAGCTCTCCCAGCAAGCAACGCACTTGGGAGACAGACGCAACCTGGAAAGATTCTGCCGATAATAGACCAGCTTGTAGATGAAGCGGTTGGGGATCTCGGAGAAGTAAAGGTTGCGCATAAGAAGATTATATTCAAGGATCTTAGAGTCTGGGGCAGCGGTGCAGAAGAATCAATAATCAAGGCAAGCAGAGAAGTAATAAGAGTCGGAAAAAGAGTTGTGCCTTTTGTTATAGTTGCAGGATTTATACTTGCGGCATGGATAATATACATTATTTGAGGAGAGCATTACGCTTGGAAGTAAAGTTTATTTGTATCTGCGTCTGATTATAGCAGTTACAGCAGGCGTGCTTCTCGCAATCTGGGAGAATGCGGACCCGTTGGTTATGACTGTCCTGGTGATTCTCTTTGCAGTGATGACACTCAATTATGAGAAGAAGAGCGAGATAGCATTCGTTCTCTTCGGGCTTCTCGGCATCCTTTATGTAGTGCATTATGCAATAAACATCAGGTTTGCTGCACAGGCAATGCTTCTCGGCATCCTTGCTGGAATAAGGAGAAATATAACAAAGAGTCAGGCAAAGGACGGTAAGATAGAGATACGGCGCGATGTATTCCAGATAATATCAGGTATTGTATTTATAACGGCATTCTATTACGTCAACCGCGGTCATGCAACGCTTATCTTCCTCATAGTTATACTGCTTGGCATATCTATAGGGAACTATGCCATAAGGTTCAAGAAGAGCAGGATATCAAAAGGGTTATATCTGTTCGAGAGGAAAGAGATTCTGTTTGGCTATGGTGCCTTGTGGCTTGCTTTGGGGTCTCTGATTGCGATATCATTCATAGGATTGCAGTACCTTCTTGTTATATTTGGATTTCTCTTCATAAGCGATTCGCTTGCGTCGATTGTCGGAGTAACATTCAGCAAGCCAAAGCTCCCATATAATAAGCGCAAGAGTCTTGCCGGAACTCTTGCGTATCTTATAAGCGGATTTGCTGTCTCGATTCTCTTTGTCGGCCCTGTGGTTGCATTGTTTCTTTCAATTATTGCTGCTGTTGCTGAGAGCTTCCCTTACCATATAGATGATAACTTCGATGTTGCTGTGGTAATAGTGCTTGCAGCGCTACTCATTATTTAGAAGTTTAGGGAACCAGGTATGGCTCTTTGCATTAAAGTACATCTATTCGAGAGAAGAGTGACGTATGCAAAACCTACAAATAAGAATATAACTACGCCGCCTAAAATGGAGAAGTTGAGTGAGTAACTTGAAAGTAGTTCTCCCTCATTTTATCACAAACACGATGAGACAACACTAACTTTAAGGTTTAATGTGGCAAACCTAAGTGTGTAGTCAGAGGTTGATCTCTTTTATGCTGAGTGAGAGATCGCGTGAGAACTCGAATCAGACTCTTCTTCCCCTTCTGCCTCCGGCTCGCTTTGTCGTGTCTGTAGGTATTGGGGTGACGTCCTCTATGCTCCCTATTTTAAATCCAGATCTTGCAAGGGCCCTTACAACTGCCTGTGCCCCGGATCCAGGGGTCTTTGAATTATGTCCGCCTGGAGCCCTTATCTTTATGTTAATATGAGTTACTCCTCTCCCTATTGCTTCTGCAGATACCTTAAATGCAGCCTGCATCGCAGCTCTAGGAGAGCCTTCTTCGTGGTCCACATCAACGACCATGCCCCCGCTTCCAGTTGCTATAGTCTCGGCTCCGGATAGGTCTGTCAATGTGATTATTGTGTTATTCTTTGAGGAGAAGATGTGTGCTACACCCCATCTTACCCCTTTAGCTTTGTATTTTTCTTGGGCGACGCTGACCTCATTCTCGTACGAGACATCTTCCTTCTTCGTGCTAACAGCCTTCTGCTGCTGCGCTTTCTGAGATTTAACATTAGTTTTCTTTGCTGCCTTTGCCATTTTATGCACCTACATTCTCAACAGCCTTCGCTGCCTCTGCTTCTTGGATTGCAGGAGCGTTAGGATTTGGAGCTGCTTCTATGTCGCCAGCGTTTATGTTTATCGGCTTGTAATAAGTGATTGCCTTCTCCTCGTCGCTTCTGACAAGATAACCAGGGGACTTAACTCTTCTCCCGTTTATCGATATGAATCCATGAGTTATTAGCTGCCTTGACTGCTTAAGGCTCTTTGACATTCCTTTTCTATAAACCACAGATTGTAACCTTCTCTCCAATATTGCTTCTGTCTTGATGACTAGTATATCATCAAGATTCGCATCATTTCTTATTATATTGTATTTCGCAAGCCTTGAGATTATATCTTTTCCGGTTTCTTCGCTTGCCCGTCCAGAAAGTACAGCTCTCACGTTTCTCCTTACCCGTCTCAGCTCGCTCGCTGCCTTCCAGAGTTCCTTGAGATTTCTAAGACCATAAGAATCCCTGAGTTTATGCTCATTATCTATTCTTATCTTATCCCACATCATCTTTGGCTTTTCATATTTCTTCCTGATTCTTTTTGGGGATCCCATTCACTCACATCTTATTTTGCAGAGGCACTGCTGCTTCCAGGACTGCCTCCGGCACCTTTCTTCGCTGGCTGCAGGCTCTTTTTCACGACACCCACGGTGCTTCCGGTTCTGCCGGTCGACCTTGTCTTCTGACCTCTGACCTTTTGACCGTACTGGTGCCTAAAGCCCCTGTAAGTCTGTATTTTAATATCATTTTCTATGTCCTGCTTGACTTTTACAATCAAATCTGTTCCTGAAAGATGCACATCTGTTCCAGAGTCCATCTCCTTTCTTCTGTTCAATAAATATGAAGGAACTTTGACTTTTAAAGGATCTTTCAGTATGCCTTCAAGCTTTGAGAGCTGCTCTTCTGAAAGAGTCCCTATCTTAGTATCTCTGCTTATGTTGAGTGTCTTTTCGGCTCCGAGAGCGAGTGCGTTTGCCATATTGTGACCTACGCCCTTTATTTGCATCAATGCATGAGGTATGTTGTATCTTCCGCTGATATCCCTACCAGCCATTCTAACTATGCCTTCCTCTCCTCCTTTAACTTTTCCTTGTTGTTTTGATTCTTGAGCCATTAAACCACATTGAGCGCCAGGGCTGGGATACTCAGCATAATGCTTTTGAACCCAGGAGGCCGTGAGGCCATGCGCTTGCAGGAAGTAATTTCCAGGCGCACGCGTTACCGGATTCCGCCACCCTGGCAGCTGTTAAACATTTATCGGCTTGTTATTTTAACCTTTGCCAAGCCATCAAATATAGCAAATATAGATATATTCCATAGTATAATATATAAAGCTTGCTTTTATATTCTGCATTTAGGAAGTTGACATTTACATAAGACCACCATCGTCAAGATGCATAATTGATCACATCGGATAACTGGCCAGATATGCAATAATGCAAGAATGGATGTGTATCGCTACTTTTTTCATCCCGATTACTCTGTTCTTTGCAAATCAGAAAGTCTCCTTTAACCTTGAGAAGATCCTCTCAATTGCCCATCTTTTCTTATATTCCGGATCCTTTGGAACCTCTGACTTTCTATGCCCTCTTCCGTTGGCGGAGATTGCTGCTTTTACTCCATTCTCATGAAGTTCTATATGTGGGTTGCGTCAAAGGCAGAATCTGCAAGATACTTCGCACCATGTGCAATACAAAATCTCTGATTTAAATCGTCAAATAATCTGGCGAAGAAGACAGAATCATGCCTGTTTCCAGGTGCGACGTAGAAACTTACAGGGATTTCAGCCTCTGCATCACAGATCATATGCAATTTGTAACCAAAGAACATGTCGTTGGCCCTTCCATCTGTATCTTCCTCTTCCCTCTTTGATGGGGTCCTATGTCCGGTTCTCGCATACTTATCCTTGCGCGAAAAGCAGGCACATCAGTACTATCCTGTGCAATTAGCCGTATTTGCCTTCCGTTAAGTCTGTTCTGTAGAATCCAGTTGTTCAGTTCTTCGAATATTTCAGGTTCTGCGCGTTCTCTGACCTTAGAGAAGATAGAATAATCTGGTCTTTTCTCGTAACCGATTATTCTTCCAATTTTCGTACCAACGAGATCAACGAGTTCTACATCCGTCAATCCATCCATCTGTTTTATCACTAATGCGACGATATGTTTTGCGAACTTCTTCGTATGTCCGTAGTGCTGCACGATTACGCGCGTTGCAGCGCAAACCTCTGGTATCTTATTCTTTATTTTCGATATTTTCATGTTTTAGTTCTCCTGGCAAGGCGACCGATGCGCTCGCCGCATCGGCCTCCGGGAAACTCTGCACTACCGATTTCCGACGATAAAAAAGAGGGAAAAACCCCAAATATAATTTAACGGAAAGATTCTTAATTTGTCAAGTTCCTATTCTGCAGCATATCATTCTTTAGCTCGATGTTCGGGAGAGGAGCTGCTATTCTTTTTCTTTCCTGCGTTCTGGTTTCACAGAAGGAAATGCTATAACTTCTTTTATTGAAGAGTTGTTTGTGAGTATCATGGTTAATCTGTCTATTGATAGACCGAGTCCTGCTGTCGGAGGCATGCCATATTCTATCGATTCCAGAAAATCTTCGTCAAATGGAGGAACCTCTGAATCGCCCATTCTTCGCTCTTTGTCCTGGGCTTCGAATTTCTTTCTCTGTTCTATGGGGTCTGTAAGTTCGGAGTAGGAATTGCCTGCTTCCCTTCCGGCTATGAATATCTCAAAGCGTTCGCTTAGTTTTACATTGTCTCGCTTGTCTTTTGCAAGGGGGCACATGTATGAAGGGAAGTCAATTACAAAGGTTGGATTGATTAGATCTGGCTTTATGTATTTGTCAAATAAGGCATCAGCAACATGATATGCATTCTTCATTGCTATGTCAAGATGCTCTGATCGTGTAATTTCCTGGGCTTCGTCATCAGATAATTCAGAGATATCAATGCCTGTCTTCTTCTTGAGCTCGTCGACCCATCTTACCCTCTTGAACGGCTTCTTGAAATCTATCTCATATTCCAGGTAAGGTATTTTTTCAGAACTGAAAAGTTTTACGACAAGTCCGTTGATCAGCTCTTCGGCAAGCCCCATGTAATAGTTGTAATCCTTGTATGCCTCATATAATTCTACTTGGGTAAATTCAGGATTATGCGTAGAGTCTATGTCCTCATTCCTGAAGTCCTTCGATACTTCGTAGACTTTCTCAAAACCGCCGATTATTAAACGCTTCAGGTAAAGCTCGTCTGCGACTCTAAGGTAAAAGTCAGATTCTAGGGCATTATGGTGGGTTATGAAAGGCTTTGCATTGGCCCCCCCGTATGTCGGCTGGAGTATTGGCGTCTCAAATTCCAGATAATCGCGCCCGTCCAGAAAGTCGCGCACATATTTCAGGATTTTTGCACGTGTGATAAAAAACTTCCTAGCGTCATGGTTTACCATAAAGTCGAGATACCTCTTTCTGTATCGTGTTTCGGTGTCGCTGAGGCCATGGAACTTTTCGGGAAGAGTCCTTAGAGATTTTGCAAGCATTGAGATGGTTTTTGCTTCTATGCTTATCTCTCCTCTCTTGGTTTTAGTAACTCCCCCACTAACCCCTATTATATCTCCTGCATCCATTATCTCTATAAGATTTAGGGAATTTTCGTCTGTCACACCGGAAAGAGCCATGACCTGTATTTTGCCTGTGATATCAACAAGGTCTATGAAGTATAACTTCCCCATTCTTCTGAGCCTTAAGGCCCTTCCTGCGACCCCAACAGTCTTTCCCTCGAAAGCCGCATAATCTTCTACGATCTCGTTTGCATGATTCTTTTGGCTGTATGCATATGGATAAGGATTTATTCCCATCCCTCTAAGCTTTTCTAACTTTTCTATTCTAGATTCCTCAGTCATTTTCTTACCGAAAGCAGGACTAAATCCAGTTTTATGCCTATTGATTAATTGCGAAGAAAGATAATAAACCTTCGTTTATGAAAAACGCTTGGGAGTGAGTAATACATAATAATCTTTTATGCAAATTTACTTTGGTGATAGAATGGCATTCACAAGCGATCTCTCGACAGGTGATTTTTGGCTTCTTGTAGATGTTGGTTACAAGCCAATCTCAGTAGTAATGGGAAATTCAGTATACAGCATGGGAATGGTAGGCGGATTCGCTAGCGGATTGAAGGGAATGACTAAGGGAGAGATCCCACAGCTCACTGAACTCATGTACAATGCAAGGGAGATGGCTTTGGGAAGAATGAGAGCTGAAGCAGAGAAAATTGGCGCTGATGGAGTTATAGGAGTTAAGCTCTCGATAGAGTACATGAAAGGTGGTGAGTGGATGGAGATCACAGCTATCGGCACGGCTATCAAGTATGAAGGAAAGCAGAATTCCGGTGGAAGAGCCCCGACTATCGTGCTGCCTTTGACAGGGAGCAAGGAGAAAAGCAATGTGTAGCTGAGTGATTTGTTGCCGATAAGCGGTTCGGAGAGGGCGAGGCTGAAGAAGCATGAGCATAGAGAGGAGCATGAGATCAATGATGATGGCATATACATAAGTAGCCATAACCTTGTCTCGCTGTCGGCTTTGGTGGATCTGAGAGTCATCAAAATTAAAGACCTCAAAAAAATGTTGCTTGGAGTCCCGCAGACATTGGTGCTTTCTGCCTTTCTTTTCGTGTTTTTTTATCTGTTTAGCTTAAAGACAAATATCTGGTTGTGGATTGGGGGAGCAGCCTTATTCTATCTGCTGTTCTCTGTATCAAGTACATTCCAGTCAGATATCAAAAGATATTTTGCGGGGTTGGACAATGGGAATAAAATGAAGGAAGCTGTTCTTTCAGCGACTAGCATGCAGCCCCTTGTTTATATATTGGGTATGGTATTGCTTTACGTATTTGCGGTAGCATTATACATTCCAGGCTATATCTCGTATTTGCTGCTGCTGATAATTTTTGCTTCTTTCGTCATTCTGCACCTTGCAATGCTTAGGTACTCTTTTGCTCCAATGATTTTATACGCAAAGAAAACCACAGATAGAAGCAAGGCGCTTAATAATAGCTGGCACCTCCTGACTAACAGCACGCTTGGATTAGCACTAATAAATTTTATATGTTTCCTTGTTCCGGGCTTGCTTGCCGTGGATTATGCATTCTTCAATGGCCTTGTTCCATTTATAATATTCTTTATCGCTGAGTTGATTTTTGGGTTTGTATGGAGTGCTGTAGGGGGCTTGATCTACAAAAAGATCAGAGAAGGAGCTGCATTCGGATATCAAATAAATTAGTCGGGCCCGGTGGGATTTGAACCCACGACTTAAAGGTTAAAAGCCTTCCACTCTGGCCAAGCTGAGTTACGGACCCTTGTTAAAGAATTAATTTATTACTAATTTTGATGTGATATTTATTTATAGTATGCTGTCGCAAGATCTTGCTTACTTCCGCACTGCTGAGCTGAAGTCTGCAAAGAGAAGATCTATATCTCCAGAAAAGTCGGTTCCATAGACTCTTGGCTGTCTCAGATAAAATCTATTTGTCTTTGGCGGCGCTGCAAGGTAGCCTTTGCCATTGATCCTGCATCTTTCAAGCGTAAGGTTGCTCACAGTAAGACCCATTGATGCTATTACAACATTGCTCAAAAATGAATCAATTATAATAAGGGGGCTGCCAGAGAGGCTCGATTTCGTAATTTTAGAGTTTCTGATTGTTCCGGCAGATACTAGCGAGCCTTCTCCAATAACAGAGTTAGATATACAAGCATCTCCTAAGACCATTGCTCCTGAAGAGATCGTGGTGCCATCTTCCACAATTGCTTTTCCTCCAACTACCGTGTTCCTGTATAAATGAGATCTTCCTACAGAAGCCCAATCCATGACTATCGCTGTAGCTGCAATATATGCATCATCGCTTATACTCACTGTAGGGTTAAGCTCACGCCAGCCGCCTTTTTGATCAGAGAAGGTGAATGCAACCTTAGGGCTGTTAATATACCTTTGGAAGGTTCTCTCATTAGCTTCTGAATCTGGATCTAATTTGAAGTCAATGCAGACAGAACCGAAATGGCCCAGCTCTGCAGAACGCAACAACCTTATAAGAGGATCTGTACCGATTACGGAAACCTTTCCTGGAAAAGGTTTAAGTTCCACCTTACTGCGCACCTGCTCCATGATTCTCATCTCATAAATAACTGTCGTTACATGGTACTCGTTGCAGTATCTCAATTTTCAATTCTTTGGCCTTTTCTGGTCAGCTTGGGATATGGCTTCTAGTTTCTTAGGATACTTACTAGACCCTTACCTTTCGGCCCTTGCTGGGTCTTCTGATATCGAGTATGCTCTGCCTTCTGAGAACTTCGGCTGAGTCCCTCGCCAGACTGTCTGAGAATTCCCTCAGTTCCACATGTAATGAACTTAATCGTAGCCTACCGGCATGTTCCGAGAGTTTAGATATTAGCGTAGCATATTGATTCTTGATGCTCTTATATGCGAAGGTATCTGGGCTTATTTGCGATTGGTTGACTTTCATTGCCTCTTCATATGCAAAGTAAATAAAGTCAGATTTTAGTTCCGTGAGTTGGATAGGATCCTTGCTAGGGCCAATATTTAAAATATTAATATACTCATCAAGGGCTTTGGCAGCTGTCGTGAAATCAAGATGGCTTAATGCTGCTTTGTAAGTATCTGTATAATACTCTCTTCTCAGGGACTCTGCCTTTCGCTCCTGGCTTCCTGCGAGATTTGAATTCCCTAACTCTGAATTGTGTCTTGATGCTCTTTCCAAAAGAGTTGCTGTTTTGAGTTTATAATCTGGGCCTTGTTCTGTCAAGATGGCGTCTGCATATTCCTGAGTAGATCTTGCAACATATCTCTTTATCTGATCTTGCTCTTCTCCAGATAGCCTTCCTTTTTGGACAAGATCATCTGCAAATGCAGTTGCAGCTTCAAGAAGAGCACTTGCGCCATAAAAATTTCTACGACTAACTGCCATCCTCGCCCTAGATAAGTATGAATCAAGCGTTCTTGAATCCTCCTCGCTTATTTCTGGTATCTCTGATCTGGAAGCTTCGCTGCGCAGTTGCTCATCGTACTGCCTGCGCTTAGTCTCATCGCCAAGCGCTTCGTACGCCATGCATGCTTCCTTGAACTTCCTAACAGCGTCTGGATCCTTGTTTCTATCTGGATGATATTCAGAAGCAAGTTTCCTGAATGCCTTCTTTATCTCCTGATTTGTCGCGTTCTCACTAACCCCAAGTACTTCATTATAATTAGACATAAGATTGTATTTGGATTTTTTGATATTTAAACGTTGTTGATTACATTATGTAAACCAAATATGTGAAATCCCACCTTGCAAGCGATATTGTTTATCTTCCTGGCAGCAAGATTGAATCCCTTAACTATCTTCATTTATTTGGTGATCTTGATCTGATCTTTGATGGTGTTGATAATAGCAGCATCAAATCAGCAGAGCATAAGCAGGCTTGTCTATCTCAGAAGCCAATATTGGACTGTATAGTTACATGATAAACATGGTAATATTATTGTTAGAGATTATATGTTAGATTGATATTAGATTCATGTGATTCGTATAATAATTATTATCAATTGTGGCATAAAACCCACACTTTTTGGGGGTGGGATATACGCCACCATGAGGCATATAAATTCTAATTGGTGTAATAAATATAGTCGTCATGATGCCACCGATAAGAGTATCTTCAACAAAGACATCCATAAACTTCCAGGTTTGTTGAAGTCCGCAGGCTTTAGTCGTGGAAGATGTCACATTTAGGTTTGCAGCTATTATTGCAAACAGAATTTGACTGCTTATTTTTCAGTTTTTTGGAAGAAGTATTTGTATCTCTTTAAAATTGCAAATCTTTAAATAGGTATTCTACTTAGTTTTATAACATGGTGTTATGAATGGGAATAAGCAGTGGCAATAGGCCAGACTCTACTATAATTAATACAGATCAGAAAGTTGCAGGCGTTTCTTCTCTCCAGATAGCTGCTGAGCAGCCTGTAGACCCATTGTATGCTCCTTATTACAGGACAATGCAGGAGACAGAATCAATGCCTGTTCTTGAGAGAACGAAGACTGTGTGTCCAGAGTGCAAGCTGATAATCGATGGCACCATATACAAAGACAACGAGAACGTTATGATCAGAAAGTTTTGCCCAGAGCACGGATGGACTGTTGAGAAATACTGGGAAGATTATGACATGTACATAAAGATGAAGAATTACAATTATTATGGAAGAGGCTTTGACAACCCAAATTATGTTAACAAGGGAGAAAACTGCCCATTCGATTGTGGGATATGTGAAAGGCACAAGTCACACACGGGGCTTGCTAATGTAGTTGTTACAAACAGATGCCACTTAAGCTGCTGGTACTGCTTCTTTTATGCAAAGGAGGGAGAGCAGATATACGAACCCACAAGAGACGAGCTCAATAATATATTCAATGTTTTAAGAACGCAAAAGCCAATACCTGCAAACGCACTCCAGATAACCGGAGGAGAGCCTACGATGAAAGAAGATATTGTAGAGATAGTCCAAGATGCAAAGAAGGCTGGATTCGACCAGATACAACTCAATACTACTGGAATAAATATAGGGCTTGATCCAAGTCTTGCAGTAAAGCTAAGGCATGCTGGAACTAGTTGCCTTTACATGAGCTTTGATGGAGTGAGCAAGAGGGCGAACCCAAAGAACCATTGGGAAGTGCCTGCAACGCTTGAAGCTTGCAGGAAGGCAGGTTTGGGAGTAGTTTTAGTCCCAACAGTAATCAGAACAGTTAATGACCATGAGCTCGGAGACATAATAAACTTCGCTCTCAATAATATGGATGTTATAAAGGCAGTAAATTTCCAGCCAGTATCCCTGGTTGGCAGGATGCCTTCGAGGCTTAGGGAGAAACAGAGAATAACAATACCCGGGGCTATAAAACAGATAGAGGAACAGACAGATGGAGTGATAGCCAAGGAAGACTGGTTCTCTGTACCATATGTAGGAGGTATAAACAAGTTTATAGAGGCTTTGACAGGAGAATACAAATACGATCTTTCAATACACTTTGCATGCGGAGCTGGAAACTACCTATTCATGGATAAAAACAATAAGATAGTTCCACTTACAAAGTTTGTAGATGCTCCTGGTCTGCTCGACCACCTTCAGAATGCAGTTTACGAGATGGAGGGAAAATCAAAAATAGAGAGAAAAGTCATAGCATTGAAGACGCTTTCCGGGATAAGAAAGTATATAGACAAGGAAAAGCAGCCGAAATCGATAAGCTTCTCGAAGCTTCTCATGTCCCTGATATTGAAACATGACTTCTCAACTATAGGATCCTTCCAGCTGAAGACGCTCTTCCTGGGAATGATGCACTTCCAGGATGAATACACCTATGATATAAAGAGAGTGGAGAAGTGCGATATCCATTATGCAATGCCTGATGGCAGAGTTCTTCCATTCTGTACATTCAACGTCTTCCCAGAGGTTTACAGAGACAAGATACAACGGCAGTACAGCATACCTTCGAAGGAATGGCAATCGATGCATCCGGAATGGGGCTACTCCAAAGATAAATACCATAGAGATGTGAAAGCGCTTGAGAACAGCGATGCTTACAAAAAGGTTTACAAGGAAAGCGTCGACTATTTCCATCTTCCAATAAACAGGGAAGAAGCAAGAATTCCAAGAAAGGCTGTTGCTGATGATGTAAGGATGCCGATAAAGATGATGTCATCAGGAAGCACGACAATCAGCACAAAGGATTCACATGAGCATGAAGGATCATCGTGCGGATGCGGGAATTCGGGTTCTTGCGGATGCGGTAAGAGCGAGACTGAATCTTCCTGTGGATGCGGCGGTTCTTGCGGATGCTGAATTTTATTAGACAGGTGCGGTTATGGATCGAAGAGACAACACCCCTGTGGAGAATGCGTATATAAAAGATCTGCAACAGCAGAGCGCTTATGACTACACAAAGGACTTTGTTAAAGCAGAAGATGGTAAGATTTATAGAGTACCATACAAAACAGTCAAGGAAGTGGTCTTTACAAATCTTAGCAAAGATGATCTCATAGACATAGAACATTGTGCAAGAGTGCAGTATAGGCTCCTTCTTCAAGAAGCCATCTTAAGGGCAAAGATAGAGTTTGTCTGGAGAAGAATAACAATAACATACAATCCGTCTGGAGCAGACAATGGAAAGGAAAAGATTAGCCTTCAGGGAATTGCAGACTTTCTTGCTGGAGAAGGCATCAGGATAGACCCAAAGAGCCTTCAGGAGAGAGATTGCGATTACTATAAGGAGATATTCAGTTACCAATTCAATCCACCATCCATAAGGGAGCGTCCACCTTATTCATATTCTCCAGAGGAGTGGAAGGCCATGAAAGAAAGATGGGAAACTAGGAGAGTGGAAGGTGACAACGAAAAGAGGAGAAAGTTTATGGAATGGCAGGATGATTATGCGAGATCCCATACAGAGCTTGTAAGTGATCTTCCAATCAACTTCTCAGAGAAGAAAGAATTGACATTCGTAGAAAAGATCTTCGGTTCAAAGAAGAAGGGAGAGAAAGGCTTCTGGTTCCATGGCGTGTGAGAGGGATCAGAAGGTCGTTTTTATGTCATTGTATATTGTTAGCACATAACCTGCCTGCGCATCGTCCCTTGGTATATTTATTGCAGCAGCTATATCTCCTATTTTCTCTAGGGTTGGCTGGATGTTTATTGAAAGGAGGAAGAATAGTGGCGGCACATACATTAGTGCGTTTCCATAATTAAGATTGGATACGAACTTGATCATCTTCTCTTCAGGTTTAATTCCCATTGCACTAATTATTGAGCGGATGTTTGCCATGAAAGCATCCATGTTTATTTGCCCGAGATCTTTTCCGAGGAGCGCGAGCTCTGCTGTTGCTGTCAGATAAGGCATGATGTCTTTTATATACGCCATTGCATCCTTCCGCTCGAATGTTCTCTCCAGTTCCATGTTTGTCAGCCTGGATATCATCTTTGCAACATCATTTATTGAGTGCTCGATCTTTTCTTGGAGTGCGTTTGGTCTTCCAGGAGTTGCCATCGCGGATTGGGATTCCTTCTCCCTGTAGCTTATTAGGACCTTTGATGCGCTCTCTTTGTTTGCATGCACACCTATTGAATTCAGAATATTGACCATTCTTTCCTCAGTAACCTCCAATCCATTCACTTTTAGGAGGTATGCAGTAGGCACATAAGGAAGAAGTTCTGCAATCTTGATCGAAGCTGCAAAATCTAGGAGTCTGGTATTTGGGACAATCCCAGCAGCATTGATTACTAGCTTTAGGACATCATTTGTTATCGGTTTCGTCTCGAAAGCGAGCATTATTATTGCCGATATGTATGGAGCAGCGGCTTCTTCGGCACGTTTTCCTCCAATCTTGAGCAGAAGCTTTGTGAAAAGGCTGCTTTCGGAAAGCATCTCCTCTATCTCATCTGTTATAATCTTTGCGGTAAGAGTTGTGATTGCAGTAATGTTTTCTGAATATGTCCTCTTTATGCTCTGTAGGTCTTCAAGCCCCATGTTTAATAATCGATATTGTGATTTTTTATCTCTTTCTGTAATCGGTTCGAAGAGAAGGACGGAAGAGTGTCGAGCTGCTCTGCCTCACTTCAAGCTGTTTGTTTACAAAGGTTGCAAGAATTCTCCTGCAATCGAGTATGGTTGGGAGATGGGGGCAATGAACATGGATAGAGTTCTGCATGCTCCTTGTATAAATCATGCATTTTCTGATCTTTATGGACAGCGCGATCATCAGTCGCCTTATTTGCGTTGATCCATTCTTTACTTCATTCCGAGATGTCGTCAGAGCTTGGAACTTCCTGTAGACATATTATATCAACATCACTGGAAAGCCGGCCAAGAAACAGTAGCAGGCTTTCTCCAGGCCTCTCTCACTGGCATTAAGCATTATTAGCTCAGATTATCACAAAATATTAGAGAATCTTATTGTTTAATAATTTGAGATCCTGTATCGTTCCAAAGTCTAAGGTCTCTTCTTCGCAGATGCACAATGCTCGAAGACAGTTTATCTCCGCTATCGAGTCGAGTACTGTGGATAGCTTCGATTTAGATACTGAATTAACCTCAAGGCCTTCTGAATAATAGCTCATGGCAGGGAGAATTATCAGCTCCTTGTTCTTCCTTGTCTTGCCGACCAGAAAGCAGCGAAGCTTCTCTTTTATTCCGAGGCTGCTGTATATAGATACACACGGATGTAGATGCCCCATTATCAGAACGTTCTCTTCATTGAGATCTGGAGGCTCCTCACCATGAAAGAAAAGAAAGTTGTCCATAAGCACTTGCTGCCTTTCGACTCTCACACCGAGGGGCCTTTCGAGCCTGTCTATGAAGTTGTCGTGATTGCCTTTGATTAGTGTTATGTTCTTGATGCCAAGATCCTCCTTCAGATATCTTACCAGATCGTTAAACTCGTTGAATTCTTCTGTGTGCACCTTTGAGAACTCGTTTTTAATGTCACCATTTATTATTATGGAAGACGCATGGGCATGATCCTGCGCTAGCTTTATCTGCTCCCTAATCTTCCTGAAGTTTATCTTTGGAAGCATTATCCCTCTCTCTGCAGCTACTCCCTCATATCCAAGGTGCAGATCAGAACAGACAAGTGCAGACAATGGTCTTATGAATAATATTGGAATGCCCTCTATTGCTTCTATGTCTTTATTGATATTCATCTTGCACCCTTCTTTATGCTGATTATTACCTTTTTGTGAAGATCTCTCAGGTGCTTCCTTCTGTCTTTCATCATTACCACGTCTGCCTCTCCAAATGATACAAGTATATGTGAGAAGGGCGAAGGAACCCCAGTATTTATTATCTTATGCGAGATCTCACCAGAGAAGAGCGATCTCGCAATCTCCTTTGCTCTTGGAAGATCCATAGTATCCTCCAATATCTCCCTATAAGTCTCCTTTATCACGGGGAAGTTCGGACCTATCTCTTCAGATGCCCTTAGGAGCGATTGCGAACTTATCTGCTGTCTGCTTATGCTGATCTTTCTTCCCTTATAGTTTCGCAGGATCATAAAGCTTCTGGCTGCACAGTGCCTAAACTTCCGTTTCATGAGCTCTGTTCTTCTAATGTTATCCTTGAGCAAAGATTCCATGTCGATATTTCCAAGGTCTCCGATCATCTCGCTGAGATCCTTGGAATTGATCTCTTTCTCTGTTATAAGCACAAAACCATTATCATTTATTATCATGCTGACCTCTATTCCAAGATACTCGCTTGCCATTATGGCAAATGTCCTGGATAAGGCATCGTTTATCCTTCGCCCATACAGGCTATGGAATACTGTCAGATGATGTTTCCTCTCCCTGTCTCTTGTTTTCTCTATAAGAATGAATTTGTCGTTTGGTATATATTTGGCATAGATTAGCTGCTCTGCGAAGTATGAGAAGATGGAGCTTTTTGCATTATCATCTATTGGCATCGCATCTAGTATCTTGCTCGACTCCTTTCCTGGCTTTGTCTTTCCTGTTGATAGCAAGGATATGAATCTCTTGTCTTTGTTTATATCGCGCTCTGCTGCTTTTGCGAACTCTCCCCTGAATTTCCCTATGGAAATTGCGAGATCATATGTCAATGGCAATTGCTCTGAGAACCATGGAGGTATTGTTGGCGATTTGCTTTCTGCCTTGCTCACAAAACAGGTCATGGCTCTAGCGTACTCGAACTTGTAAAGCTTCCCGCCAAGCACGAATATGTCATCGGGCTTCAATCGGGATAGGAACTCCTCTTCAATGCTGCCAAGCCATTCCCTTCCTTTTGTCGTATAAACATCAACTGCAGACGCGTCAGGTATGCTCCCAAGATTCAGATAGTATATTATCTTTGTGAACTTTCCTCTTCTGCCAAAGGTCTTTTCCTTCTCATCATACCATATCTTGCCATATACTCTCCTGCTCTCAAGCCCAACATACATGCCAGAGAGATATTCTAGGACTGCCAAGAAATCCGAATCACTTAGTTCGTGGTATGGATATGCCTTCCGTATCACAGCTATTGCATCAGAAACTGTCCATTTCTTGTTTAATGACATGCCAACCACATGCTGGCATAGTATGTCCAGAGCGTTCTTCGGCACAAAAAAGGAATCGAGCTTTCGCTTTTTTACAGAATCAAATATTATAGAGCACTCTACAAGATCATCCCTATTCATCACTATTATCTCCCCTACTGCTACATCATTGAAGCTGTGGCCACTTCTTCCAACTCGCTGTATAGCCCTGGTCACGCTCTTGGGCGAGCCGAGCTGGATCACATTGTCTATATCGCCTATGTCAACTCCAAGTTCGAGGCTGGTAGAGGATACTGCACACTTAAGCTTGCCTTTCTTGAGCATATCTTCCACTCCGAGCCTCGCTTCCCTTGAGAGAGATCCATGATGGGCTGCTATGGAATCTTCACTATATTTGAATCTTCTCATCAAGTTGAATATTACCCGTTCTGTGCCGCTTCTGGTGTTTGTGAATATGAGTGTTGTCTTGTTCTTTTTTATAATGCTGTTTATCTTTGAATAGACCTTGTTCTCAATCTTCTCATCGCTTGCGTTGATTATGTCTTTTACAGGGCTAATTGTAAGAAGGTCTGTTTTCTTTTCCCATGTTGCATCAACTATATAGCAATCTCTCTCCTCGGTTGCGCTCTTGTACCCAGCCAGGAACTTTGCGGCTTCATCTATTGGGTGAAGAGTGGCACCAAGACCCACCCTTATGAAATCTTTACCTATCAGATCTGTCAGCCTTTCAAGAGACAGGGAGAGATGTACTCCTCTCTTATTGTTTGCAAGTTCATGTATCTCATCTACAACTACATATTCAAGGGCGCGCAGATTTTCAAGGAACCTTGGAGAGTTGATCAGTATTGCCAGGCTCTCTGGAGTTGTTACAAGAATGTTTGGGGGTTTCCTTAATTGTTTTTGCCTCTCGCTCTGGGTAGTATCGCCTGTCCTCACACCTATGGATATCTTTTTCTTTTCTCCATCTAGAGAAGCGTAGAGCTCCTCCAGGGGCTTGGAAAGGTTCTTGTAAACATCGTTGTTAAGAGCTCTGAGTGGCGATATATAAATACAGTAAACTTTATCTTCAAGAGAGCCTTCACGTTCCTTGCGCATCAGGCTGCTTATTATAGACATGAATGCAGAGAGGGTCTTTCCGCTGCCAGTCGGTGCTGTTATCAATATATTATTTCCTTCGCTTATTAGCTTGAATGAGTAGTATTGTGGGGGAGTGAGCCCTTCGTGTGTCTCTTCAAACCAAGATCTAACTTCTGGTGAGAGGCTTGAGAGGCTTTCTTCCTTTGAGAAGGGTTTTTCATAAAATTTGATCAATTGAACACACCATAGATCTCTGAAGCAGTCAGATCAAAAATTTCTGAAAGAATATAGAGATATAATATTAGGGAGTATAGTTATTTATATTTATATAGATACTAAGGAGGGGTGTGATTGTGGTCTCTGTGAATGGTAAGAAAGCAATCCTTAAGAAGAAAGAAGCTCTGGAAAGGGGGCTGAGAGTTGAGGAACAGCTTGAGATCGGAGCTATACAAAGCGAAGCTGCGCTTGCATCGACAGATAGGCCTGTAGATGATTCGCATATAGAGGATATTCTCTCGCTTAGGGGTGCTGCTGTTGTTGATGGCAGGCCAAAGGCAAAGAAGATTGGTTCCAAAAAGAAGGTTAAAAGAAGATAATCAAGAGTGCTTTCCACCTTTGCCCACGGAGAGTCTCACCCCGTTTGGGTCTCTTGTTATTGTTATGTCTAAGTCGTCGCTCTCTAGCATATGCCTTAGCTCATCGTAAGTGTATGCACCGATGTTCTGGTCTTCCTGTGGCTTTTTCTTTAATATCTCAGCCCTTCTCTCGATAAGAGAGTCCTTCTTTATTAGCTTATACACGAGGCTGAGGGGAGGCTTCTCTGCCCCATACATATCTTCTATGCCTTTCTCTATGGGCTTGTATCCTTCACTCTGGTATATAAATGGAAGAACCGCATTAAACTCAGAAGATATCCTGTTCCTGACCTCTAGCACATTCTTGTTGTCACCAGCTATTATAAAATCATCGCTGTTTAGGAACCCCACAAAGACATTGTTTCCTACCTCGCGGGCCTTATCCTGCAATATTTGTGAGACAAGTCTGAGTATGGTTATTGCTGAGCTGTTTCCAAAGCGCCTAGCAAAGCTTGCGAGGCCTTCAAGCCTTATTCTGCTTATCTCATAGCTGCTATTAGTGCTCTCCACCGCCTTCTCCAGCGCAGCAGAGATCTTGTCTTCGTTTGGTAGATCTATCAATGGATCAAATTTCTTGCCTTTCTTTTTAAGGAATATGGTCACGAGACTCCTCAGCTCTCCTGGGTCGAATGGTTTCTTCACATAATAATCCGCACCATATTTTATCCCTTTAAAGCGGTTTGATGTTGCATCCATAGCGCTGATTATTATTACAACAGTATCACTAAGACCGGGATCCTTCTTTATCCTCTGGCATATCTCCAAGCCATCGGCTCCTGGAAGCATGAGGTCTAATATAACAAGGTCCGGCTTTTCGTTCCGTATCTTTTGGAGGGCCTCTCCACCGTCATACATCTGCACTATGTCAAATCCTTTTCCGACAGAAAGGGCCATGAGCTTGTTTATGTTCTTATCATCTTCCACTATCATTATCCTGCGCAGGGATGGTTCATCGTTTAGTAGATAATATGTAAGGATCCCTCCACTGCTTCTCGAAGCAATTATGTTTGCGCTCTCCAACTCTGCAAGCCCTCTCTTGAGCATCTCATCGTTCATCCCTATCGATGCCGCAAATGCAGAAAGTTCATCAGATGTTACCTGCTGTTTGTCATTTATGAGTGAGATTATGTCTGCTTCTATGTCATCTATGCTTACCATACGATCGCCCAATATATCTCTTTGACAGAAAAACTAATATTACTTATCTTGATTCTGGCACTTTTGCTAAAAATGTTTATAAACCTGTTTGCATTATGATAAGACATGGCAAAGAAGAAGTCTTTCAAGCTGAGAAGAGAGGGAGGGCCATATGTTTATGTTGCACTTGCTCTGATTGTGTTTGTAGTAATAATACTTTTGGCATGGCTCTCCGTATCAGTACCACAGATACGGCTGATCTCTTATAATTATACTACATCATTATCTGCAGGTGGGAGCTTAGTATTCAGACTTCCGACAACAAGCACTCCTTTTGTGTTATATCTAAAGAATTCTTCAAAATCTGCAGATGTATTTTACCTGAGTCCAGTGCCAATACTTGCAGGCGAGACACAAGAATTCACAATGCTCAATAACTCGCTGGTTAATATAAGCACGACAGGATCAAACATAGCTGACCTTCAGATCAGGAGGATACGGGGATCTGCAAACGAGACAAGACTCACGATACTGGTTCTTCAGAGAAGCTTGGGAATAAGGGCCGATGGAGGCATTGTTGTAATTAACAATACAATCTCATGAGAAAACACGATAGATTTTAATGCTCATGCTGCCTTCTTCTTTATTCTGACAGATGTTGGTATGGTAAACCAGAAGGTGCTTCCCTTTCCAACCTCTGATTTCACCCCTATCTGGCCGCCATGAAGATTTACTATCTCCTTTGTTATGGATAATCCGAGCCCTGTTCCTGCGCCCTCGTGTGTCGTAAGGCCCTTTCTTGGAAGCTGATAAAATTTCTTGAAGAGCTTTGCTTTCTCCTCCTTATCTATACCCATCCCAGTATCAGTAACCTCGACACGTATGTTCTTTCCTTTCTTGAAGACCGAGACAGATATCGTGCCTCCGGCTTCGGTGAACTTGATTGCGTTCCCTATCAGGTTGACGAATGCCTGTATCAACCTATTTGGATCTGCAGGGATTTGCGGCACGTTGTAGTCGACATTGTGCTTCAGTGTTATCCCCTTGTTGGCTGCTGATTCTGCTAGAGCCTTTATGCTCGCATTTTCCATCAATTCCCCCATATCGACCTGCTGCATGTCCAGCTTTATTCTTCCTGATGAGAGTTTTGCAACGTCAAGTATCTGTTCTATGAGGAGCATTAGCCTGTCAAGCTCATCCATTATTATCTTAACATAGCTTTTTTGCTCGTCTGTCAGAACTCCGAATTCCTCTTTGTATAAAAGAGTTGAGAATCCCTTGATGTTCGTTATCGGAGTCTTAAAGTCATGGGACACATTGTAGATAAATTGTGTCTTTAAGTCGCTCTCACTCTTTATCTCCTTCATCTGCTTTGTCGCCTTGTCAAAGGCCTCATTGAGGCGCTCCTTTTCCATCTTTGTCGAGAGCTCCTTGCCCACAATAAAGTATCCATCGATCGTATTGTTCATGTTCTTTATGGCCATTATGCTTTGCTGGAATGGCATTCTCTCTCCTATGCCCTTCGGCAGAATATTCACATATATATCAGTAACAACATCATTCTTCTTTGCTATTGAGATTGAGGAACTGAATCGGTTCTGGCTATCGGTATCTGCATACAAGGAGGATATCTGCATGCCGTCAAGTTCGTCGCTTCTGTACCTTAGGAGCTTTTCGGCACTTTTGTTTATCCTTATTATGCTTCCAGATTGATCTACCTCTATCACTGCGTCGCTTGATATCTGAACTACATCATTCAAAGCCTTCTTGACTGCTGAGAGGTACCTCTCGAAGTTTATTGATAGTATGGATGAGAATCCGTTTTTGCCTTTTAGGATGGTTGCCATGACCTCCTGCTTCTGGTTGTTGTCAAAATTTAATTGCACCTCTTCTGATATTATCTCGGTTTTGCCAATCTGCTGTGATGAGGCAGAACTCATAAAATCGGTGAGCTTTCTGCCAACCAAGTAATCTTTGTCGACACGGAGTATCCTTGAGATGTTTTCGCTTGCCCAGTTTATCCTCATATCATCGTCCATGGTGATAAATGCCTCTGTTGTGCTGTAATCGAGAGCTCTCGATCGTTCCTCGAGGAGATTCAGAGATGTTGTCTCATTAAAAGTTAGATGGAGCAGGCCTTCTCCAAGGCCCTTTGAAGAGACCATGAATTTCCTGACCGGTTCTCTGTAGATTTCAACGTGTTCCTCTTCCCATGGAGGGCTGTTGGCCTTACTGAGGTCTATCTTAAAGAACTGTGATATCTGGAGCGGCTGTACTTCATTGGGCTTGCCGAGAAGATCAAGCATGGCAGTATTTGCCATCACTACCTTTCCCTTTTGGGTGACTATCGCCTGTGGCACGACAGTTTCGAAAGAAGCTTGAAAAAATCTTTCCATCTTCTGGCTCTTCTCGCGGTCTAGCTGCACCCCACACTCATTGTTTAATATGTTTGAGGATATGTTTAACTCTGCGACATCCTCTTTTCCAAATGCTTCTTCCTTCTGTGAAAGCAGCGTTATTGTGCCTATCGGTTTATTCTCGTTGATTACAGGTATTATTGCAGAGCTCCGAAAACCATTATTGTAATAGTTTATCAGATCAGGAAATGCGGAGTATCCGCTTAGCCTATTGTCTATATAGAGCTGCTTGGTGTTGATCGCATACTCTTCCCCTGCAGAGAGGCTTTCTTTCTTCTGATTTAGATTTTTTATTATTACCTTGTCTATGGAAAAGGATTCCTTAAGCTTATCTGAGACTCTCGAAAATAAATCACTTATCCCATCAGAAGCCTTGCAAGTGTTATACATTTCTATTATGAATTTGTTTGATCGCCCACCTTGCATTTATTACACCAACCAGGAAGCAGAAGCAAGAATACATTACAACTCAAATATAAATATGTTTTTCTAAATCTTATTCGTGTATTGAATGCACCAGATAAAGAAGATTTTTGATGGAGTATTCCTAGTTGACGGAAAGCTTGCAACCATGAATCTTGACATAGGCAGAAATGTTTATGGCGAGGAGATCATAGAGAAGGATGGTGTGGAGTACAGGCTGTGGAACCCGTATAGGAGCAAGCTCGGAGCTGCGATATCCAAAGGTATGAAAAGGATGGAGATAAAACGCGGATCTGGGGTGCTTTATCTGGGTGCAGCTACAGGAACGACATGCAGCCATGTTAGTGATATAATAGGTGAAAAAGGTATCCTCTATTGTGTAGAGATCTCTGAGCGCAATGTTAGAGATCTGCTCAGGGTCTGCGAGAGGAGGAGCAATATGCTCCCGATATTCAATGATGCTAGGAATGTAGAGGAATATGGAGAAGATGTTGGCAGTGCTGATGTTATATATCAAGACATAGCTGCAAGAGACCAGGCAGAGATCCTCCTCGAGAATTGCAAACTGATAAAGAAAGGAGGGTATGCTTACGTTGCAATAAAATCGCAGAGCATAGATGTCTCACGGAGGCCAAGTGAGGTGTACAAAGAATTTTTAGATAAGGTATCTAAGAGATTCAGCTTGCTGGAATCAATAGATATAATGCCATACGACAAGATGCATCTTTTTGTTGTTCTTCAGAAGACTTGATCTCAGTCCCTCACCATGAAATCGTCAAGATGTTGGCGTAGCTCTTCCTTCCTCTTATTGTGTTCTTTAAGGAAAGCGTTTATCCTCTCGGCAAGATCCCTCTTGTGCTCACCGGCGAGAAGTGTACCTTTTCTTTCACCTTCGAAGATCTTGGCGAGTTTCTCGTCGTCGGGTTCAAAAATATACCTGTAGTACTGGCATACTGCACATCTGTCCGGATTCCCTCCGAGTTTTTTTTGCAGCTCTGCCGTAGATTGCTGGCCGGTTATCGCTTTATTGATCTTATTTTTGACTATTTCGGGAGAGTCGTTAAGGTAGATGGTGTTGTTCGGATCACTAGAGGACATCTTTGGGCGGCCGTCCAGACCAGGTAGAAACTTGGCATGGATTATCGATGGCTTATAATATCCCAGCTTTACCATTACATCCCTCGCTATCCTGAAATGCACATCCTGGTCCACTCCGAGGGGTATCAAACATGGCACATTCTTATTTTCCTCAACAGATCTCAAAAATGCCGGAACGGATTGTAGGCTTGTGTAAAAGAGAGTGCCCACATTTGTCTCGTTGGTAAATCCGAATGCATCCTTTACCATCGAAAATGTTATGTGTTTTGCAACACGAACTGCCTGCTTATAAAGAGTTTTTGCGTATTCTGTAGAGAGAAATATCTTAGTCTTCTTTGGGTTATATCCAAGCGAGACTATGTCAAGTGCGTCCTCATATGCCAAAGAGTGCACCTTGTCAAGAGTCAGGGTAGGATCCCTCTTTGCAAGAAACTTTTCTTCGTCTGGTATGTAGATGTATACCTCGGCATCGAACTTATCCTGCAACCATTTAGTTAATAAGAATGGAATCAGATGCGCCATGGTCATCCTTCCAGAAGGAGCTATCCCTGTGTAAAGATAAAACTTATTCCCTTTCTCGTACTGGTCAAGAAGCCAGTTCATGTCTCTTTGTGCGAAGTATATTCTACGCCTTATCATAAAGTGGCTCTCTCCAGCTATTTTCTTGATTCTCTGCTCCAGTTCGTCATCCAATGGCTTTATGCCGAAGCGTTGTACAATAGCATCATAATCAATCTGGCCTTCCACATCGTATGGAGTTACGCTAAAATCAGGCATGGAATACACAGTAGTAAGATGTTATTTAAATTTAAAATAACATCGGTCAAGAGAATTAGAAGAAGCCGAAGCGTTTTTTTGAGTCCTCTTTCCCGCTTTCGCTGGCATCCCTGAAATGTTCTATGGCTTCTCTCTCTTCAGGAGTGAGGTTTTTAGGAAGGGATGCGTTTATGCGAAGTATCTCATCTCCGCGGGAGGCTGAACCGAATTTCTTTATGCCTTCGCCTTTTATGGTGATCTTCTTGCCTGGTTCTGTTCCTTGATCTATTGATATCTCTTTCTCGCCTTTCAGGGTAGGCACGAGCGCCTTTCCACCCAGTATTAATTTATAGAAGGGCACGCTTACCTCAGCGAATATGTCATTGTCATTGACCCTTTCGAAGATCTTGTGCTTTAAGAGATGTACCTCTATGAAGAGGTCTCCAGATGCATCCTTGCCAAAGTCCCCCATCCTGTCAAGCTTTAATCTCATACCCTCCTTCACTCCAGCAGGTATTGTAATGTTTATCTTGTCGTTCCCTATTACGCCGCCTTTGCCGTTGCACGTTCTGCAACGCCGCTCATAAACTTTGCCAGAACCCGCGCAGATGTCGCATGTAGTGACGGATTGTATTCTTCCCAGGAACGAGGAGGTTATTACAGTCACTCTTCCTGCACCTTCACATTTGGGACATTTGCTCTGCTTTGAGCCCGGCTCTCCGCCGCTTCCGCCACAATGCGCGCATTTCTTTCTGTGTCTGAGGGTGATCTCCTTCTGAGCTCCATCAGAGATCTCTTCCAAGGTAAGGTCCATCCTGAAGAGTATGCTCTGCCCAACATCCCTTCCGCGTTGTCCCTGACCGAAGAGGTTTCCGAAGATGTCGAAATCGCTATCGCCCATGTTGATGTTTGCCCCCATTTCCTTGAAGAGGTCTCCGAAATTGAAGTTGCGGAATATATCTTGTTCAGAGTACTGTCTTCCAAACTGTTCGGGGCCATATGCATCGTATTGCCTGCGTTTTGTCTCGTCACTAAGCACCGCGTACGCTTCGTTTATCTTCTTGAACTTTTCTTCTGCGCCTGCATCCTTGTTTCTGTCCGGATGATACTTTAGAGCTAGATCCCTGTATGCTTTTTTTATCTCTTCTTTTGTGGCGTTTTTCTGGACTCCGAGAAGGCTGTAATAATCTTCCATTAAGTTATCACTTCTCTACCTTGAAGTCTGCATCGACGGTCCCGTCATCAGGACTTTGTTTGGTTCCATCAGGACCAGTGGCATCTTCAGGGCCTGCTCCAGAAGCACTCTCTCCCTGACCTTGCTGATACATGCCCTGGCTTATCTCTTGAAGAAGCTTTACAAGATCCTCAGTTTTGCTCTTTATTGTATCAAGATCTTCGGTCTTTAGGGATTCTTCAAGCGCCTTCCTGGATTCCTCTGCCTTCTCCTGCTGCTCTTGTGGTATCTTGTCTTTGTAGTCAGAGATTGTTCTCTCTGCCTGGTAGACAAGGGATTCTGCGTTGTTCTTGGCCTCTATCAGCTCGAGTGTTTTCTTATCAGATTCTGCAAAGTCCTCTGCTTCCCGTATCTTCTTCTCGATCTCATCCCTATTCATCTTGTTTGGAGCTATCACCTGCATGTGCTGCTCCTTTCCCGTCGCCTTGTCCTTGGCGCTCACGTGAAGGATTCCGTTCGCATCTATGTCGAATGTCACTTCTATCTGTGGAACGCCCCTTCTTGCAGGAGGCAATCCTGTTAATGAGAATTTTCCAAGCTCGATGTTGTCCTTTGCAAGAGGTCTCTCGCCTTGTATTATGTGTATATCTACGGCAGGCTGATTATCCTCAGCAGTGGTGAATGGCTGTGTCTTCTTTACAGGTATTGTTGTATTCTTCTCTATGAGCTTTGTCATGACTCCGCCAAGAGTCTCCAAGCCAAGGGAAAGAGGAGTTACATCAAGAAGCACGATGTCTTTGACCTCGCCGGTGAGTACTCCTGCCTGTATCGCTGCCCCAAAAGCTACGGCTTCCATTGGATCCACGCCTCGCTCAATCTTTTTGCCAAGAAGCTGCTCGACATACCTCTGTACGATTGGCATCCTTGTTGGACCTCCAACGAGTATTACCTTGTCAATGTCTTTTGGCTCGAGTTTTGAATCCTTCATGGCCTGCATCACTGGTTTTGTTGTCTTTTCGACTATCGGCACCACTATCTCTTCGAGTTTTGCTCTGGTAAAGGAATAGGTGAAGTGCACCGGCGCATTGTTTGCCATTGTTATGAATGGCAGATTCACCTCTGTTGTAAGTGTTGTTGATAGCTCGATCTTTGCCTTCTCTGCTGCCTCTCTTATCCTTTGCATTGCCTGACCATCCTTTGAGACATCTGTTCCGGTCTGCTTCTTGAGCTCTGAGAGGAGGAATGTGACTATAGCATTGTCCATGTCTGTTCCTCCAAGTTGCGTATCTCCGCTTGTCGCCTTCACCTCGAAGACACCATTTCCAGATTCCATTATCGTGACATCGAGAGTTCCTCCCCCAAAATCATAGACAAGGACCTTGAGCTCCTTGCTCTGCTTGTCAAGGCCATATGCAAGGGATGCTGCAGTAGGCTCGTTCACAAGCCTTACGACTTCCAGGCCAGCTATCTCTCCGGCATCTTTTGTCGCCTGTCTCTGATTGTCATTAAAGTATGCAGGCACTGTGATGACTGCCTTCTTTACCTCCTCGCCGAGAAAAGCCTCGGCATCCTTCTTTATCTTCTGAAGTATCATTGCAGAAAGCTCCTGTGGTGAGTACTCTTTTCCAAAGACCTTGTACTTGAAGTCTGTGCCCATTTTTCTCTTGAATGTGCTAAGAGTGCCTTCTGAATTTGCTACTGCTTGCCTCTTTGCCGGCTCTCCGACCAGGCGCTGGCCGTCTTTTGTAAATGCAACATAGCTTGGGAAGGATTTCCCATAAAGAGATGCTCCTTCTGCGCTTGGTATCAGTACAGGTTTTCCTCCTTCCAGTACCGCTGCAGCTGAGTTTGACGTTCCTAAATCTATTCCTATTATTTTCATATTACCACCTATTTGCTCTCCTTTTCTTCAGGATTCTTCGGCTTTGATATTATTACAGAAGCCGGCCTCAACATAATGCCATTAAACATGTATCCTTTTCGTACTGTCTCTATTATGGTGCCTTCGGCTTCCTTGCTTTCGGCGACCATTATTATCTCATGCTTATATGGGTCGTAAATGCCTTCCGCGTTTATCTCTGAGAGACCCTCGTTTCTTAGCGCTGTTACAAAGTTCGAAAATATAAGCTCGATTCCTTTTTTGCTGTTTGTATTCTCTATTGATGATATTGCTATTTCGAACTCGTCAAGTACTGGCAGGAGTTTTGATACGAGTTCGGCTTTCCCCGACTTTCTTGAGTTCTCAACATCTTTCGTTGTCCTTTTCTTGTAGTTATCGAATTCTGCTGCCAACCTAAGATGCCTGTCGCTGAGTTCCTCAAGAACTTTATCATTCTGTTTCTCCTGTTTGTTGTTGGTATCCTTATTCTCCTCACTCATCAATACCGCCCTCTATTATCTCATCCATTTTTTCTGCAAACTCTATCAGCCTGCTGAACTCTCTCAATATCTCACCTTGAAGGTCTTCAAGTGTGCTTACCATATCATTTGAACGCAAGAAGTATTTTCTGCCACGCCTGATCACAAGACCAGAATATATGAATCTGTTAAGATGATATATGACTGTGCTTCTTGGGACTGAGAGTTTTTTATTCAGCATCTTGCTTGTCGTCCCGTCACCCTTGAGGCTTGTGTTTGCTATCTCCTGTAATATTAGAGGTTCTATAGCACTTCTCCCATTTGATAGGTCGAAGACCTTGCAGAACCAACCTGAGAGCGCCTCGATGTCCTTTCCATCGGGTCTGTTGACTGTTTTGATTACGATCTTTTCTGTGACTCCCATCGAAAGTATTATGTACATCAAAGTATATAAATTTTTGCTTTTTTTCAACAAAAAGTTGAAAATAATAACATTATGTAGTTCTTTTCAAAGATTTAAGTATTGCTTTGATAGCAGTTTCAGAATCGGTCTTGCTACAGTATGGATTCCAGATGAGAGATATAAACCCGAAATCGATAAAAGATAGATACATTATAGGAGGGAAAAACCCTATAAAAGTATACCCAGAAGTCAAGGAGACGCCATACCTTCTCCATACAGCATCCTCGGAAGTTGAGCGCGCGTATTCTTCCTCTTCCTTTCTAGATAAGAGAGAAAATCCAACGAGGAGATTGTTTCTTATGTGCCTTAGTTTTTGGGCAATTTTTGGATCTGGAGATGTACCCTTCTGCGAGGCAATGTATTCCTGGATGCTGTCGAGAGTACGTTCTTGGGCCTTTATCAATTTAAGTGCTTCTCCGCTGGTGCGGGATGTTTGCCTTTGCATAAAAATAATATTGTTTTTAGATTATTAGCTTTGCCTCTGCCAGCGAAAGAATTAAAAAGTAGTTCATCTTTATTAAATATCGTTATAGTCTAGTGATATTATGAGCAAGCAGGAAGCGGCTCCGGTGATGAAGGAGATTAATATAAGGCCCATCATAAAGATACAGAACATTGTGGTGAGTGCTGACCTTCATGCAAACATAGACCTCTATGCGCTTTCTAAGGGTGTTAAGGAGGTGGATTATGAGCCAGAGCAGTTTCCTGGAGCGATATTCAGGATGAAAGATACAAAAGCTGCCATAATATTATTCAAGAACGGCAAGCTCATCTGCACAGGGCTTAATACAGAGAAGGATATAAAGGCAGTGCTTGAGCGTGCTGCTAAGATAATCTCAAAATATGTTCTTGATTAGAGATCTGATCTTTTCTTTGTATCCTCTAACAAGGAATCGAATTTTTTGAAGAATGCTTTCCAAGAGTAAAGCAATGATACGCGTTTCTGCCCTTCTTTGCCCATCTGCTCTGCAGTAGATGGATGATCCACAAGCATTGCCATCTTATCTCCCATCTCCTTATCAGAGTTTACTAGAAAGCCAGTTTTGCCGTCGAGAACCGTCTCTTTTGGTCCGCCTTCGTTGACGGAGATCACTGGCTTGCGGCTTGCCATAGCTTCTAGAGGGATGTAACCATAATCTTCATTTATTGCGGCAAACAACACCGCATATGCCCTTGAATATAGGCCTTTGAGCTCCTTGTCCGAGATGTTCGTGATTATCTTAACATTTAGACCGTTGGAAAGTTTTTTTATTTTGGTAAGGTATGCGATATGCTCTGGATTCTTTGATAGTGCACCAGCAAGGACCAGGCGGTAATCTTTTCTGCCAGTCTTTGAGACGAACTTCTTGAAAGCATTGATTACATAATCCTGTCTTTTGTTCGGAGTTATGCGCGAGGGATAAAAAAAGAATTTTTCATAGGCTTTGTTCTCAAATGCATTGTAATCTATTCCTGGGTTTGCTACATCTGCTTCCCTTTCGAAGTATCTGGCGATTCTTTCCTTTGTGGTCTCGCTGTTTGTGGCTATACACTCTATCTTGCCGACTACCTTATGCGAGACCATCTTGTAGGCTTTTGCCATTGTCGCATATATGAACTTTTCCTTGTATGTCCTATATTTCATCCTTTCTGCGTAAAGATCATAAACCTCCCTGGGAGGAGTGTGGCAATACCACAATACGCCCTTATTTTTGTGCCTTATCCATTCGCTGGGAGAGATGTGTGCATTTATTACATCATAATCTTCCTTTAACTCCAGGTTATAGAAATTATATCCAAACCTTAGGCCTTGCGAGGCTTTGTAGGGCAACATTCCAGACAATGGAATGTCCTTCCCGATTATGTTTATGTCGAGCTCTGAGAAGCCTTCAAAGGTATTCTTCTTGTCATACTCTAGCGTATATATTTTGGCATCGTAATGCTTTGCTATCTCTAATACCACCCGTTCCGCTCCTCCCTTGATGTTAAGATAGGGTTGCGCTATGATCACTTTCATTGAGCCATACACCATTGTTAAACAGAAATCTGTGCTATTCCAGATACATGCAATGATGCATAATCATGTATATAGCCTTTCTTGACAGATGATTATAACATTATAAAATTATAAAAAGATCGGCATGAAGAGCACTGTATCTGTAATAGGGGCTGGCACTGCTGGGCTGATTGCGGCAAGAGAGCTTTGCAGAAAGGATATCAAAGTTAGTATTTATGATCAAAAATCAGTTCCTGGATCGCAAATACATGCTTCTGGAATACTCTCGCTCTCTGGGCTTAAGACATTGGATGTTGATTATCATAAAGCATCCACCAATAGATTATATGGAGCCAATATACATGCAGGGGGTGAGAATATTGAGATACGATCAAAAGAAGCGAAAGCGTGCGTTTTGGACAGAAAGGAGTTGAATGAGATTTGCATAGAAGAGGCTGTGCGTGAAGGCGTGCGAATGAATCTCGGAAAAAGAGTCACTGGAACAGAACTTGATGTATTGCATGCTTCAAGCATAATACTTGGCGCTGATGGGGCTTTCTCTTCTGTTGCTGCGCATTTTGGGATGGGATCGATTGGGAGGTATGTGCTAACATATAAAGCAGAGTTCAATGTTGGAGGAAGAGGGGGTGTTGTTGATCTCTTTTTTGATAGGGAGACAACCCCAGGACTGTTCGGATGGCTATGTCCAAACTCAGAGGATATTTTAGAAGTGGGGGTTGGCATAGATTCTAAAAAAGGCAATGCGAAGAAGGCGTTTGAAAGATTCATCAAAACAAAGGAGATCACTAAGATAATAGATGGGGCCAGGATGATTGATGGCGGAGCAAGTATGATCCCAATATCCAGGAGAGAACAGGTAGTTGATAACGTGGCAGAGGTACTTTTGGTAGGGGATTCGGCAGGACAGGTAAAGGCCTCAACAGGAGGCGGGATCATATTCGGGAGCAACGCTGCGATAATTGCAGCAGAAGAGATCCAAAGACATATTGAGGATGGGACCAGTCTGGCAAGTTACGAAAAAAGATTCGTTAAGGAATACGGGCTTGATATGGCTCTCCATAAAGTCATAAATAGTCTTTACTCCAGGATTGGGAATAGGAGCATAGGAATAGGGCTGAAGTGTATGCGATGGCTTGGAGTAGATTCTTTCCTTGGAAAATATGGAGATATGGACAGGCCAAGCCTGATGATAAAGAGAGCTTTGCTTAGAAGCGCATGATGAGACATTGTGCTGTTGCACAATAAGCTGGGGTGTATCAACTCTCCTTTCCATGCTTGTCGAGCATGTGGTTTCCCAAGGCTTTCCTCCTCTTCACCTCTTCTTCGAGCCTGGTTTTCTCGTCAGGGCTCAGGACGTTGTTCATTATGTATGTGGAGTAGTTTGTAGATATGTTGGATAGATCTATCAGTATTGATTGTAGATTGCTGGTCTTTACAGAGTATTCCCCAGAAGGCTTCAGTACTTCTATCCCTATCGGCGCAAAATTGAAGACAACATTTATCGCGGCCCCTAGATCCTTGAAAAGAGTCGTTATTGCTGCACTTGTTGAGAAATAACCTTCTATCATTATCGGTTCTTCTATGCTGCCAAAACAATAGACAACTCCAGGAGACTTCAGGAGCCGGTTATTTATCAGATCAGCCATGAGCGGCTGCAGCTCCTCGCCTTTTTCACCCTGCATATCAAAATAAAGCTTTGCCAATATTCCACCTTTAGATATTGTCTTTTCTGTAATTTCTTCCACGTCTGAAACCATGTTTTCATCTCACTTTCTTATTAATATCAGCAACTGCGACCAATTCCTCTTCTCCGCTGAGCATATTCCTAAGCTTGACCTTGCCGGCCTCCCTTTCTATCTTGCCGATTATTGCAACATACTTTATCCCAAGAGCGTTCACATACTCGAGCTGCTTAGAGATGCTTCTCTTGTGAAGGTTCATGTCAACATACTTGCCGCTTTCCCTTAGGGAATTTGCGACTTCAAGAGCATAAGGGAAATCTTCTTCTGCGATATATGCAACAAATATGTTTGCTGCTGTTTTCCTGCTTCCACTATTAATTAGATCGACTACTCGGCTTATCCCAACGCTGCATCCCACAGCAGGCAGGGAAGCTTTGGAAAATGCTCCTATTAGGTTATCATATCTTCCCCCAGAGGCGATTGTTGGAAGGCGTTTTCCCTCGTGGAACGATACAAATTCATATATGAAGCCGGTGTAGTAATCGAGGCCCCGCGCTAGAGAAAGGTCTATCTCAATCTTTCCCCTGAGTCCGTATTGCATGAGGATCTCTAAGAGTTCGCTGATTGCTCTGAGCTCAGGAGTCTCACCGCCAAGGCTTCCGGAGATCTTTCCAAGAAGATCACTGTTTGTTTTCTTCTCAGTAAGAAACATGAAAAGATCCTCTGCGAGCCTGAGAGCTATCCCTGCTGAGGCCATCTGGCTTATCAGTTCCTCATGCTGGATCTTGGCCATTTTATCCAGTATCCTCATCACAGTAGGGTGCTTTGATGCTGGAATCTTGAAAAAATCAAGGATTGATGAGAGCAGAACGCGATGATTTATGAAAATTGTGTAATCGATTCCAAGCGCTTCGAGAGCCTTTGCGGTTGCTGCTATGACTTCGGCGTCACTCTTTGTCTCACTTGCCCCGATTATATCTATATCTGCCTGAATAAATTCCCTGAATCGCATGTGCTGCGGCTCGTCCTTCCTCCACGCCCTGTCTATCTGATATCTTTTGAAAGGGAGAGGCAGATCTTTCCTTCCGGCAACAAATCTCGCAAGAGGAACCGTAAGATCGAATCTCAATCCAGATTCTCCATCCTGAAGAAGGAATATTTCTTTAGTTGACTCTTCTCCATATACTTTTGAGTTAAGGGTTTCTATGGATTCTAGTGCTGGCGTCATTATAGGGTAGAAACCAAAACGCTTGAATATCTCCTCTACAACAGAGATTGTCTCATGCAAAGCTATTGCTTCGGATGGACCATAGTCTCTGACTCCTCGCGGCAGATTAAAAGGCATCTTACCATCTTACAGGTTCTTGTTTATCCAGGATTTGAGGCTTTCTTTTGGTATGGCTCCAACGCTCATGGCCTTTGTCTTTCCTTCAGTAAACAACAACACAGTAGGTATGCTCATTATATTATACTTTGAAGCTATCTCTTGTGCAGAGTCGACATCTAGTTTTGCGAATTTTATCTTTCCAGCATATTCCTTTGAGACATCTTCTATTATGGGAGAGAATATTCTGCATGGACCACACCATGTTGCCCAGAAATCCACAACAACAGGAACCTTAGACTGAAGAACCTCTTTCTCGAAATTTTCTTTAGTTAGCTCTATCATTTAACCACCAAAGCGTAAGTATATTATATAATTGACCAAGAACTTTTATAATAGGGTACGTATAAACATCTTGGCACATGTATGCTGTGTCCAACAAATCCAATACTCCTGGAGGTTATTAACCTCTAGATGCATTTTGTTTTTGCGACAAATGCAGAGCTATAATAGATACTGGAGAGCATATGACCAGCGAGGTAGATCGCGTAAAGGAAATGGCGTTGTTTATCGATCAAGAAAGAGGCCTTGGTGAAGAGTTAGACCGAATGAATAAGAATAAGCTGGGCGACAATATAGATGCCTCAATCTCTTGATATATGCAAACATCGTGATAAAATACCTGCATCACAAGGGATACGGGCAGCTCGAAGTATATATGGAAGACCTTTCAGAGTTTCTGAGTATCGAGATCCCAAAGTTCGGGGCTTTTTGGTGTAGAAGTGACATCCTCCCACCCATAAATGGTGTGGGATTTCCCGCTCACGTTGTTAATAAGATGAAGAGGGATGGTGTGAAGTTCAGCTTTCCATCCAATGGGAATAAGATCGCGATTGCAATGGATCCTACTAAGATCAGACTCGTAAATGACAGTGAGTGCCGCACAGAGAAATATAAAGACAAAGTCGTGGGCAAACTTTCGTACCACAATCAACGAAGAAACAAACGAGGCGCTAACATTTATTGTTACTAAGGATAATGTTGGTGGCTGCATGGAGTTTACCTCTCTGTTAAGTCCTGTTGTTGAAATAACGGGCAAGGTTGATGCCGACGGTGCGTATGATACAAATGTTATCCTTGAATATTGCGAAAGGCATGGTCTGAAAGCAGGCATACCTGTCAAGTCTAACGCTTCGTTGAGAGGTTTGGGGCTGGGGTCTGATGCAGTCAGAGAACAATTTGGAGTATATCGGAAAATGCGTTGCGGCAGGACTCCGAATTGGTTATGTAATAGGAGTAGCCAGAAGAAGAGCGAAATGCAGAACGAGTAGAGAAAGAGGACTCATCATAGCAGCACGTGTGCGATTGAAGGCTTCTACTCGCTTTTTAAGAGGCAGTTCAGAGAATATGTATTCTCAAGGAAAAGGAAGAACGTAGAAAAGGAAATTGTAATAAAGACAATTGTTGAATAAGTTTATATGATGTAACTCTCTTACGAAGGCCTAGGATATGGCATATCTAATTCTGCCTATTTGTTGGACAGAGCAGATGGATGTGAAAGTATTTAATTTGTCAAGTTCCTATATCTTTGATGATGAGCTTAGATTCCTGACCTTATGATGAGGATCTTGAGTGCTGATAAAATGGCCAGAATACCAAAACCTGCAATAAAGAAACTGGTTAAGAAATATTTTGAGGCTAACATAACAGAGAGCGGGGCTGAGGAGATGGCTGCGATACTGGAAGAGGAAGCGAAAAAGATGGCTGATTTTGCAGTAAACAACGCAAAGAAGAATAAGAGGGCCACAGTAACAAAAAAAGACATACAGGAGTATATATACTCTAAGGAGAACTAATTTTATGGATGTTCACATATACAGGAGCAATGACGGCAGAGAGAAGAGCAGCCGGTATGTAAGAGAAGGCAAGGAGTTTTTCTCCCTTGGAGAGCAGACTAAATACGGCGCACTTATAACAGAGTTCAAAAAGAACGGAGATGTCGCAAACCAGTTCAGAGTAAGAGAACATGGTGTTGAGGACGTTTTGCGGAGATATCTTGGTATTGGAGATCTAGAGATCGAGGATGTAGGTGATTACAAAGAGATTGCAGTAAATGCATCATGCTCCTCTTGCAGTAAGAGGCTGTTTAGGAAACTTGATAGATTGAAGCCAGAAGAGATAAATGAAGTTCCGATAGTGCCTGCATGGAAGTGCGAGTCTTGCGGAGAAGAGTTTTATTCAATGAGCGACGAGTATATGAAGGTTTTGGTCAACTCAAACAAGCACCTTTTTGATGGTAAAGACCTTGAAGAATTCAGTGTAAATGAAGATGCCTTCATATCCCTTCTGCAGGAATACATAATAAGAATCTTCGCGTCCAAGAAAATAAAGAGAATAAGAATTGGTGATTGAATGGCCTTGGTTTCTGAGCTTTATGGAAAGGGGATAATATCGACTTCTGGGAAGATACTCGGAGAAGTGAGAGGAGTTGTGCTGAATTTTGAGGACGGATCTGTCTCAAGGCTTCTTCTCAAGAGCATAGACCAAATAAATAAGGTTGATGATATAAGGGGAGAGATTGCAAATAACAGCATAGAGTACAAAAGAGTAAAAAGTGTTTCGGAGAATATAGTCGTAAGCAACAAATAATGCAAGTTAATCTGTTGTTACGTCCTTTGCGAGTGAGGACCTCCTTTTTGCGAGAACGCGATAGCCACAGTATTGACATCGTACAAATTTCTCGAGGTTTTTAATCTCTCTTCCACAATGTATGCATATATAAGCCATAGTCCTTACCTTATTTCTTTGTTTTAACATTAATATTTAACCATTCAACAAAGTCCATATGAACCTTTGAACCATCGGTGTTTATGACACGGACATTCATAGTTGATTTATATTCCTCATCATCTATCCTTAGCACTTCCTGGTATCTTTCCATTTTTGAGAAATGAACCTCCATCCAATGGATCTTTCCTTTCATATAATCTCTCACAACTTCGTCATTGAGTGGAAGTGATGAGAAACTGAAGAGTATACCCTTGCACCAATAGAGAGGCATGGTGCCAGCAGGAGTTACTCGTTCCCTGAGCAGGTCGTCGTTGGAGACTTCCACGACTTCGTGTATGACGAGTTCCTGAATAGGTGTAAAGGATATCTTAGTCATTCTCCTCTTGCCCTGTTTATGGCTCTGTTTGCCATTTCTCCAGCAGCAGTCTTTAGAGTGTATGCTCCACCAGCGAATGTGGCTCCGCAATACCTGCATTTCCATATCGCTGTGCTTTCTCTCTTTACGGCTTCCTTGCCGCAGATATCGCATTTGTATTTTGCTCTTTTCTGTTCTAGAACTGCCCGATATCTCTTTCTCAAACTGACTCCGGATCTTATACTAAAGCTAGACAAATCATTCACCTGTTGCTTTTTTGATAATATTCCTAACTTCTTTTCCCTTTTCAAAAGAAAGATCAATCATCTGATCAAGCTCGCTTGTGCTGAACGATCCGCCAAGGCCCTTTTGCATTGCCCTGACGACATTCTCATCATTCGCTATTGTGAGCCTCGCTTTTGAGAACATCTCCTCTGGCGCAGTCATGTCAAGGAGTATCTTATCTGCAATCTTTCCGAAAGTGCATGACGTCACAAGGTTTGATGGCTTTAGCCTTTCCAGATTGCCCTCCCTTATCACGTCTTCGCCTTCAAGCTTAGGGAGTCGTGTTGAGAAGAGGGCTGAAGCCGCTGCGATCGTGCCTGCATCAAACATATTGCCATCATAATTTAGTACATATATATCTATAAATACGCTCCACACCTTTCCTTTCTCTATGAAAAGGGATTTTGTATCGATCATGTTTGCTGCCCGTATCCCGCGGTCTATGACCCTTGCCAACTCTATAGCCTCTGGTGTCGGAGGCCCTGGTTCAAATTTTTCTGATGCTATAGGAAGAAGCTCCGCAGATGTGATTATGTTTCCGTCTTCAGGCTTGTCTGACATTGGCTCATCAAGAGCTATTTTTATCCCTGCCAAGACTCTCGTATTTCCTATGAGTACATCTGCAGAACCCTCTGTGTTCTGCAGTGGTGAGCTCTTTATTGAGATATCTCTGTAAGCGTTGAAGCTTCTGCCATCGTCCCTTTGGCCTTTTCGTATTGTATCTAATATATATTCTTCCAGTATTGATCCCATTTGCATATTGATCATCCGTTATTCTTTTGCGTACCTTTCAGATATTTCTTCATAAGGCTTCTTGAGAGCAGCAATCTGCAGTTTTGATATGGCTTCTCCTGCCTTAAGTATCATTGATACTGCTCTCTTGATCTCTTCCCTGCTCAGCGTGCCATCCATCTGAAGAAGGAGGATCTTGTTCTGTATTGGAGCTATGGCCATTGGCATATCTGCATCCGAATAATTATCTTCAAGCTTATCGAGATCGAGGATCACTTCAGTACCAACCTTGCCTGCAGATACAGCGTATGGAAGATCTGTCATTGGTATCCCTGAAGAAGCCATTGCAACTGCAGCAGCAGTTATTCCTGCGGCCCTTGTGCCGCCATCGCTTTGAAGTACCTCTATGTAGATATTTATCTCACTGCCTGGAAAGTCCTGAAGCATGACAACATTCTCGAAAACTTCCTTTGTTACTTTTGATATTTCTATTGCCCTTCTGTTTGGTCCCGACCTCCCATGCTCTTCTAACGAGGAGAATGGTGCCATTGAGTACCTGCATTTTATGACTGCCTTTTCCGGATCTGCAGTGTGCTTAGGGAGAGCTTCCCTTGGACCATAAACTGCAGCTATAATCTTATTCTTTCCCCATTCGATATAAGCAGACCCGCTTGCGTTCTTTATTACATTTGATTCTATTTTGATTGGCCTGAGGTCTCCGCTCGACCTCCCGTCGTTTCTCTTTCCATTTATAATTAGCTCTGGTTTTTCTGCCATTTTACACACTCTTTTCTAACATCATCTTGATTCTTTCAGTGAGGCCGGTTGTGTGGGCCTCCTCTTCTATTCTAAGTATTACCTTTGTTGCAAGATCAAGATCACCGCCTCGCATCCAGAGGACTCCGTTCATGCCTATCTTTATGAAGGTCTTTGTTCCCTCAGTCAATTGCGTTATCATTGAATCCCCTTTGCCGAGTATCCTTGGGATCTTTGTTGGTTTTATTGCAAGGATCTTTCCGCCGCCGAGCTTTCTGGGCCTTACTAAAACGACAGTCTTTGTCTTGTCAAGCTCTTTTACAGATGCTTCTATGACGTCTCCAGGAGCGATGTCTCCTTCAGAGTACTTCACTAGGATTATTCCCTTGTAGGTTGAGTGAAGATTCACGGTGAAGACATTTAGCTTCTCCTCCTCCACAACACCAATGACCTCGTCGCCGTGGTGCGGGTACCAGATACCTTCCAGTGGGACAAGATTTCTCTTTTCATTGTCATAAATCCCCATCACTGTAGAGTATGTATTGTTCTCATGTATTATTGTATTTTCCAGATGAACGGGCTTCTCTTCAAGCCGCTCTCCGGGAACCACTATCCTTTGCATTTTATTACACCGTTATTCATTCTATAAACTTAACTACTGCACTTCCCTTGGTCTGGTTGTTTATGCGCTCAAGGAACTCTCCCTTGAGGCCTGCAGGAAACTCAAGCTTCGCCCTTAAGGAGCCGTCCTGAAGCCATTCCTCGGATTTTTGGCCATATTGTTTTAATAGGTTGTAGCATCTGTTTGCAAACTCGGGAGGAATGTCGACCTCTGCCCTTACCGTGGAGAATTTTATTGGAAGTACGAGATTAATCTTTTTAAGTATGGGGTCGATCTGTTCATTTGCATTCTTGAACGGATCGATCGCTATCTTAGCTTCATGCAGGGCAGTATCTATTCTTTGGACAGTGTGGGGAGCTTTGGTTCTTGGATCTATCGAATTTCTCGCTATGATGTCTATTACTTGTTTTCTCTTTTCCTCAAGAAGCTTGTTTCTCTGCTCGGTTGTGATTGGGACATCTCCCTTCTTCAGTATTATCTCTGCTATTTTGATCATGTCTGTGGTATCGAAAGCTTTCTTCAGCTTATCCTGGCTCTGACGCTTCCCTTTGTTTGCATCCTCAAATATCTCTTCGCTTTCCAGCACAGAGAATGCGTCTTTCCTCTTTCCCGTGATGAACTCGTACGCTCTATCGGAATCTACAAATATCTCGAAGCGTTCTCCGTTGACTGTGTATTTTGCTACAACAACTTTTGACATGAACTTCACTGTGCTATTCAGAAGTAGCTGGATACCTCTTGCTGAGTGAGCAATTTGAAATCGTGGCTGTCCTGCACTACCCCTATATCCATATTCTGTGGATTGAGTTTCTCTTCGCTTATCTTTTTAATTATCTTCACGCCCAATGCAACCGCGTCGTCCACGCCCATATTGTCCTTGTACTCTTTTATCAGCATCTCTGTTGCCACCTTCTTTCCTGCGCCTATTGCATCAGCCTTGTATCCCAGGAAAGATGCACCTGGCTCTATCTCGAATAAGCGAGGCTCAGAATCTATTCCGCCTATAAGGAGAGAAATAGCGTAGGGCCTCATTCCCCCATATTGGGTTGCCTGCATCATGTAAGTAGAAACATTCTTTGACAATGCTTCTACAGATTTAACGTCGTCGTAGACAAGCCTGTGGTTTTGAGCCCCTTGCCTTGCAAAGTCTATAAGATGAACTCCGTCAGCAACCATTCCGCTGTAAGCTGCACCGATGTGAGAGTCCACTCTGAAGACCTTCTGTATTGTTGATGGTACAGCTAGCGGTTCTGTGATATTTTTGTGTGCCACAAAGACAACACAATCCTCACCGATCATGCCTATAGATGTAGCGCCGAACTTCCTAACCGCTTCCTTTGCATACTCAACCTGAAACAGCCTTCCGTCAGGATTAAACATGACTCCTCTGTCATATGCTTGCACGTTTGGATACATAATTACACCTATATAAGATAAGAAACATGTAAATGATATTGATTATACATTTATATTTATAATACTTGCTTCATCAATGCCCGCTTTGCAATTAAGTTATGGCTCTGGATAGTAGGAATAACCATGGTTTGCGTGACGCTCTTATAAATAGGTTTATCCTAAGATAATATAGCGTCTTTTGTAAACTTCCCATGGCTAAAGCCTGTGGGCTTTCCATAAGTTGATGAAACATGTCGCACGGCAACAATCGGTTCAACAACCGCATCTGGACGAATAAGCCCGTTTACAGGGACTCTCCTATTGGAAATCTGGAGAGTATTATGGTTAATAGTATCTCTCCGCTCCAACAGGGATTTTATGGCAATATTGAGACTTGCCTTTCTATCAGAGTTCACGACAACCCCACATTCTTTGCATCTGAACAGAGCATAGTTGCTACTGTCATGTCCTTTCCCAACAGCACCGCAGTGGGAACAGAACTTGGATGTATGCCATGCATCAACGATGTTCAGCGTAATCTTCTTGTCAAAACACCTCTGCATGAGGTTCTTCCTGAAAGTAAAGAATGGGATTCTCATTACCTCCCTATTAAACATCTTTCCTTTTGGACTGAACCTTTTGAGGTTCTCTATGGAAATTTCTGCATCATATCGCAGAGCCATTTCGGTAATGTTCCTCACGACTTCACCTATTCGGTTCTTGACAAAGTTGTGTTCATTTCGTTTAGTCCTCTTAAGTGCCTTATTCGCATAAGAACTTCCAGTATCGACGTAACTTTGCAGAACAGCCTTCCCCTCAAAGACCTTCTTTCTCTTAACCCAAATATCCTTCCCGAAGTAATCCTGATGCAAAACCTTTCCTTCTGGGGAAAGAACAGAAACCGCAAAGCATTTGCTGTTCACATCAACTCCGAGAATATTCTTCTTCAAAGGCAATTCAACCTCGTATTTGGAAAGATAAGCGACAATCTGCAAATTGGAAGTAAGCCCATAAGTCTTGCATGTCCATCCAGACTTCAGGAGATCAGCGTATCGTTGGAAATTCATGTTTTTCTTTATGGGGACGGCAATCCTCTTTCGTGGATAAATTCCAAGTTCAATGAAAGGCATTGTCATATCAAAAGTCTTGCAGTTGCGAGGAACGTTGAATTTGACGGTAACCGCACTGGACTTGCCCTTGCTTCTCCATACTGCACGTTCCAGACAGGCATAAACCTGAACATTGAATCCAGTCCTCTTTTTGGATTCAACAAAAGTCTTCCTATGGAAATCCATGAAGGTATTGCAGAAATCTCTGTCTTCCCAAAGCCTATTAAATTCGGAAGTCGCTTTCAAGGAGAAATCCTTGAGGATTTTGCCCTTCTTGGCAGTAATCCCATCGATCTGCAAAAGAATAGCACGTTTCATACTATTAACCAAACATATATGTTTGGAAAGATACATAATACTAATGCTCGACAATTCCTCCCACCGATAAATCGTGTGGGCTTCCTTATCGAGATCAGGTGATATCATGGAAAATCCCAAGATAGGAGACAATATCAATGTTGGGAATGCCTCAGTGAAAGTAGAACATCCTTCAATTCTTAATGTATTAAAACAGAGAGAAAATATTAAGAAGAGGCTATCCGGCATAAAGCACCGGATAGGAGTTTATAGCGCAAAAGGTGGCGTAGGAAAAACGACAACTGCTGTGAATCTGGCTTTTGCATTGAAGGAGATGGGTTATAAGGTTGGGCTTATGGATGCAGATGTGGATTGCCCAAATCTTGCGCTCTTTTTAGGCATTGAGGGATTGCAGGCAGCAGAGTATCCCCTAAAACCTGTTGAGAAGGATGGCGTTAAGATCATTACAACTGCGGTCTTTGTTGATGACCTCAGGAGGCCGATAATATGGAGAGGCCCGATAATAGCGAAGATGATACGTGAATTTTTTGAGAATACCAATTGGGGAGAGCTTGACTATCTTATAATAGACTTGCCACCTGGCACATCTGATGCCCCTCTATCCATAATGCAGCTTCTGGAACTTGATGGGTTTTTGCTCGTGACTACACCACAACATGTTGCTGCGGTAAACGCAATAAAATCTGGAAGAATGTCCAAAAGAATGGGTGTTTCCATCCTGGGTGTTGTGGAGAATATGTCAACTGGTGAGCTTAGAGGCTCTGTGGAGGTAGCGAAGTCGCTAGAATGCGAACTTTTGGGCAGCATCAAGATGAATGATAAGATAGCAAGGATGAGCGACGAGGGCAAGGTGCCACTGGTCGAAGATGAGAGCATCAAAGAAGAGTATATAAATATAGCCAGGAAATTATGTAAGAGAGAATAAGTGTCTCTTCTTTCTTCTGGGGTATTTTTATGGAAGAGCCTTTTGCGGAGTTATTTAAGGAATCTGAGATATTTATGAATAGGGAGGTTCTCTCTCCGCATTATATCCCAGAGCACCTTCTTTTTAGAGATAAGCAGATATCAGAGATTGTGAAGAGTCTGACGCCTTCGCTGCGTGGAGAGCGTGGAAGGAACTTGTTTATATATGGGAAGACAGGGACGGGAAAGACCTCCTGTATGAAGCATGTCATGGACAAGATACGGGAGATACCGAACATTCGTTCAAAGATCTCGTATATAAATTGCAGGATTTACAACTCCAGGTACAGGGTTCTGAGCAAAATTGTCGGAGATCATCTGCCAATGTATGCAAAGAGAGGATATGGCATAGTAGACATTTATGAGAAGATAATCAACTGGATTGAGGAAGACAACAAGATACTTGTGGTAGTTCTTGACGAGATAGACATTGTTAGGGACCTTGATGATCTGATATACACTTTGACTAGGGCAAATAGCGATATCAAGTCAGGAAGCATAACCCTAGTTGGCATATCCAACAAGATATCCTTCAAGGAGAGCCTTGATCCGAGAAGCCTCTCAACACTGTATGAGAATGAGCTTGTGTTCCCGCCATATAATTCTATGGAGCTTGCATCAATAATGAAAGATCGCGCTGAAACGGGATTCAAAAAAGATGTTATAGACCAATCAGCAATAAACCTTGCTGCAGGAATAGCGGCAAAGGAGAGTGGTGATGCCAGGCTTGCCCTGAGGATACTCTCAAAAGCTGGAGAGATAAGCGAAGAGAGTGGACTGAAGGCAATCTCTGTTAACCAGATAGTAGAGGCTTCGCGGTCTGCTGAGGAGGAGGTCGCATATGAGATGGTAAACACATTGCCAGAGCACCAGAAATTCATAGTGTATGCGATAGCGCTTTTGTCAGTGCAGGGGAGCAAATATAAGAGACTTGTTGAGGGAAGCGATACATACATATTCAGCGGGGAGATATACAATAGATATGTTGATATACTTGAGTCAATGCATAAAGAAGCTAAAAGCCAGAGATGGTACCGAAAATATATTACAGACCTGGAGATGCAAGGCCTTATAATAAGCTACGAATCTGGCAGAGGGATAAGGGGACATACTAAGCTGATTAAATTGGCATATCCACCAGACAAGATAAAGCAGACGATAGAGAAGAGCCTCTTTAGAGAAAGCGAAGCTGGAGGAAAGGATGAGAGCCAAGCATAAGTTCTAAACCATCTTAAATGTTTTGACATTGTTTATTAATGGGATATCATGGAAAAAGCGCAGAGTGCAATGGAGTATCTTGCGACTTACTCATGGGCCATATTCATAATAATAATTGTTGCGGGTGTGCTTTTTTACATTGGGATATTTAACAAAGGAGGTCTCTCTCCAGGAGCTTCTGGAGGTAGTTGCGTAATAGTCAGGCCGCGGGGGCCAGGATCTACAGAGTTCCTCTCAAGGCAGGGTCTTTGCAATGTGAATCCAAGATTTGTTGCCACATTCAATGGACTTAACAGTTGGGTAGATATTCATCCAAACAGCCTGCTTACATCAGGTAACCTCACAGTCACAGCATGGGCAGACATACGTGGACCCAGTAGGGATTTCTTTAATTTTATTGTTGTGAAAAATGGAGATTGGAACATTGCAGTTTGCGGTACCTCAAGTTTTTTCCTTTGCTACTATGAATATGGTGGAATGGGTGGCTCGGGTCTTCGTGTACTTAGCAAAAGCGTATGCAACTGCACATCATACAACAACGCTCCGATCCAAACAAACAAATGGTATTTCGTCAGTATTGTGATTACAAATGCTACAAAGCCATATGCGCAGGAGAGCGTTTATCTCGATGGGAACACAACACCAGTGCTTGTCGGAGGGGCCCTTATGAGTATTGGAGGAAGCCCAACGTACACTTTAGAGAACCAGAACGTGACGATTGGATATGGCCTTTACGGGAATCAATTCATGAACGGCAGCATAGCAGATGTCCAGATATACAATACTGCATTGAGTCCTAGCGGCCTGCAGCAGCTTTACTTAGAGGGAATTGGAGGGGCTCCGATAAATCTCCAGGCTCTTGCAGGATGGTGGCCGCTTAATGGGAATACGCAAGATTACTCGGGAAATAAGCTGAATGGATTTCCTACAGGCGATGTCGGCTATTCAAACCAGTGGACCACAGATTATACAATACCATGAGGCTGAATACGATGAAGCTTGCAATACTCTCGGATTTTCATCTCGGCTATGAGCGTTTCAGAGAAGATGCATACATCCAGGCCAAGGAAGCACTAGACGCAGCAGCGAGAGAGGCAGATGTCCTGGTAATGCCAGGAGATATCTTTGATATGCGGAACCCAAAGCCTGAAGTGCTTGCCGAAGCTATAAACATATTTAGAGATCTTTCAGATAGGAAGTGGAACGCCAAGGTTACGAGATTTGATGGAAGTGGAAAGAATTTCACAGAGCTCCCGATAATAGCTATACCAGGTACGCACGAGAGGAGAGCGTATGGTGTTGAGGATCCTGTTGATCTGCTTGCACTTGCTGGACTCTTGGTGGATATCAGCGATGGAAGAGTGTTTGTAGAGAAAAACGGAGAACATATCTGCATATTCGGGCTCGGCGGCATAGCTGAAGAGCGATTCAAGGAGGCGTTGAAAAACGCTGACCTTCATCCAGAACCAGGGATGTTCAATGTATTCATATTCCACCAATCTGTGCACGAGTTGCTCCCGTTCAGCAGCGATTTCATAACCTTGGATGACCTCCCCGTAGGATTTGATCTTTATATTGACGGGCATATACACAATAAAGTCGAGATGAAGGCGCATGGAAAGCCCTTCTTGATACCAGGAAGCACTGTTCTGACGCAGTTGAAGGAGGGAGAGCAGGAAGCTAAGGGCTTTTTTATATTTGATACAGCAACAAAGGAGTATCTGTTTAAGGAAATAAGGTCTAGGAGATTCAAGCTTGTTAAGATAGAGGTAGACGGGCTTGAACCCGAAAAAATTGCCGAAAGGATAGAGAGGGGAATCTCTTCGGAGATAGCCAAAGAAAGCGAGGATAAGCCAATAATACGCGTAGAGCTTGCAGGTAGGCTGATGGACGGTTTCAAAGGCATCGATATTGATGTCCAATCTGCAATAAAGGAGTTTAAAGATAAGGCAATAATAGAGATAGGAAAGGGAAAGGTCGAGAGCGAGCAGAAGGATGTTGATATAGCGTCCCTTAGGAGCGGGACATTGGAGAATCTCTCAATAAAAGATTTTGGGTTGTCAGTATTCGTAGAAAAACTTGCCGAGAAAAAATACGAGCTTGAAGCAAATCCGAGGGAGCTTTTTGATTTGTTGGCTGAAGAGAGCAACAAGGAGAAGGCGGTGAAGAGTGCGCTTGACCTGCTGTTGTATAAGAAAGAGAGAGCTTAGTCCTTCCTGTTTTTGTATTGATAGTATTCGCGGAGTTTAAGTAGAGAAGAAGCTATGGCTTTGGGAGAGTCGTAAACAGGAAGCCCTGAACTCTCCATCATTATCTTGTGCATCTCTGTGTAGCTCGCACCTATGCTTAATACGGCCATCGGCTTTCCTGAAGATTGCTTGAAGTGGATAAGCGCTGCAGCAGTCTTTGAGTCAGCCCCTGGAGTCTGGAATAGAGCTATTACTATGAGTATATCTATGTTAGGGTCTTTGCTTATCAGGTCGAGTGCTGTGCCATAACGCTTGTAGTCGGCATCACCTGCAAGGTCTAATGGATTCCTCACATTCACTAGCTTTGGCATCGTTTTTCCGAGCGCTAGTATAGTATCTTTTGAGAACTCACCCAATACGAGTTCTTTTGATGCAGATATTGCGTCGGTTGTAAGAACGCCGGCTCCTCCGCCATTTGTAATTATTGCTATCTTATTGCCAAGCGGGGGTGGCTCTGTGGAGAAGATTTTGGCGTAATGCAGAAGCTCGCTTATGTCTTCGCTTATTACGAAACCAAATTGCCTGAATACAGCTTCGTATGCTTCGTAATTTCCTGCCAGGGCGGCGGTGTGGGAATGTGCAGCCGCCATCCCTTCAGAAGTTCTCCCAGCCTTAAGCACTATCACAGGCTTTTTCTTCGTGACCTTCTTTGCGACCTCTATGAACTCCTTTCCGCGCTTTATTCCCTCAAGATACATGACGATCACTTTTGTCTCGCCGTCTTCCATCAGGTAATTTAGTATGTCGACTTCGTCCACGTGGGCAGCATTCCCGTAGGAAATGAATTTGGAGAGACCGAAACCCTCTCCAGAGATTAGATCGAGGATCGTGCTTCCCACTGCTCCGCTTTGAGATACAAAACTCACGTTTCCAACCTGTGGCCTGCTAAGCTTATATGTAGGAAGAAATAAAGTATCTATCCTTGATCTTGGATCCATGACGCCCAAGCAGTTTGGCCCAAGTGTTGGCATATTATATTTTCTGGCTATGGACGCGAGCTTATCCTGAAGCTCTGTTTCACCAATCTCCGCAAATCCACCGCTTACGACAACCGCTGTTCGGACCTTAGCTTTGCCACATTCCTCAAGGACAGTGGGGACTATCGGAGCTGGAACAGCAATAACTGCAAGGTCGATGCGCTCACGGATCTCGCCTATCTTCCGTAGCACCTTAACCCCAAGCATCTCCTCGTTTGGGGCCGCGTTCTTGTTGATAGCATATAAACTTCCACCATACCCTGCATTTATGTAATTCTCCAGTATGACATGGCCCACCTTTTCTGGGTCCTTCGATGCACCTATTATGGCAACGCTCTTGGGTTTTAGCATGGGTTCGAGGTTTAAGGTTTTCATTTGTACACCTTATTCTAACACGCGGATATCGACAATGTCGTAACCGCTGTGGTGTATTATCACCGGATTGAGATCCAGCTCAGAGATGTTCTTTTCTTTGGTAAGTAGACTTGATGTTTTCAGCAGGAGATCGCAGATCATGTCTGTGGAGGTGCCATGCTGCGTTATTACTTCTGCTGATTTCAGCTGGGCGAGCATCTCTTCTGCATCGCGCCTTGTTATCGGACATACTCTTAGTGCAAAGTCCCTGAACGCCTCAACATATATTCCTCCGAGGCCGATGAGAAGCAACTTTCCGAACTGGGGATCTGTCCTTCCCCCTATTATTATCTCTATTCCAGAAGGAGCCATCTTCTGCGCGATGATATTATATGGAGCCAGATTCAGCTTTAAGGCTTTGGATTGAAGCGCATTGAATGCTGCAGTTATCTCGCTCTCGCCAGAGAGTCCGAGTGTTACAAGCCCAGACTTTGATTTGTGCAATGCTTTTCCAGACAATACTTTTAGCACTATTGGACCGGATTTTGCGAATCTTGCAGCTTCTTCTGCGCTTGTTACATATTCGCCCTCTATGCTCTTTATCTTATATTTATCCAGAATCGATTTTGCCTTTGAATATTCAAGCAATCCCATTTACCCGACCCATCAAAGTATATGGTAGAAGTGAAGGATTAAAAACAGGATTGCAATTATGAAAAGGAGTAGTCCAAGAGCAACAACAAATGCCTTCCTCGACCTTCTTACTCTTGAGAGTTGCGATATATCGTTGAGGATATCCTGCGTCTCTGCTTCTGGATGCGGTGTTGCCTGCCCCTCAGTACCTATCGCTTTTACCTCAGGCTTGCGGTCTTGCATCAGCATCCGTGACGCTCCAGCTGAGTTGGCTTTCAGATAGCCTTTCTCTGTGAGCAAGAGAAAAACACCTCCATTTTTCAACTCATAAGTAATGAATCCCTGGCTATTAAGCTTGAAGAGTCGCAGTGCGAGATCCTTCGGGCGGAGCCCGAGGACATTCTGCAACTCTGCAGGCAGCCTGTTGCCGTCAGCAAGATGCACAAGTATATTCTCGTCAAGTTTGTCAAATTCTTCTTTTGACTTTGCTTCTGCTTCGCTCAGAAGGTTTTGTCCGGCCTCGGTTATGGTTATTGTGTTTGGACCAGGATAATAAGCAGTGAACTCTATCATTCCTTTCTGCTTCAGCGCCCCCGCGATGTTTGATGCGTCGAATATGCTCGCATTCATGGCGCTGCCGAGCTTTTCTATTACTGTACTTGGCGTGATCTTGATTAAACATGCGAGATCCATGAAATTTAATTCGTCAGTTGTCATACAATCTATTATTATACTAAGGCAATAAATAAAAAGAGTATTGTGAGCTGAACCTGTAGTATTTTATATTATAACATAGGTTATAGTATTAGCTTCTGCAATAGTAAGTTTTCTTTCTCTTGTCAGACAAGCTACAGTGATTTTGTGGAAATTCAATTTTTAGGAGGAGCCAGAGAAGTCGGCAGGTCTTCCTTTTATGTGAAAGGCAGCAAAAACTTTCTGCTCGACTATGGAGTAAAGGTAGGAAGGAAGATAGAGTACCCAATAAGTGTGGGAAAGGTTGATGCGTTCATACTTAGCCATGCGCATCTTGATCATTGCGGATTTGCACCAGAATTGTATAGGCACGCATTTCCAATAGCATTTGGGACCGAACCATCACTTAGGCTCGCGGAATTGCTTCTGGAAGACTCTATAAAGATTGGCATAAAGGAACACCTTCCTCCAAAATTTACCAAAAGGGAGCTTGGGTTCTTTTTGAGGAGGTATGTGCCATACGATTATGGGGCTCCTGTAGGTTTTGGAGAGTATGATATCACATTTTATGATGCAGGACACATGTGCGGCAGCGCAGTAACCAAAATAGAGAAATCGAGCTCTGGTAGGAAACTGGTATACACTGGCGACTTCAAAATCGAGGAGCAGCTTCTTCAAAGAAGTGCTGAGATAGTGGAGAGCGATATTCTTATGATAGAGACAACATATGCAAACAGAAACCATGAAGATAGAAAGTCAGCAATAAAGAGATTTGTTGAGGAAGTAAGAGAAGTTGTAGATAATAAAGGTACGGCCCTCGTTCCGGTCTTCGCAGTAGGAAGAGCGCAGGAAGTCCTAGCAATGCTGCATAAAAATGGCCTTTCGGACAAAGTTTACATGGATGGCATGGCAAGGAAAGCGACGGATATAACTCTAGAATTTTATAAATACCTTAATAACGTTGAGTTACTGAAGGATGCTGTGAAGAATATACAGAGAGTGAAAGACCGACGTGACAGGATTGGTGCGCTTGATGGCGGGAACATAATATTGACTCCTGCAGGCATGCTAAACGGTGGGCCTGTGCTAAATTACATAACAAAACTGAGAAAGAATTCGAAGATATTTTTGACAGGATACCAGGCTGAGGCAACTAATGGAAGAATGATTCTTGAAGAAGGAAAAGTAGAGATAGACGAGAATATACATAGGATACCTTACCCGGTTTTAAAGTATGATTTTTCAGCCCACGCGGGCAGAGATGATATATTGGAATATGTCAGGAAGAGTAATCCTGAGAAAGTTATCTGCGTACATGGTGATGCTGAGAACAGCACCAGTATTGCCACAGAGTTAAAGGAAGAGGGATTTGAGGCTTTCGCCCCAGAAGTGGGAGATAGACTCGAATTCGAGTTCTAAGCTCTTAGACTTAAGTATTAATATTCCTCTTCGGACTCATCTTCAGACTCCGAGGATTCGGTATTTCCTGAGCCTTTCTCGACGACCTCCATCTTTCCGAACTTACCTACAGAAAGTTGTGGAACGCCCCTAAATTCGCCAACATACCCGTTTGAGATCTTGACCTTGTCCCCAACATTGACTGTGTCGATATCCTTACCCCATAGTGAAAGGGTTATGCTTCCGCTCTCGTCTCTGAGAGTAACGTTAGCGACATTTGTTCTCCTTCCATACTTTGTTATCACTTCTCTTGGTTCACCTTTTTCTGCAACTTCTGCTTCTACTTCTACGTTCTGCGCTCCAGCCTTTAGTTCGCTTATCTTCATAAGAACACCATAAATAGCAGTATCGATTTAGGATAAGCAACTTATATTAATCTTTGTATAATTATTTAGAGGAGTTGGCGTTTACATTCTAACTTCCCATTAAGATAAAATCTCCACATAGGATAATTGATCAAATTATTTGGTAATGCAAGACTGGATCTGTATCGCTACCTTTTTCATCCCGATTATTCTGTTCTTTGCAAGTCCGAGAACCTTCTTGAATCTTGGGAGAATATCTTTTATAACAATATATTCCCTGGTCTTTTCCAGGAAACCCGGATAGTTTGGTGGCTCGTGTGTTCTCTTCTGTTTCATCACAAGTGCGATGATGGGTTTTGCGAATCTCTTTGTGGAACCATATCTCTACACTGCTGAATCCAGATCACAGAAAGGAAAGAAGCCCAAAGAGGCACTTCAATATAAAAATATTTGATCTGTCAAATTCTTGATTTAGACGACCCCTGGCCTGCGTCTAGGAGTATGTGCCTCCTGTAAAATATGATAAGCTTTTTTGCTGTGCCTGAGATCTTCAGAGTGTAGAAGCCGCCCTCTACCCCGCCAGATTTTTTTATTGTGGCAAGCGCAGCCAGGACCTCCCGTTCAAACCCGCGATTTATCCTGAGGAGGAAGACCTTCTCCCCTATCTGCGAGTTTATGTGGGGATTTGCCCTGTAATTTGTCAGCTCGCCTAAGAAGAGAATGAGATTTCTAGATAGTTCCTCTGAGACGGCTCTTTTCTTTACATCTATTGGAGCTGAGAACTCAATCAGCAGGTACCTTATCTTTCGCTTAGTTATCAAGATATTCGCCTATTGCTGAGAGTGCTTTCTTTGATTCATCTATGCTAACTCCAAGAAGTTCACTGAGAGCCATGGCCTGCATAGCAGAAGTTAAATATGCCTGCCTTGTTGCAAATGTTGCTATTGCTATTTCTGCCCCGAATTTTCTGGCAAAGGTCACTATCGTCCTGATCCTGTTCATATTTCTTGATGTTTGTACGGGATCCTTGTCCATCAGGTCTGACAAAGAAAGAAAAACAGGTTTGCCGTTGTTTCCTGCTTCTTCTATGGATTTTTTCAATAAGATGTTGTCTTCGAATAATACTCCGATTGTATCGTTATTCCTGAGGGCAGACGCTATCTTCTTTGGATCATTGCTTCTTATTATTGTCTTTACCTCGCCAGGTCTTGGTTGATTTATCAAGTGTACGTCCTTGCCTATAACAAATATCTTTTTATAGCCGAGCCGGGTGACGAGGCTCTCTTCGATATTGGATAGGTAGGAGAGATCATAGTATTTCAGAGGATCACCCATTGAGCGCTTTTCTTATTTCTCTAAGCGCTTTTTTAATTGCTTCTTCAGATCGTTCTTTTCCAGGACCGTATGCTCCTGCTGCGCATGGGTGACCACCGCCATTTCCAGATATCATCTCGCCAACAACCTGCATTACGGTTCCCAGATGAAAATTCAGGCGTTTGTCTAGAGGGGGCCTGAGTCTGGCAGAGATTGAAAATTCCTCTTTTCTTATTGTCCAGAAGAGCGCCGCGTCGGCCCCTATCCGTATTGCCATGTCTGCAGCGATATTCGCATGGGACTCCGCGATGCCATATATCAAAAGATAGTTCCCAACTGTTTCCAGCTTCGAGTTCTGAATCTCGTTTATTAATGAGTTCCTTCTTTCCAAAGGAACGCTTTCGTGAAAGAATTCTAGAATCTCTGTGAAGCTCTTGCCGGAATATCCCAACAGCTCTGAGATCTGCCTGAAAGTGAGTTTGGTTGCGTTCCTGAACTCCGCAGAGTCTGCTATTATCCCATCAAGGAGAAGCAGTGCAGCCTGCCGTGTGGGTTCTACCCCCATTTCCAAGAACAGGTCATAAATTATGCTTGACGTTGAGTTATAATCTTCATTATTGAAGATTTTAACCTTGCCTATATCGCCCTTTGGAAGCAAATGATGATCTATGAACAGGATCTCGCCAGTGAAGTCCGAGAGAGATTTGGTGAGTTTGCCGAGCTCGTAAAAATTGTTTGTGTCAGTGATTATAAGCACCTCGGTATTTGGGGGAAATTTTGTATCGAGCTTTTCCTTGTAGCCAGCAAGCAAGAGAAGCTCCCGTGCGTTGTGTGTTATGAAGTCCGGAGTCATGATTCTTGAATTTTTAAAAAGAGAGGATAGTGCGATTGCGGATCCCACACCGTCGCTATCCCCGATAGAGTGGAAGGCCAGGGTTACCTGTTTACCCTGGAATGATTTAATTGTGTTTGCAAGCTCTCTAAAATCGAGAAGCTCCATCAGGACATCAACTGGTTTTGTTTATAAGCCTGCATTATGCGCTCGCTGTATTGCTTCTCCTTGTTCCTTAGTTCAGTGTACTGCCTTGTCATGGATGTTATCCTTGTCTCGGTAAGCTCGCTTCGCTCTTCAATATCCTTCGATGCACTTTCTTTTGAGGTCTCGACTATCACTCCACCAACAGTTATGTAGATCTTGCCACTGGCTTTATCGATCTCTTCTTTTGCTCTTTCCAGATCGCCTTTCTGGTTGTGCAGTTGGTCAAGTTGTATCGCAAAGCTTCGGATCTGCTCCTGCAGTATCTGGTAGTCCCTTAACAATTTCTCCATTTCCTGTTCGCTCATTTTATCCTGTCCGGCAGGGTTTGTATTTTGTGACATAGGCTCAGCCCAAGTTAATTATCGGCACTAATAGTTTTGCTTTGTTATTATTTATATATGTTGGGATATAAGGTATTAGTGTTTTTTAATAACATAAATTCCCTGTCTGTTGGTTATGGAGATTGTGATGGCACTTAATGAAGCAAATCTTATCGCGAAGGAAGTCAAGATCAGAAATCTTAGGCTTCCAAAAGAGGTTCTCGAAACGCGGCGCTCTTCTGTCAGGTGGCTGGCACTTTCGCTAGGGATACTGAATCCCGGGGAGAGCAGGCATGGAGCGGTAGCGGTTCTTGATGCTCTTGTCTACTTTTATTTCATAAGAAAGAAGGATCCCGAAATAGCGGAGATACTTGAGTATATAGGAAAAAATTGGGGAGGAATAAAAGAGAAGACGCTCAGGTACCATCTACTGCGGATGAAGAGGATGGGTATAGTCCAGAACGCAAGGGGTAGATTTTATTTACGGCCGCCAGATGTTGGTGACAGAGACGACCCTTCAGTATGGGTAATGTCCCTTCTTGAATCAGATTATAGAGAAATTGCAAGCAAAATAACAGAAATAATAAATAATATGAGAAGCAAGAGTATGGGAGAGGAGCATGAATAAGGAAAACCTTTCGATAATAATGTTGTTTGTAGTAATAGTTGCGGGGGCTCTCGTATTTAGGGCATTTTACGTGCCTTCGATAAGTGCAGTGTTAAATTTTAGCCATGGTCTTAACAAGACCGTTGTTATGTATCCGTATCAGAAAATGTACTTCCCATTTACAGTTAAGAATACTGGAAGCGTTCCAATAAACAATCTGAGCGTTGGAGTATTTGTTGGGGGCAACCTGACAGAAGTATATATGATTGCATTGCCCCCGGGAAAGAATCTTTCGATAATGTTTAATTATACTGCGTTGAAACCGGGAAATTATCTTTTGTCTGCTATCTTGGATCCTGGAAAGGTTTATGATATAAGTTCAAGACAGGAGACACAGGACTCTTTGAATATTCTTGTGCTTGCGCAGTCCAAAGTGGCACCTTATGAATTCATTAACAAGAGCAGCTCTTTGGAATATGGGACTGTAAACTCAACGATAGAAGGGTATCTGATCCAGAAATATCTTGAGACATCTTATGGGATAGACACGCCTGAAGCAATGGGAACGAGCCATGAGTCTGCCTTGTTCTTCAGCCGGTTGATAAACCTAACGCAAAATTATGTGGTTCGCATTGTTTCTGCATATAAAAAATCAGAAAACTCCTCGGAAGTGTATTTGTGGATGCAGGGATATCTCAGTCCCTCAATAATTGGGTATTTTGCTAAGGGCTTAAACCTAACCAACACAACCATCAGAGTTGGCAGTAGAAATATAACATTCGTTGAGCTTGGAAACAAGACAACATTATGCAGCTGGTATTCTGGAGGTTGGTTGAAGAGCCTTGTTTATGAAGGGAATAAGAATTGCATTTATGTTTCAGGAAACCTCTCGGTTGGAAACCAGAGTATCCCGAAGATTCCCCAAAACACCGCGGAAAATGCCAGCGTGCTTGCACACTATTATGCATCGTACATGAGTAACTCTAGTTATTCTTCGCTAAGAATAATAAACAATACAATATTGTATACAGTTTTCGAGAATTATTCTGGCAGGAGTTATCCGTGCAGCGGAACAATAGAGAATAGGTCGGGCAGAGAGTATTGCAGCACGTATATGCTGCCGCTATCTGGAGGGTCCTCAAATCTTTCACTGGTTAAGACTGTTGGCATGTTCGGGAACCTCAACATCACGACGTTTGCATTAGTTAACGGTTCACGAGCCGGATCTGCGGTAGATCTCTCGATACAAAATATGGACGATCTGGGATTTTCTGGAAAGGGAGCAAACTTTACGCAGAGCATTCTGGGGACGTGCCAGACCAAGAATTTCTCGTGCTATGGCGTTCTTCTTTCCGAGGGGCTTTTGAACTTCGGGATCAAGAATACATTAAACAAAAGCGTGACGATAAAAAGTATTTCTTGTTATATAGGAAACCTAAAGGAAAGCACGCCCCTTGAGATCACGGTTTCTGCTGGGAACGCTACCAACCTCTCGACTCCATGCTATAATAACACAAATACCATTAACGCCTTTGTCCCTGGCGAGACATTAAATATAAGTATAGGATATTCACTGAACGGAACGCCCCTGAATTCGGAAGGTAAGGTATATGTCGTTGGCTTCGGATAAAAAGAATGCCTTTTCCCTTTTTTTCAGCAAGCACGAGAAGTTGACGGAGATACAAAAATCCGCATTTTCCCCAATCTCCAGAAGAGAGAATGTACTGATTGTGGCACCAACAGGGAGTGGGAAGACGGAAGCAGCAGTAATACCCGTATTCAATAATTTGATTAAGAGTGAGCAGCCCAAAAAGATACGTGCTATTTATGTTACGCCACTCAGGGCACTTAACAGAGATCTTTTGAGCAGGCTTGAGAGCATAGCCAAGGAGTTGGGGATAGTTATAGGAGTAAGGCACGGAGATACGAAGCCTGGCGAGAGGGCGAAGCAGGCAGCTAATCCCCCAAGTTTTATGATAACAACCCCGGAAACTCTGCAGAACATAGTATTGTCGGAGAGGCTGAGGGAATCGCTGAATGCCCTTGAGGTTGTAATTATCGATGAGGTTCATGAGCTTTGCTACAATAAGAGAGGAGCACAACTCTCGATAATGCTTGAAAGGCTCAGGGAGCTTTCTACCAATTTCCAAAGGATAGGGATAAGCGCCACGGTAGGGAATCCGGAGTTGGCTGCAAACTTTCTTTTTGGAGAGATTGGAGGGAGGATTGTTGAGCTTAAAGGAAAAAAAGAAAGTATTATCAACATAGAGATGCCACAGAAAGCGAAGAAGAAGCATGAACGGTTCCTTGAAGACTTCCCGATGGACAAGGAAGCTTTAGCCAGACTGGAGCGCATTGCTGATCTATCGAGAAGCTCTGAAGGCACGCTGGTGTTTGCCAATACAAGGCAGATTGTGGAATCGCTGGGCAGCAAGCTCATAAGGTTTGATAAGGAAGAACCTTTTGGAGGGATAGGCATACATCATGGCTCATTGGATAAGGAAGAGAGAATAAAAACAGAGCGTGCTTTTAGGGAAGGTAAGATCAAGAATATAATAGCAACAAGTTCTCTCGAGCTCGGAATAGACATAGGTAGGATAGACCTTGTTGTGCAGTATGGGTCTCCGAAGCAGGCAGTCAGGCTGGTCCAAAGAATTGGGAGGGCGGGCCATTCAGAGGGCCGCTCTTCTGTGGGAAAGATGATTGTTGGAGGAGAGATGGAGCTCTTTGAGGCTGCAGTAATAGCAGAGCGTGTCAAGAACGGATGTATTGAAAGTCAGGGTGTAGAGGAAAATGCGCTTGATGTTCTTGCAAATCAGATTGCAGGAATCGTGATGGAGTACGGGAAGATTGAGGCGGATAAGGCCTTTTTTATCGTGAAGAGGTCATTCAATTACCGTACACTGGAAAGATCAAAATTCAACGAGATTATTAGGCTTCTTTCAGAGCTGCACATTGTTGGGGAGGATAATGGCATTATAAAAAGAGGAGAGAGAACACGCCAATATTTCTTCAGTAACATAAGCGTAATACCAAACAGAGCCAGGTTTTTGGTCAGAGACCTTGCAAAGAACAAAATAATCGCCTCGCTTGACGAGAAGTTTGTTTTTAATTATCTTGAGGACGGTGCTCTTTTCATAACCAGAGGTGTGCCGTGGAAGGTCGTCTCTGTTGACGAGAAAGAGATATATGTTGAGCCTTCGCAGGAGAGCGGTGCTGCGATCCCGGATTGGGAGGGCGAAGATATACCTGTTGCTTTCGAGGTCGCACAGAGAGTCTTCTCGGCCATGGGCGGGAACGAAAATGCTCTGGGTATGTTCGTTGAGAAAAGCACCATGGAAAGGGGGGCTGGATTTGTAAGAAGCCAGAGTAAATTTTTCCTCCCAGGGAATAATAAAATCTCTGTTGAGTATTTTGGTGAACATGTCGTTGTGCATCTGGCGATGGGAAGGCTCGCCAACGAGTTTCTATCGAAGGTAATAGGCATGCTCATTGTATCTGGAGGTGGCCAGAAGGTGCCGATAAAGGCGACACCATATTCTATAATCATAGAGTGTGGACAGCTTAACAAAAAACCAGATATGGGAAAGATATTTGATGTTATCTCGAGAATGGATCCTGGCTCTTTTGGCGATGAGAGAATAATGCTTAACTCAGAAATATTCAGGTATAAGTTTGCTGAGATATCAAAGCTGTTCGGCGCAATAGACAAGGAAGCCACAATAACGAAAAGCGCCTTGAGCAGGATTGTCTCCTTTTATAAAGGAACGGTTATCTTTGAGGAAGCTATAAGGGACCTTAACAAGAATTATTTTGATATAAAGACTGTTTCGGAGTTTATGGGGCGGTTCCGAAAAGGGGAGATCTTTTTTGAAGCGTTTGAGTCAGAATCACCTCTTGCAAAGGAAGCAATAAGGTCTGCATATAAGTATGCAGAATTGATCACACTTACTAGGCCAGATGAGAGAGAGGTTGAAGCGTTCAAGAACAGGGTTGGGAAGCCAGGGGCTTTGCTCGTGTGCACGTTTTGCGGTACGGGTTTTAGATGGCAGGAAGAAGAGAAAATATTGTGTCCGAACTGTGGGAGCCCAATGGTTGCAACACACAAGGACGAATATGAACATATAATTGAAAAGAAAAAGAGAGGGGCCAGGATATCTGCAAAAGAGTGGGCCGAATACAAAAATATGATAAATGAGGCTAGCCTAATTGAGGCATATGGAAGCAGGGCAGTTATGGCGTTGAAGACATATGGGGTTGGTGTAGCAACGGCCGCGCGCGTGCTTGCCATGGTAAGGAAAGATGATGAAAAGTTTATAGTAGATCTGATGGAAGCACAGAGGAATTTTATAAAGAATAGGAAGTTCTGGAAGGAGAGATGAGTGCATGCTTTATAATAGCTTTGCACATTAAGATAACTAATCAGAATAAAAGGAAGAGGCCAGCGTGCAAGAGTGCAAGCGCTGGCAAGGCGACCAGTTTTCCCTTCCTACGATAGAGAACCCGTAATCAATACTATTGAGAAATATATTTATAAAGCTTTCTGAATAACGGAATTTTTCACGAAAATGGAATTTCTATGCGCTTTTTGAGTCTGGATTTAAAGGGGCTTTTGCTCTCGTTGATTATCGGCACGTTGGTGCTTGTGCTTGGAGGAAGCCAGGGGCTTTTTCTTCTTGTAGTGCTTGTATCTTTCCTTGTGCTCTCTGCAATTACAACGGAGATAGGGAAGAAGAGAAAGAAGCATATGAAGGTTTATGAAAAGGCGAGAGGCTGGAAGAATGTTGCTGCCAATGGAATTGTTCCTATTATGCTTGTATTAGTACTATTTTTGGAGACGTCTTTTGGATATGGCAGTGGCAGCATAGTGGTGCTCATGTATGTCGCTTCTGTTAGTGCAATAACTGCAGATAAATTTGCTAGTGAGCTGGGCATATTGGGTGGAGAGCCCAGAGATATCCTTACATTTAGAAGATTAAATACAGGGAGATCTGGAGGGGTAACGTTCTTGGGGTCAGGAATGGCGCTTGTTGCTGCTTTTGCAATAAGCTTATCGTTGCTCGCACACGGATATACGATGGTCGATGTGCTGATCTCAGGGATGGCGGGTTTTCTTGGAAATATTATAGATTCTGTTTTTGGGCATTTTGAGGAAGAAGGGATTGGAAATAAATATTCTTCGAATATTTTCTGCGCTCTGTTTGGGGCAATTTTCTCTCTCATGCTTATCATGGTAGTGTAGCAAGAGTCCAGATAAAACCATTATTAGAGTTAATATTATATACTTGAGCATTTAACGATAAACAGTTGGGTTTTACGCTTAAGATTACGGCCGTGGTTGAATGAGAGCTAGAGTCAAGACAGGTATTGAAGGTATCGACAGGTTGATTTTTGGAGGCATACCTGAAGGGAACCAGGTTGTCCTTGCTGGTGGTCCTGGTTCTGGAAAGACGCTTACTTGTTTTGAGTTTCTGTACAAGAATGCATTGCTGGGACATACCGGGATCTTTTTTACTCTTGAAGAAAAACCAGAAACAATAATAGAGAATGCCAAAGATGCTTTTACTGATTTCAAAGATATAGACGCACTTATAGCAAGCAAGAAGATAATAATCAACGGAAGCAACGTTATGACAAACCTTAAAGGAAGTGGAGAGGCGGAGCCAAGATATGCATTTACAGAGACAATTGCAGCAATACAATCATTGATAGAAAGCACTGGTGCCACAAGGGTAGTGATAGATTCCATATCAATAGTAAGCCTTCTAATAAAGGACCTATTCATATACAGAACGTTGTCGATATCGTTGGTAACGGTATTGAGAGATCTTAAAGTGACTTCGTTGTTGACAATGGAGATAGAAACACCTGAAAAGAACAAATTGATATTCCTTCCAGAGTTCTTCATTTATGACGGAATAATGACAATGTATGAAAGCGGATCTGGAGGGTCAAGGACCCCGGCGCTTGAAATAATCAAGATGAGGGGATCAAAGCACAGTTTTTCTACGGTCCCATACGAAATAACATCAACTGGCATAAACTTATTGACTACAGAAACATACAAAGACGAGGCAGAACAGGTATTCTGATAATATAAAGGTATCTTTTTATACTTTAGGTTTTAGTATTCATAATTAGAGGGAGAACTTGGAAGATGGAGAAATTAGCTCTGAGGGTAAGGTAAGTACTGGGATACTTGGTCTTGACTCGCTGCTTTTTGGAGGTGTGCCGCTGAGAAACCAAGTCTTAGTTGCAGGAAGCCCGGGAACTGGCAAGACCCTGATGACTTTTGAGATATTGTATAGAAACGCAAAGGCTAGGATACCTGGCGCTTACATCAGCTTTGACGAGCATAAAAGGTCCCTATTGGACAATGTTAAGAGTGCTTTCTCGAATTTTGATGATGTTGACGAGCTGATTGAGAAAAATATGCTTGTTGTTTCAGAACAAAAAGTATTGACATCATATGGCTCTAGGGAAAATTTTGAGGCGTTTGTTGCAGGCCTCAACAAAGTTGTTAAGCAGAATTCCGCACAGGTTGTTGTGCTGGATTCGTTATCGCCTATGCGCCCGCTGTTTGTTAATGATAGGGAATTTACTAGGGCGGTTAACCTTCTTGTAGAAAATTTTAGAAACCTTGGAGCTACAACATTCATAACGCTAGAAACAGAGAGCAGGAACATTAACAATTGGTCAATAACAGACCTCCTTGGGACATATATGTTTGACGGGCTGATAAGGCTTAATACTGTTGGGCGTGAAGGAAGCTTCCAGTTCCTGATAGGCATAGTAAAAATGAGAAGGTCAAACCACAGTAATGTCTCGATGCCTTACGAGATAACATCAAAGGGAATAAACGTCTTTAAGTAGCTTCTTTCTCTTCTTCTGCAAGAATTTGTGCATCAACTACCCGTGAGCCTTGCTCTAATCGCATTAATCTTACGCCACTTGCTGCCCTTCCGGTGACCCTGATTGAGGCAATCGGGAAGGATATGCTAATTCCAAGAGAATTGATTAATATTGCGGTTTTCTCATCCTTGACAAATAGAGATTTTGCCACCGTTCCTGTCTTCTCAGATACTTTCAGGTTTATGACACCGCTTCCTCCGCGCCCTTGAATGCGATACTTCTCAACGTCAGTGAGTTTGCCATACCCATTTTCAGTCACAGTTAGTATGCTTCCTTCTTCTCCAGCCGCGATTATGTTACATGCAGTATCGCCATTTGAGAGCCTTATTCCCCTGACGCCCATTGAAGTTCTGCCGGTGAAGCGTATGGAATCCTCTGCAAATTTGATGGACTTGCCTTTCTTGGTTGAGAGTATTAAGTATTTCTCGTTTGTGTATATTATCGCGTCGGCTATCGCGTCGGATTCGTTTAGGTTAATTGCCCTTACTCCGGTGGTTCTTGGCCTTGAGAAAAGCGCGCTTTCCGCCCTTTTGATAATGCCTTTCTTTGTTAAGAAGGCTATTTTGGATCCCTCAAAGTTCGTTGTATTGAACATAACAACGATCTTTTCTTCTCCTATATTTAGCATGTTTGCGATTGCTTTTCCCTCGGAGTACCTGCTGCTCTCGGGGATGGCGTATGCTTTCAACCAATAGGCCTTTCCTGCATCGGAAATGCAGAGGAGGAAGTCCTTGTTGTTGCAAGTCTGGATCTGCTTTACATAGTCTCCTTCCTTTAGATTTATTGAGATTATGCCTTTGCCTCCGCGCGACTGGTCACGATAGTTTGCAATTGCCATTCTTTTGATGTAGCCGCCATTCGTGAGAATTATTGACACCTTCTCGTTTGTAATCAAGTCTTCATCAGTAAATTCTGATGCCTGGTCGCTTTCGATTATCTCTGTTCTCCTTTCACGGCCATAGTTCTTCTTTATCTCTTCAGCTTCGCTCCGGATTATCTCGATAATTTTGGATTTATTGTTTATTAGCTCTGTGAAGTATGTGATCTTGTTTTCGTGCTCGGCTTTCTCTTTTAAGAGAGACGTTTCTTCAAGATGTGTGAGGCGGCTGAGCTTCATGTCCAATATTGCGTTTGCCTGTTTCTCGCTTAGGCTATAGGTGGCGCTGAGCTTTGCCCTTGCTTCTGCAATCTCGCTGCTTTCCTTTATTTCCTTAACAATCTTGTCTATGTTGTCTATCGCTATTAGAAGACCTTCCACGATGTGGAGCCTCTCTTTTGAGACATTAAGGTCGAATCTGCTTCGCTTAAGTATCATTTCCTTCCTATGATCTATGAAGGAATCTATTAGCTGAAGAATGCTCATTGTTCTTAGCTGCTTTCCAAGTATGACGAGATTTATTATAGGGAAAGTTACTTCCAGCTGTGTGTGCTTATACAGCCGGTTAAGTGTCTGCTCTCCGCCAAAATCCCCCTTCAATTCAATTACTAACCGTACTCCTGCCTTGTCGCTCTCATCCCTGATATCTTTTATGCCAAGCACTTTCTTCTCTTTGACAAGATCAACTATCGTACGGATAAGATTGGATTTGTTGACGTTGTAAGGTATATCTCCTATCACTATTCTATTGTCTTCAACCTTTGCTTTTGCCCGTATTGTAAGCTGCCCCCTCCCATTTTTATAACCATCATAAGAAGATTGGGACATTATAGCTATTCCGCCAGTCGGGAAGTCGGGGCCTTTTATTATTTTAAGGATATCTTCTGCAATGGCCTCCTCGTTGGCGAGCCTGTAGACTATTGCATCACAGACTTCGTTTATATTATGAGAAGGTATGCTTGTTGCAACCCCGACAGCTATTCCTGAGGTCCCATTTATCAATAGAGCAGGTATCTTTGAAGGCAATATTACCGGCTCTTGTTCAGTATTATCAAAGTTTGGTACGAATTCAACCGTTTCCTTCTCAAGATCTGAAAGCATCTCTCCAGCTAGCCGTGTTAGTCTGACTTCTGTGTATCTCATCGCTGCAGGAGGGTCACCATCAACAGAGCCAAAATTCCCCTGGCCTTCAACAAGAAGATGGTTCATTGAAAAGTCCTGGGCCATTCTTACAAGCGAGGAGTACACTGCCTGGTCGCCATGAGGATGAAACTTACCTATAACCTCTCCGACAATTCTTGCGCTTTTCTTTGTTGGAAGATTATGTAAGTTTTTGATATTATACATGGCATAGAGGATTCTTCTCTGAACAGGTTTAAGCCCGTCTCTGACATCAGGGATGGCTCTGCCTATGATAACGCTCATGGCGTAATCAATATAGCTTGTTTGCAATTCTTCTTCTAGAGAAACGTCTATTATGTTCATTTGATCATATGTCTAAGGATTTAACTTCTTCTGCATGTTCTTGGAGAAATCTTCTTCTCTGAGGGATGTCAAGACCCATTAAGATCGCGAATAACCTGTCTGCGGATTCTGCATCAGATATTATAACTTTCTTGATCACTCTGTTGTTTGGGTCCATTGTTGTTTCCCATAGTTGTTCCGGATTCATCTCGCCAAGGCCTTTGTAACGCTGAATTTGAGCTTTTTCACCGAGCTCTTTCATACTGGCCTCGAGCTCTTGATCGGTGTAACAATAGTGCATCTCTTTGCCTTTCGTGACTTTGTAGAGTGGTGGTTGAGCTATGAAAACGTTGCCCTGCTCTATTGTCTTTCGTAGATATCTATATAGAAACGTGAGGAGGAGTGTTCGAATATGACTTCCATCCACATCTGCATCTGTCATTAAGATTATCTTTTTATATCGTATATTTTCGGGATTGTAATCCTCTTTTATTCCTGTCCCTATCGATGCGACAAGCGCCTTTATCTCTGTGTTCTCAAATATCTTGTCGTAGCTCGCTTTCTCTACATTCAAGATCTTGCCTCTGAGGGGCAGTATGGCTTGTGTGTTCTTATCTCTGCCTTGCTTGCTTGACCCTCCGGCACTCTCTCCTTCAACTATGAAAAGCTCTGTTTTTTCCGGATCTCCTTCTATGCAGTCTGCAAGCTTTCCAGGAAGAACCGTGTTGTCAAATATACTCTTTTTTCTCACGAGTTCCCTTGCCTTTCTGGCGCTTTCCCTAGCCATTGCTGCTGAAACTGTCTTCTCAACGATAACCTTTGCGTCGGCAGGATTTTCTTCCAAATATCTTGAGAGTGTAGAATATACAAGACTCTCTACTATGTTTTTGACTTTCACATTTCCGAGCTTTTCTTTTGTTTGTCCTTCAAACTCAGGATTTTGCATCAAAACATTAAGGACTGCAGTCAGCCCTTCTCTTACATCATCTCCAGTCAGTTTTGCTTGTTGTTTGAGCTGTATCTTGTTTTTTGAAATATAATTTAATACGGCTCTGGTTAATGCAGAATGAAAACCAGAGACATGGGTTCCTCCTCCTCCGGTCTTTATATTATTGACAAAGGATTCTACTTTTTCTTCATAGGTTGTGTTGTATTGGAGAGCGAATTCCACTTCCATGTCCTCCTCCTCTTTTTTTGAGAACATTGGCTTTGTGAGGGTCTGCTCTCCTTTGTTCAGGAAGGAAAGAAAATCGAGTAATCCTTTCTCAGAGAAGAAGATTTCCTCTTCGAAATTCTCGAATCTTTTATCTATTAATATTATTTTGAGTCCCGGATTCAGGAAACTGGTGTATCTTAACCTGTCCTTAAGGTTGCTAGAGTCAAATGTGAGGGTAGAAAAGATTTCCTTGTCGGGCTTAAAGCGTATTGTTGTTCCAGTCTCATTTGTCTCCCCAAGAACCTCGAGAGAAGATGTTGGTGCTCCTTTTGAGAAAGTCTGCTTATAAGAATGTCCTTCTTTTTTGACTATGACCTCCGTAAATTCAGAAAGGGCATTGACTACGGTGAGACCAACTCCATGAAGACCGCCGGACACCTTATAAGTATCACTATTGAATTTGGCTCCTTTGTGCAGAGTGGTCATTATTATTTCGAGAGCGCTCTTGCCATATTTGGGCATTATGCCTGTAGGTATTCCTCTGCCATCGTCGCTTACTTGTGCCATATCGCAGTTGTCTTCCCTTGAAAGAGTAATGGATATGTTTTTGCAATATCCAGCCAGCGCTTCGTCTACTGCGTTGTCAATAACTTCGAAGAGAAGATGCAGTACGCCTGCACTTCCGGTAGATCCTATATACATCGCGGGCCTCTTCCTGACGCCAAGGGATCCTTCGAGCACGATAATCTTTGAAGCGTTATATTCTTCATTTTCCAAGGACATGAGTATCAGCATTTAGATAAGAGCTATGATATTATTATATTAATTCAAGTATTATTAACTTTGGTTGAGAAACAATATATACATTTCGGATTGCATCCTCATATTATCGACGTAACAATACTTGAGATTCCATGCAGCAAGGAAAGCCGTCAGGATGCAAGCATGATCCACATATTTTAAAAATATTGATGAACATAAATAAATAGCTTAGAGTATTGAATCATTCTGATAGAAATAAAGAGGACAATAATAAATAACGCTTTCTGGGCCCGTAACTCAGCTTGGTCAGAGTGGTTGGCTCTTAACCAATAAGTCGTGGGTTCAAATCCCACCGGGCCCGCTAAGATATAGAGGTTATATACAGAAGCCTCAAATGTTACCTTTTTCTAACATATTTTTAGCATGGAGAAGGCTGAGGCTGGGGGGATTGGATTTGAAACTTGGCTGTTTTTTATAACCTTGCTTGGTGCTATTTTTTCTCTTCTAGCTTTTCTGAAGTTGCTTTTATAGTCCTATTGATAAGTTTCTCTAACGTAGCCACTTTGAGGTCAATTGAATTGAAATGGTGTTTGTAATCTTCCCAATCACCAAATAATTCATCAAGAACCTTTTTTCTTATCTCTGGCATAGGTTTTGTCATGCTATCACATTCCCATTAGTTTCTTCATCGTTTTCTTCTTTAACATTATCTTCTTTCCTTCTTTTATCTTCTTCAACCTAAACCTCTACATTTTCGATAATCCAATGCGTTTAGCGTCTTTCGTTGTCATATTCCTGATGACATCTGCTCTCCTCTGCTCAGTTTTATTATCATAGATAACGTAATCATTATCCGAAACACTGATAGCCTCTGTTTCCTCAAGATTATTCGGCTCTTTGCCGATGTGTTCAATGCAATTGATAACGATTTGTTTCCTTCTTAGCTCTCCTATATCGCCGCCGTACTTGTTATCATTATGGTCCATGTAGCCAAAGAGGAATTCTAAAAACGGTTTCCAGTAGAACCTTGTGTTATCTTTGTACTCTTTACCAGTTTTGTAATCGGTAAACGGACTAAACGGCACGATATCTGTGTTTTGGTGTGAGCCTCCAGGGGTATTATTGGTTCTTTGGTCGATGGGTCTAATTTCTGCCCTATGCCAACAATAACAAAATTGAACGGCTTTAGCATACCAGAAATTCAGATAAAAGGGCAGATGACTCGGGGCTGAGGGAAAAGATACTAAATATAACTCCTGAAGAGCAAAGAAAGTCAGGGTTAAGGAGAAATACGCTCTGGTATATGAAGAAAAACATAAAAGAAGGGAAGAAGATTAAAGTTTATGGGAAGGTTATGGAGAAGGCCAAGTAAACCTGTCCAAAATGCTTATATATCTAAATAAAGAAATCTAAAATTACCTAACGAGGGAGTATGATGCCGAGCCAACACGAATATGCCGTTCTTATAGAATACAGGAACGGTTATATGGAGTAAGAAGGGAAGAATTTAGGCCAGTTTTACTTAAGGCATTGAATAAAAATCAGGTACTAATTTTATCAAACATCAGAGGATTTGAATATATCACACCTCTACTTCTAAGTCTTTCACAAAAATACGGAATACCTCTTTCTACATTGAAATTTAACGCAAAGATTCTACAAAAGTTAGGGATCATAGCGTTTAGCAATTCTGAGGCAAAAATGACTAATCTCGGTAAATTAATGCTAAAAATCTTAAATAGTGAAAAATATGGAACAACTAAGAAATAGAGAAATTAGTACAACAGTTAGGCAGTCTTTAGTTAGATTAGGTTATAAAGGTCAATTAGATAGACCTCAACTAGTTAGAAAAGCACAAGATATGGACCTAGCATTAGAATTTCTTAACACTCGGAAAGAGGAAAGTGGAAAACAGAAACCAGTCCGTTTTGATGACATAGTAGATAAATTAGCACTTTGTAGAATAGGAGAGTCAGAGCTATGTTTCTTTTCACCATGGGGGCCGAGATACAAAATAAAAACTACAGAAATAGGTGAATCGAGTCCCGAAATAGCTACATTGAGGGAAGTCAAGGAAATATTAGAAGGTTTTATCAGATATGGTTTCGAAATCCGATTCTTAGTAATGCCAGCAGACACTTATGGGACTGATATTAATGGACTATCTGAAAGTTTTGTTAACGGATATTTCAATGCTTTAAGTAATGTAATACAAGGCATTATGAGACCATTGACAGGAGAAGGAAAACTAAACATAAGCTTCATTCCTTGGTCTAGGATTAAAGGAGAAAATTTAGAAGAATATTCATGGATAAAAGCCAACATATCTGAAATGCCAATAGATAACCTAATACGAGATGCGTTAAGAAAAGCAAGGATAATGAATCCCGATAACATTGATCGGAGTGCAAAAAGGTATGTAGAAGAAAGAGTAACAGAGGCCATTCTGATAGGTCAACTATACGATCCAATCAAACTAAGTCTGGTGAAGAAGGAAAACGACGCAGCAGATTTGCAAAGTTTCATGAGGGTGTACGTAATTAAGAATAAAGCTCCATGGATGAGTAGTGATACTTTAGAAGGTTTACTAAGAAGTGATGAGGTGATATAATGGAAATTAAAGATTTCGTAGATTTACACGTCCACATTGGGCCAGAGCCAATACCTAGAAAATTTACATTGGAGACATTGATTAGCGAAGAAAATAATAGAATTTGTGGGATAGGACTAAAAAATCATTTTTATCCGACAACGCCATTTATCGCTAGTCTAAAGAATACCACAAATTTAGAGTTGATAGGTTCTGTCGTACTAAATAATTATGTAGGTGGACTAAATCCAGATGTCGTGTATAGTACAGCGAAAATATCAGAAAGGCCTATAATAGTCTGGTTTCCTACAATAAATGCTGACAACTATCTGAAAAGAAGTAAATACGAAATAAGACCAGAGTGGGTTAATAGAAGGTTTAAATCTCGCCTTTCAGGTGAAATTAGAGGTATAACAGTTATTAACAGCTCAGGCAAATTGACAGAAAAAGCACTGTCGGTACTTAAAATGATAAAAGACAATAACAGTATACTGGCAACTGGCCACATCTCTACTGTTGAGACAGAACTCGTTGTAGCTGAAGCTCTAGGATTAGGAATTGACAAGATAATAATTACTCACCCCATGTATCAACTCATAGAGATGCCAATAGATAAGCAAGCAGAGATTTCACAAACAAAGGGTGTGTATATCGAAGTACCATACTCTATGTATGCGATCGATAAAATAAGCATTCTGGAGTTAACTAAAGTCATTAAAAAGGTAAATCCATCTAAGATTATCATAAGTTCTGATGTAGGCCAGATTAACATGCCTAGCCCTAGCGTGGCACTTAGAGAATTTACACTATTGTTAAAGGAAAATGGAATAGATGAAGACTCGATTAATCAGATGGGCAATACAAATCCCAGAAAACTAATTACCTAACCCATTCTTTTATATGAGAGCTAAAATCAAGCTGGTAATCAGGTATACCTAAAGTAAGTTCGTATGTAGTAGCCTTGTCATATTGTTCTTTACTTGATCTATCGATATAGAAGACCTTATTACGAAAAATAATGTAATGGTGTGTATCGTTTTTGAAATCTGCATACCAACTATGCTTTGAATCAAGAACCTTACTTAGTTTATTAGCTACTTCATTAGCTACTTCTTTTGCTTCTAGTATATAAAATAAGGGGCTACGCCCCTTATGAACCCCAAGCACGAGCAATCCATCCCCCGACTACGTCGGGGGTATTCGGATTGCTCGATGGCAGTCGCATCTCAGTTAAATAATCTCTTCTGCTTTTCACTGTATTTCTCTGAGATGTCCTGTCTGCGTATGTAATTCTGAACAACCTTTTCACCTACAGGGCCGGTGCTGCTGTTACTGAACTGATACCCCAGAAACTTCTCCGTGGATAAAGTTTCCTGAAGTTTGGGATTCTCTGGAAGACTGCTGATGCAGAGTGACTCTTCAAGATCTGAACTACCTGGCACATTGTCAGAGTATTTGGGATGTTGAGTTCCATGTGCACGTGCGCAAAATCGTCGCTGAACGAGAATTCCTTTATGCCAATTCCGAACCTTGCAGCTGCTTCTTCGATCGCAGTTCTTACAACGATCCTGTTGTATTCCTTCCTGAAGTTCTTCTTCCTCTTCTTGGTAACGAAGACGATGTGCGACCAGTTATACTGCCAGTCGAATTTTGTTCCCTTTATATTTTTTGCGTGGTTTACACTATCCATGGAATTACTTCGGCGGCGAAAAATCCGGACGCGTCGAAACCGTGTCCACTCGCCGTCAAAGGATTTTAGAAGAGAAAGGATATATTTATTGCAGGATTAGGTTCCTGCCCCCGACAAGGTCGGGGGAAAGCTTTTGCCTATTCTGAAGATTGCAGAAACGGCATGTAAAAAGCCAAAGAACAACGCATATTGGAGTATACGTCGACTGTCAGACGAACTTGGATTTGTTAAAAAGAGCAGACTGCAAGAGATTATGAAGGGATAACTTAAAACCACACCAGAGTCAAATGTGGTGCTTTAGTAATGATCCCGAATTCGAGAAGAAAGGGACAGGTGTTGTTGGATTGTATTTGAATCCACCAAAGAATGCATTTGTAATTTGTATAGATGAAAAACCGGGCATTCAAATGCTTTCAAGGAGAATAGAGCCAATGAAAGTAGGTAGTCAAGAGCATTCATCGCACGAATACAAAAGGAATGGTACCTTAGATTTATTTGCAGCGTTCAGAATCAACGATGGTAAAGCTTTTGGGATGTTGGCACCTCGACACACAGCAGTAGAATTCTCCAATTCTTAAAACATGTTTACGCAAGATGGGGAAATGCAGGAAAAATGTTACACATCGTAGTTGACAATTTTGGCACTCACGATACTGACGAAATACACGAATGGTTATCCGAACACAAAAATGTGCACTTCCACTTTACACCAACTCACGCATCGTGGCTCAATCAGGTAGAATTATGGTTTGCAATTATTCAGAAGCAGTTGATAAATAGGGGAAGTTTCAACACAAAAAGGATTTATCCAGGAAAATTATAGATTTCATAGAAGAATATAACAAAACTTCGAGAGCATTCAAGTAGATTTACGAGGGAAATCCACTCATAATATAATTAAGGTTATTTTTCTGGCTATCTACTACTATATTTGGTGTTGCCATATAATTACCAAAATAAATTGGCGCACCAAAGATATGATTACCTAAGTGGCGAAGTCTGGCATGTTTAATTCCTCCTCGCACCCAGATGCCGCAACAAGCCAGATAATGTTGCGGTGTAATGTATAAATGGGTGCAAATATGGAAATGGCAATAGACCTTGGGAAGTGGAAGAGTTATGTTGTTATGGAAGAGAACGTCATAGTTGTGAAAGAGGGATACACATATACAACAAAAGAGGGGTTCTCTGCTTTCTTTGAAGAAGTGGACAATCCCAAAATAATAGTTGAGGCAAGCAGCAACACCAATTGGATTGCAAACATGTTTGAGGGTTATGATTTGACTGTTGCGCATCCCGCAAAGGTGAGACTTATCTCGCAGTCGGTAAAGAAGACCGACAAGAATGATGCGCACACGCTCATGGATCTGTACAAGAAGGACTATCTGCCCAAATCTTACCTGCCAATCAGGGAGGTTAGGGATGCGAGGGACCTCTGCAGGGATAGGGCGTTAGCCGTAAGGCAGAGAGTTGCAATAGTCAACAAGATAAAGTACCATGCGTTCTGCCTCGGGATAGACGTAAAGAGACTTGGAAAGAAAAACAGGAAGATATTGGGGAACGAGCCGAAACTTGAACTGCTTCTCAGGCAGTTAGACGAGACTGATGCAACCATTGGAGAATACGATAAAAGGATCCATGATATCGTGCAAAACGGCAAATCATTAGTCAGCCATTATGCGCGGCTTATAGATACGATTCCTGGTTTCGGTCCGTGCGCTTCTCTTATAATCGCTGCAGAAATAGGCGACATAAATCGATTCCACGACGAATTCAGACTGTTTTCATTCGCAGGCGTTGTGCCGCGGACACACCAGTCCGGAGACAATGAATGGAAAGGTCACATAGTGAAAGGCAACACCTTCCTTAAGTCAGTATTGCTGCAATGTGCCAACATTCACACGAGATTCGGCAAGAGTTCGATTGTGACATATTGGTATGAAGAAAACAGGGACAGAATAGGAAGGAAGAAGGCGAAGATAGCCAGCATGAAGAGATTGTTGCGAATCATATATTGGATGCTCAAGAGGGATGAAGAGTACCATGACCAATGAATGAGATGGAAGGGTGACGTTTTAATTTAACATACCACGATGATGGTTCGGCGAAGTCTAACGCACCCCTCCAACATATGTAAGCCAGCATACCACAATTGATGGTGAATAGTAGTTTATAGGTAATATAAAATTAGGAAATATATGCATGGTGATAGATGATTAACCAAGAACATTATTCTGGCCTTGTGACTCTTGTCGCTAGGTCGGAGGAATTAACATAGTAGTTAAGTTTGTAATGGGACAATCAAGGCGTTTTAGCTATTTTACGTTTGGGGCCAGACAACTTGTTCAGATAGTATGCTATGATCACAACATTGAGGGTTATCAGCAGCAAAATGATTTCCATGTTGTAGTTCCTCAGGAACGAAGTGAGCGCATAGACCGCCGGAGTGCTCATGCCCACCGCCAGGGCCATGGTTGGTAGCAAGGTAGTAGTGCAACCACATAGGCCGCTACCTAGCACGATTGTACCTACGCTGGGCACTGTGCCTATCGCTTTTGAGTTGTTTTTATGCGTGCTCCACATAGAATATACAGCGATTGTCATGAGAACAGAGGAACTTGCCACAAGCAGAAAAATCATATAAATTGGTACGGACAGCATGACCGCGTTGCCACCCTGAATGTATGCCAGATACCAGAACGCAAAAGAATAGGTTATCCCTAGAACAACGGTCAGGATAGCGTATTTTGGCTTATAGACTTTCCGAAGAGTATCATAGTATATCATCGCACTACCTTATGCCCCACAAGACGCTCCGCCGCTTCCAAGCTGTGCAAGAATCTTGTTTTTTAGTAGATACTGGTTTGCGCTTGCGTACCCTGAATAACTTGAGAAGTTATAACCCATCACTTCGCTGGAATTTACTTGGCTGTAGTTCCCTCCCTGCGAATCAAAATATGCGGCTATTTCAGCATATTGCTGTGGGAATTGGTATTGATAGAAATATCTGACAGCATCGAACATCTGGCTTTGGTTTGCACCTTGATATGCAAGCAGTTCAATTAGGCCCAGGGCTGCTGCTCCGTGGTTGCAGTCTGGAAACGCCGTGGGATTATCGCAGCAAGGACGGTACGAATGCGTGGCAACGTCGTACATCAGGGCCTGCTGCTGACTACTCAGGTTTATGATATTTAATTCGCCTAATTGCAGTTTCCCTAGCGGACCATAGCCGCCTGTACTGGCAAAGTAATGGTTTGCTATGTATTCAGGGGTGACTTTCTGATTCAGGGAGGCGTTGCTATTTATCTGCTTGGCATATGGAACACTCGCGTTGATTATTGGTCCAGCATTTATTATTGTATTGTTGTTGTTTATGCCCAAAGACCACAGAACGAGTTGGACAAACTCGGTGTTTGTAGCGTTGAATTGTATATAACCATTGTATGTTCCGTTTAATATTTCCTCTTCAACAGGAGATAGTGGCTGTCTAGAGTTGTTGAGTATAATTGATAGGTTTGATGGATTCAGCGCTCCTGTTTCTACAAGCTTATGCACGCTATTCCCCCACCTAAAAGGCAATGTGTAACCCGCAGTGGGAATTACCTGCGCGGCTAATAGCGTTTGATTTATCGTGCTGTTGCCAGGTGTTTTTACTGCATTAGTTGTGGTATTGTTGTAAATGTTAGACGTATTAGCTGTTGCCTGATGGGCAGCATCAAAGTTTCCAAATATATTTATATGTGATATTGAAATGGCTGCGAATGAAACCACCATAACCAGAAGCCCAATGAGCGCAGTATAATAATGCCGGTGCTTTGTCCCCACCACATTTCTACTTTTGCCTTTCCTGAAATTGCGTTTCTTTGTCGTATTTGATTTCTTTTTTTGCATTGATTTACCTATTCTACTACTATTTTACCATACATTCCCATCTGCGCATGCCCAGGATACATGCAGATATACCAGTATGTTCCGAAATTGTCAAACACAACAGTGTAATTATATTCCGACGCCGTGCCTCCGGAATAGTTGGCAGGCTGTATTATCGGCATCATGGACACTATGCCATTCATAGCCGACATCGGCATGTATTGATATGGTGGACCTGTGGCAGTCATTATTACATTATGGTATTCGCTAGAGTCCAGATTTATAAATTCTATATGGACTATTGCGCCTTTTGTTATTATAAGGGTTGGATTTATCAATCCGTCTATGACGAAAGTATTGCCAGCGCTGTTGGAATCGGATGCCGGCGGTTGTTCGTGTGTGAGATTAATCGCACGCTGCACGCCCATTGCAAGTACAACCAGTGTGATGTTGTTAGAGGTGAACAGCACAGTATTGTTGCTTGGATATGCGTACGCGTAAGAAGGCGATTTATTTGCGTAAGATTCGGCTGTGCTTATATTTATCCGTGAGCTCAGAATAGAACTACCAGTTCCGCCCATCATGCCAGCGTAACCTCCTGAGCCTCCGTTCATCATGTTGCTGAACATGCCTGCGCCCATCATGCCAGCTATGCCGTTCATCATGCTAAAACCAGATATGTAACCGGCCAGCAATATTATGATTACTACGAGAAGCAGTACAATCAACATTAAAAGCAATGAAGTGATATTTATTACCGAATAATTGCGTTTTGCTGTCTTTGACATAAAATTACCCACCACAGCAGTCCTCTAAATTAATTAGCGTTACTACTTGGCTGACATTGTAGTTGTAGTTCTTAATCATGTACTTTGCCAGACCGGCGTGCGCATACCATGCCCAACACTGGCAGCAGCACCAGCTCTTATCCGTAGTAAGAGCGGCGGCTTGATTAAAGGTTGCATTCTGGCTCTGGTTCAAGATTATGTTGTCGTAATAGCCTAGCATCTGCTTGACCTGCAGCACTGAAACATTATATGGATTTTGTGGTATTGCGCTTATATTAGAATAGTTTTTTAGTCCCGCGATTTGCTGCTGATAGTGGTTCCAGTCCATGGGGCTGCAGCAGGAACCCTGAAAGTATGCGTTGTTTGGCTGGGAATCCACAGAATTATATATTGCTGCCTTATTTCCAAGGTAGGCGCACTGGTCACTGGTAGCACTGCTCAACGCAGTGAACTGCGCAAATTCGGGGGCACTCTGCGCGCTTGCAGAGTGTCCTGACAGAAGTACGAATGAAACCGCAGCTATGACTATGATAGCTATTGCTGCAAGCAGTGGGATAATATACTTGACCATTTTATATACCTATACATCATAATTAGATATATCATAGCCAAATATATAAGAGTATTTCTAATTGACCCCATTTTCAATTAGAATGAGTTTGAAGGACGTATTTTATGTGTTTGGAGGTAAATTTTCAAAAATTCGAAGCAAAATCCACCAGAAATATGGTCTAATAGTAACTTAGGCAGATATCCGAACATTTTGTGATATTTCTATGACGTCAGATTAAAAAGGCAAATGTTCGATTATTAACCCGATTTACTATAATGGCTCAGAAATTTGATATAAACTACCAAACACTATCGAAGTTCAGTGTAATGCATAGACCTCACGGTATCTATGAGGTGTGATTTTGTAATTATCACATCAACAGGCTATGTTTTCCACAGACGTAAGTTTTGCGACTCTGCCTCTTTGCGCCCTTATCAATGCAACCAACTGCATTGTCAATATGCACAGTTTGACATGGAGGTTCCTATTTCGCAATCCGGTCCCATTAGATGCGTTTTCTGTGTCAACAAAACCATTCTTTGAGAGATTATTTCCTGATTCTTCAAGACTTCTTGTAGGGTACTCTTTCTCGTAGGCTTCTTTGTTATCAAGATATTCCTTGACATACCTATTCCGATAATAATATCCGACTTCTTCTATCCGTCCATGCTTCAAAAGAAGTGATAGTTTGTATTCGATATCTGCATCTACAATGAAGTCTTCTTTTTCATGGAAACTCTGATACCACTTGTCTATGCTTTCTTGACTTCCCTCTTCAGAAATTATTCTTTGATCTTGAGGTATGTTCATAACTGTTCTTATCCTGTGAACATGGTTTAAGATTGCGAAGTTTGCAAGTGATGTATAATGTCCATGAGATAAATCACTCTTCCGTCCTTCTCTATCATGTTGACTTTCTCCGCAAACGGCACTGCGTAATTACCGTCGTAATCAGTGCCTGTTGTTGCGCTGCCGTAAATCGGCACCATGAGATCCAGATCAAACCTCATCTCTCCTTTATACATGGTCGTTTCGTAATGGCTGTTGTATACTGCACCTTTGTCATGCGCCCTTATGACAAAACCATCATGTGCTGTGTTTTTGCCTAACTCGGCACCTCTGAGGTGCAACTCTCTCTTCAATTCAGAAAGAATTACTTCGGATATTTTATCTATCTTATTCTCGCAAAACCGGGCCTTTGCAAAAACCCAGAAGTTGTTGTATGATGGAGGTTTCACTCTGCCATTTTCCCTCATGAAGCCCAATTTCTCTGCATGTTTACAGCCATTTGCACTCGGCTTCCTGTAAAGTGCAGTGAGGTATTTAATCCTGCTGAGCTTCATGTATACAATTGCAAGAAACTGGGGAGAATCGGATAGTCGCACTTTCTTACGCCTAAGTACAACTTTTCCAATTCTGTCAGGGTCTTGTCAAGAGTATCTTGATGGAGGAGTCCAATAAACTCATCCACGTTTAGTACTTCGTCTAAGGGGTCGTGTATTTCCACATCTTGAGTTACTCCTGAAGCTATTGATAAGGTTAAGATTTCTGGTCGCCTTTTATTTTTCGTTTCGTTTACACCTTCGCCTACGCCTCATTCAGGTTGCGAGATTATAATGTTCTTTGGGGCACCTGCCTAAAAATTCGTTATGTTTATAAACAAAACGACTCAATTAGAAATAGTCATAAGGATTAGGCTGCTTGAGAGAGAGTGTCCTCTTCGACTTCGCGCCTTATGGCAGACAGAACGGCAACATGTGTTTCCACAGCGGTTGCAGGTTTCTTAACCTCAACTACGTTGTTTTGCGAAGTTGCTTTGGCTTCATTTGGTTCGGACCCAGAATCTGAGAATCTTGATCGTAATCTTGCCGCACCTATCTGTATGAGTGCCACCCCAACTTCCAGATTCTGATGTATTGATTCGAGTAGAGGATTCTCTCTTATGAACTTTCTGACCTTCTGGCTGAGAGATAATTGCCCTGCTGAGTTAAATAAATTTAATTCTTCTTCAGCTTTCTGTTCTAGTTCGTGCTCATCTGTATGGGCGCTTCTTATCGAACGAACTAATTCTGGGAGCGAAACTTTGCCGTGCATTGCACCGTAAAGTGCGCGGTCTGCATTTCTTTGTGTTTCGTGAAAAGCAGCGAGTCTTGAGCTTGTGTTTTTAATACCAGATTTCGCAGTAGCTGAACTAGACATTTTTACACTGATTATTTATTATACTAACTTATATTTAAATATTATCTGTAATCTGTTCCAAGGTAAGAGGATATATAAACTATTGCTCTTTGTACCAGACAGTACCATATTCTGTATCTTCAAGGAGTATTTTGAACTCGTTCTTGAGGCGTTCACGTATAGTATCTGCTTCCCCGAACTTTTTATCTTGTCTGAGCCGTTCTCGATAGCTTATGAGGTGCATTGCTATTGTGCTTATCTCCGTTTTGTAACTTTCATTTGTGAGAATTCCAAGAGTATCCGCTATTTTAAGAATGGATGAGAGTGCGTGGGTTTTTGCTTCTGCATCGATCTCATTGTTTGTTTCGGCAAATTCTCTGAGTTTATTAATCATAATGGTAAGTTCTGTTAATGCTTGGGGCGTATTAAAATCGTCGTTCATGGCTTTTGTGAATGCGTCTACAAACAGAGTTGTTTCTTTTTTTATCTGTTCGGAGCCCTCTTTGTTTGAAGCTCCTTCGCGCATATTATAAAATATGCCCAGGGCGGCGTATAAGTAGGATAACTTCCTTCCAGCATTCTTTATGAGATTCTCGTCATAATCCATCTCTTTTCTGTAATGGGTAGAGCATATCAACAGCCTAAGAGTCTCTGCCGGATATGATGAAAGTACATCTCGGATCTTTATGAAATTTCTGAGGCTCTTGCTCATCTTTACTCCTTTTATGTTGAGTACTCCGGCATGCAACCAGTATTTAACAAAGGGCTTTTTGCCGAAAGCAGCTTCGGCTTGAGCTATCTCGTTGGAATGATGAGGAAATATGAGCTCTATTGCGCCACCGTGCAAATCATACTGCGGCCCAAATATTGCATGGGTTATTGCAGTATCTTCTATATGCCATCCTGGCCTGCCTTCCAGAATTGTCTCTTTTCCGTTCAGATCCAAGGATATCTTCCAGCTTGGCTCTCCTTCTTTTGAGGCTTTCCATAATGCAAAATCGTAAGGGTTTTTTTTTCCGGCTTTGGGCTCGATCCTATGTTTCTCGAGCTCTTCGAGCTTCATCCCGGAGAGGTTTGTGTAATCCTCGAATTTGGATACGTTGTAGTAGACGTCTCCATCCAAAAGATATGCATATCCTTTTTTGAGCAGTAGACCTATCTGAAAACCAATCTCATCTATGTAATCATGGGAGCGTGGGTACTGGTCTACGTTCTTCTTCACTCCTATCTTCTCCATGTCTTCCATGAATCTGGACTCGAACTCCCTTGCGAGCGCAGTAGGGTCTTTGTGTGATTCTTTTGCCCTTATGATTATTTTGTCGTCAATGTCAGTTATGTTCTGTATGTAATGTAATGTATATCCCAGATGCCTTAGCCATCTCGCTACTATGTCAAAATTAATGTATGCTTTTGCGTGTCCAAGATGTGCATCATCATAAACAGTCTGGCCACAGACAAAGAATCTTATCTTCCCGGTTTCCAGTGGCTGGAACTCTTCTAATTGCCTTGTCAAGGTATTATAGAGTCTTAGTCCACCTCCCATAAAGAGTCAGCTCAAGATATCGTTTGATTGACTATTATACCGCTTTCTGCGTATGGAACCCTGGAGAGGTGGAAGTCGGTCACCGCCAGATATTGATCTCTGGTGGTGACTGTGCCAAGAACATTTGCCACTACCCTGACGCGCACATATTTGCATAGAAGACTTACTAGAGGTATGCTGGCATTTACAAAGTGGGTTGCTGCCTCGGTGTTGTTTGCAGCCAAATAAGTATTGTAATGAATCTTGATGAAGGTTTGGTTGTCTGTCAATAATTCCAGATATAGTTGGCTGTTTTGTGGAGAGATTATCTTAAAGTTGAGATATGGCTCGGTAACTAAGAAGTAATCTGAAGTCAGGTTTCCTGCCTGGAATGAAATTCCGCCAGAATAGGTTGTAGCGATGAATATCCCATTGTATCCAGACCACGGCGCCCCGTAATAAGCGCCTTCGTTATTTGCAGAGATTATGTTAAAGGGTTCGGATCCAAATCCAAGACCAGTTGTAGTCCAGGACTGATAAGTGCCGAGGCTGAAATTCCCATTAGGTACTGGAACTCTTTCTGTGCTTGAAATACATTCACCACTCAAACCAGAAGAATTCGTGTTGTTGGTTGTGTTGGTTGGTATTGTATTATTGGGTATTGTTTTATTGGTTGTGTTGGCTATGGTGTTGGTATTGCTTGCTGGCAGATGTATTATCTGGGGTATCAGAGAATTTGGCCGTGTTGCAAGATAAACCACAAGTATGACTATCAAAAGTATGAATATTACAACAGAGATTACGGTCTTGTTAGGCATAGAAGGACACCAACAGTATGTATTTTATTGTAAAAGTATTAATTAGTTCGTATTTGGCTCACTGCAGGGAAAGCGCCTGTTCGGTGTCCCTAATCTTCTTTAGCAGCTCTTCTGCCTGCGGATGCTTGCATATTGATGTTATAGCTGCAAGTAGAGCTTCTGCTTCAGTAAGCTTCTTTGATTTGGCAAGATATTTTCCCATGTAAAAGAAGGTGTTAACCTCTTTTTGGCCGAGGAGGCTTTCGATAAGAACCTTGGCATTCCGGTCCCCGGTCTCTACTGAGTATATCATATCTGCATATCTCCTGATCAGTGTTGGTTTCTCTTGTGATCCCAATTGGTCGAGGTGCCTTTTTGCTTTCTTGTGTTGTTTTAGGTATATGCAACAAAGAAATGCGATGAAAAGTGCTCGTTCGTTAGCTTCCCTTTGTTTTGACGCATCTATCAACCATAGGGTTTTATAAAAAAATTCTTTGGATTTTGAGGTCAGATCAAGAGATTCGTAAACGTTTGCGGAATTTTTCTCCATGAACCCCGTTATGGCATAATCCTTGCTTGAATAAGTTTGGTCTGAGAGAAAGAGGTAAATGTTGCCCCCGCAGAATAATTTTTCAGGGTCGGTGAGTTTTGTGAAGAGGGTGGATGAAAGTGCCTTTGCATCACCAAGAGCCCCGGCGCGTATCGAAGATTGTATCTCCGCCAACCCATTATGGAAGGTATTGTCTTCAGGTTTTTCCGGGGGTTCGGCATCTTCTGTGTATGCGCCGCAGAATTGACAGAAGGCAGAATCTTTAGTGGGGGATAGGACCGGAGATTCGCAATAACCACATGTGAGTGTTTTGAATGGAATCGCCTTGAGGGCATTAAGTTGCTTGTTGATCTCAAACAAAACCATAATAAATATCTTCCTGATTAGTATTTTAGTATTTTCTCTTTGCAGGTTGAATGTGATGCCAATCATAGGTATAGAAAGCAGTGCGCATACGTTCGGGGTAGGGATAGTGGAGAATGGGAGAATACTCTCTAATGAGAAATCGGTTTACCCAATAGGAAATTCAGGCATGATACCAATAAAGGTTGCTGAATTCCACAAGAAGAGTGCAGATGAAGTTATTTTGAGGTCTTTGGAAAGGGCAGACGTTAGACTCAAAGATATCTCAGGGATTGGATATACCATGGGACCTGGAATAGGTCCATGCCTTAAGGTTGGCATGAGCAAGGCAAAGGCAATGGCCAATGAACTGAATGTAGATATTGTTCCGCTTAACCACGGAATGGCACATGTAGAGATAGCAAAACGCCTTTCCAATATGAGAGACCCTCTGGCACTATATGTCAGTGGGGGGAACTCGCAGATTCTTAAGCTCGACTCTGAAAGGAGACATTACTTGGTTCTTGGGGAGACGTTTGATATTGGCGTAGGTAACATGCTAGATTCTTTCGCTAGAAAGATGGGGCTTGATCCTGCCTGGGGGTCTAGCGTTGCAAAGACAGCCACTGGAGGAAGATACATAAAGTTGCCATATACTGTCAAGGGCATGGACTTTGCCTTTGCAGGACTTATGACAAAAGCTGTAGAGCTATCCGAAAGGAATAGTAAAAAAGACGTCTCGTTCTCACTGCAGGAAACAGCCTTTGCAATGCTTTGCGAGGCCACAGAACGCGCACTTCTTCTTACCAAGAGTAGGGAATTTTGCGTGTGCGGTGGGGTTGCACAGAGTGAAAGGTTGAGGGTGATGCTAGGTAGTGTTGCCAAGGAGCATAAGATAAAGTTCGGTGCTGCGCCTAATGAGTTTAATGCAGACAATGGTGCCATGATTGCACTGCTCGCAGAAAGAGTACTGAAAAGAGGGTATGGAGTAAAAGTAGAAGATTGTGACTATATGCAGAGATATCGGATAAATGACGTGGAATACCTGGCTGATTAAATGCGGTTATTATCTCAGGGAGCAGAAGCAGAGATTTACACTATAAGATTTATTGGTAATAAGGTTGCAGCAAAGGTTCGTGGCAGGAAGAAGTATAGGGTGGAGGAGCTTGATACTGAACTAAGGGAGGGAAGGACAAGGCGGGAGGCCAGATGCATGGAAAGGGCCCATCGTGCAGGAGTACCTGTCCCGAGACTTGTTGCATGCAGCAGATTTACATTGTACTTTGAGATTCTTGAGGGTGTTGTCCTGAAGGATCTTGAAAGTATTCCTGAAGGCGTTCCTCGAGAGATAGGAAGAGTGCTTGCAAAGCTCCACGACGCAGGAATGATACATGGGGATTTTACAACAGCAAACCTCATGCTTGCGGAGAACGGTCTTAATATAATTGATTTTGGGTTGTCTGAGATAACTAAGAGCGTTGAAGGGCGTGCGATAGACTTGCTTCTGATCAAGAGATCTTTGGGAAAAGGATATCCCTCTCTTGAACAGAGCTATGTTAAGAGTTGTTCAGAGGGAGATGTTGTTGTATCAAAACTTAAGGAAATAGAAAAGAGAGGCAGATACCAGATACGGACAATTACCTGAGGCGTCTTCTTTTCGGCTCTTTTTTCCTAAGTAGGAAGAATAGCAGAACAGATATTAACAGTATGAATGGAATCCATAAAGAGAGTGCCGCATATGTGCTGAGCTGAAGTTCTGCGGCCTCGAATGATCCTGCTATAAACAACTCTGCCACGATCAGCCCAAACACCCTAGCTGCCCTTCTCAACTCTTTTCTAAAGCCACCCCTAAATAAGGAGTAGGATAAGAAGAGGTTTTCTGTTGCTGCTAATGCATATGCTGGCAGCTCGAGTATGGTGTGAGGTAATAAGAATAGGGCTATAACCAGGACTATTCCAGGTTGGCTGATTGAAACAGCATATGCATTAAGGAACATTGCTGTCTGGGTTATCGAATAACCGAAGAATGCTAGCCCCAGAATGGGAATCTCGTCTATAGCTGCTATTAGGATATTGTGCGGAGCTATGAAGAAGAATTGATAGAGGAAGGATTTGTTTGAGATGGTGCTTTCAAGAGAACTATACTGCGAGAGCAGTGATGCCTGCTGGGAGCTAGAAATCGGAGCCATGCTGAAGAGTGCCAATAGTAACAGCTCCACAATGAATACTATAACCGCTGCCTTGATCCATCTTTGTTCGAGAAGGCCTCCTCCTTTCTGAATAGGAGGCCTTCGCTTTCGGGCTGCCATGTATACCCAGCTTCATTAGAGTTCTCCGACTCTTCTCTTTTGCGCTCTCTTTACTCTCTTTCTCTTCTTTTTAACCCATTTCCAGCGCATTCTTCCTTTCTTCTTCCATTTTCTAGGTATACTTCCCAAATAAACACCGAACGATGATCCTTTTGCTTTTATACCTTATATGTAACACTTATATATAATTATCTGCTGCTATCACATTAGCCCTTTGTATAAGCGTGTTGGTTGTTATAATGTTATCGTATTCTTTAAGGGTTTTTGGACTCCTGGTAGTAGCACTAATCTACGCTGGATTCGATGTATTTAATAAAAGGAATGTTCCAAACACAGTTGTTTATGCCACCATTGCTGTTGGATTCTTGTTTTCAATTACATATCCGCTACCAATATTAGGGTTAGATCTTCTGCTTGCTCTTGCAATAGGCTCATTAGGATATGTTGCATACAAAACGGGCTTCCTTGGGGCCGGAGACATTTATGAGTTTGTGGCACTCAGCCTGATAATGCCAATACAACCGAGTGCATACCTTACAGGTGTGCAGCAGTATCAACTTCCATTTATCTTCTCTGTTTTTGTAACTGCAGGTTATGCGGCGGTAATAATGATGCCAATATATTATCTGGTTTTTACAAAGAAGAATAGAGAAGCAGAAAAGAGGAGCTCTGGAAAGAAGAGTGCTTTTAGAGCCTTGATGCTCCTCGTCTCATATCTTCTGCTCCTAATTTTTATTGAATATTCTTTAGGGATAAGTGTGGCAGGCTTGATCTTAATGATGGTCTTCGCATGCGCGGCCTCCCTAATAAGCTATTATGGAACGGAGATAAATTCAAGGATGGTAGAGTTCGTATATCCTTCGAAGCTCGAAGAAGGGGATATGCTTGCACTAAATCTCATGACAAGAAAGGAGATATCTTTCTTCAAATCTAGATCCAGAAGATTTGGTAGACTGGTAGAAAGGTCGTTTTTGAAAGATACAAATAAGATAAAGAGGAAGGTGCCTGTTTATAGAAATTCAATACCTTTGGCTTTTTTTGTGCTTATCGGAACGATTCTCTCTATACTTGTTGGCAATATTCTATTCTTGTTTATAACATAAGTGACATCCTTCCGCCCATAAATGGCGTGGGATTTCCCGCTCACGTTGTTAAAGCTAATTTAATTGCTCTGCAACGGAAGATACAAGGAATGAAGTATTGAGGCTTGTGCCTGTAGGGTATAGGACAACCAATGCTGCGTTGTCATTTTTTGACTCGGTGAGTATTATTGTAGTGATGCTCTCTCCGCTTTTTTGCTGTACAACTCTGGAGAGATCGTATCTGGCTCCAGAAACAGCTCCAGACAGGGTGGTTGTGTTCACGGCGATGTTGCTTGTTGCAGAGAGGGCGAGAAGATGATTAAGAGAGTATGAGTAGAGAGAGGAAGATACGCCTGCGGAGGAATTGGTCTGAAATACGAGTTCGGACAACGTCTCATTGTATCCAGCATTGGTCTTTTTGCATTGAAGACCCCAGCCGTAAGACACATTGCCTTGGATCTGTGGAAATTGTTTGCCGTACTCAAACAAAGAGCCGTTGGTTATGGTCTCTGTGTAGCATGTGCCTGTGCCAAGGATAGCTTCCGCTTGTGCGTTTGTGAGAAGAGGATTCTTTAGTGTAACAGTTGGAAGAACTAGGAAGTACACAAGTATTATTATCACAGCTATGGCAGGAAGTAGGTATGTCAGCCTTGTTTCTCCAGATTTCGGTGCTGGTTGTGCTGATTCATCTATCTCTTTTTTTTCAGTAACGGGGGGTTGCATATTGTTTACAGGAGTGATTTCAGGCACAGTATCACTGCATCTTTTCAAACACAGAAATATAAAAGGTTTTTGAGAAGTAGGGAAGTAAATTGAAATATGATCGATTTAGGTCAGTAAATGACAAAAATAGGTTTTGGTGGGTGTTTACTTGGAATTGAATGGTGGAACGCTCATTCGGCTTTGATATTCTTCGGCTTGTTTCCAACCCCGGCTTCCACATATCCCTTATAGAAACCAACAGGAACCATCAAGAACCAGGAATTTAGTCCAGAACCAAGTATGAAGTTTATTATCTGCGCAATTATTGTGCCTATGAATAGAACACCATATGCAGAAGCAAGAAACTCGAATGTTACCTGTAATAAGCCCAGTATTATGGTGTAACCTATCAATATGGCTGCCATTACCAGAAAGACCACAAATATTTCGCATATCTTCCGCAGACCAACATCGACGCTTCTTTTTATGGCGCCTATTGCCCCAACCTTCTCCATCGCCGCAATCGGATACGCTTCGTAGAGCAGTATGCCTAGAAGTATTAATATTATTAGAGAGATGATGCAACCTAGAAGAAGCCAGATGATTGAGCCGATCCCGAGACCAAAATACCCCACTGGAAGAAGGAATATGAGTGCTAGGATTGCAGTGGCTGCAATCCATATTGCATAGATAACAATTTCTGTTGCAAGAAGAGTAAGATATGTTTTCTTTGCGAAGCTGAATGCGATGCCGGTTGATATTCGCGTTTTGATATGTCCCTGATTAGCAACACTTATGTAAAAACCAGTTAGAAGTGGCGTTATGAAGAATGAGATTAATGTCAGTAGAAGTATGAACAGAGCTATCTTCTCAAAGAAAGGTATCAGAGTGGACAGGTATGAACTGTTTGTTTTTATGTGGTGACCGAGACCAACGCCATTAACACCATAGAGTCCGTTCAGCAAAGAAAAGACATAATATAGAGTTATCCCTCCGATAATTAGTGTAAATGCAAGCAAAGGCAGAACTACCCTGGGATTGGATCTGAGTATATTGAAGGTTTTCACAAATATATCTGTAACTTCGATGCAATCACACAGTCAGGCTGGATTGGAAGATTAAGTTTATCTTTGTTTGTATTGCCTGTAGAGGTATTTTCTTTCTGTTTCTTATAGTTAATACGTGCAATCAGACAAAGAGCATGCTCCCATCGGGATTTGAACCCGAGTTTCAGGGTTGAAAGCCCCGCGTCCTTGGCCGGGCTGGACGATGGGAGCGTCTAAAGATATAATTATAGTAGGTGCTCAATCTTATTTAAGATGGCTTGTTCAACTGCATCTTTGCTTTTGGAGGCATCAATTATAAAATAGTTATCGTAGACCTTTGCAAGCTCGAGGTAGGTATTTCTCACCTTTTCCAATAGAGATACGCTCTCGAAGAGCTCGACCTCGCTCTCGTCCTGGTTTGGAAACTTCCGTTTCATGGAGGCTTTTGGGTCTATGTCAAGAAGAAGGGTGATGTCGGGCGTCCTGAACTTGCTGTTGATGCTTATTAGCCATTCTTTATCAAGACCAGATGCAGTTCCATATGCTACAGTAGATGCCACATACCTATCCATTATTATATTGGTTCCGGATTTAAGCTCTGGAACTATGAATTTCTCAACGTGCTCGGCTCTGTCAGAAGCAAAGAGCAATTGAAGTGCATTCGGGCTTATCCCAGATTTTTGCCTGAGGAAGCCCTTTATTATTATGCCTATTGTTCCAGAGGTTGGCTCATCTGTCAGGACACATTTCTGGCGCTTGGATCTGAAATACTCATGCAGCATCTTTGCATGTGTGGTCTTGCCTGCACCGTCAATTCCTTCAAGAACCAAGAACATGAAACCACTTCCAATTGACGATACCATTGCTTCCCAAAAATATATAAATGCGTTCAACTAGAAGTTATTGGTTACTATGATATTGTCGGACTTTGATCTTGAGAGCTACATCAAACACAAAAGGCTAATTATAGAGCCAATGAGCAAAGAGACCATCAGGGAGAATGGACTTGATCTTAGATTGGCAAACGAGATAGCAAGACATAATCCAAAATTGAATAAGGGATTTGTGCTCGATCCCTCAAACGTGGCGCATGTTAAGAAGGCATATGTAATAGAGAAGAACGACGACGAACTGATAATTCCTGCCAAGACCCAGGTTCTTGCGTCTACGATAGAGTATGTCGGGCTGCCAGATAACCTTATGGGTTTTGTGGAGCTAAGAAGCACGTGGGCCAGGCACGGCCTCATCCTGCCACCGACAATAATAGATGCGGGTTTTGCTGGCACGGTGACGCTTGAGGTTTACAACAGCAGTGAGCATGCAATATTATTGAGGCCTGGAACGCGATTTGCCCATGTGATCTTTGCAACAACATTGAATAGAGTTAAGAACGCATACAAAGGCTCTTACTTAAGGCAGAGAGGAATACGCATACCGAAAGTAATAAAAAAGAAGGAATAGAAACCAGGGATTCTTGGTTTACCTTGAAAGATCATTGACTTCTTCGTTTGTCGTAGATTCGCCATGCATAGGATTTGGAGAAGATACGAGGACGACATCGCCAACATTCTTAACGTTTTTGTAAAGTATGCTATTCTGCTTTAGAGCTCCACGTGCATCGTTTTTTGCATTCTTCCAAGGAACCATTAGTAGCCTGCTCACTTCCCCCATCTCGAGATCCACTATTACGTCCTGAACCTCTCCGAGGTACTGGCCTGAGTCGCTGTATATATCCATCCTATATATTTCAGATAGCTTCATAAGATCGCCTAGTATCCAATACACATTAAGATTTAAATCCTTTTGATATTTTTGTGAATAGTGGAGTTATGGCTGGAGCCAATCAATCTCATAATAATCGTTGTCGCTGCTTGGGAGCCTGATCTGCCTTACTTTATAATAAGTGACAGAAGTTTCCCTGTCTGCTATCGCGAGTATGAGTTCGGCCTTTCTCTTCTTTGCCTCGGTTATGGCACCTGCAAACTCATTACCACCGATGTACTCGTCTTCGCTCAGGGAGAGCATCACATACTTTGGAGGACCTGTGAGGGGCGTTTCTGCTTCGCCGCCTTTCCTGTGATATAATACATAGTCTATATTTGTCTTTTTCTCCTTTGTTTTACCTGGAACTGCAAGAATAAAGGTCTTTCGCACAGAGTGTGCGACCCGTATTGCTCTGGCCCATTCTGAGATTAGTAGACGCGAATCTTTGGGAAAGACATGTATGACATGTTTTGAATGAATCCAATCATTTACATTATTCTTTATTGGATGGGCCCCGGGGAAGTATACCCTGAAGTGTGTTCCGAATTTAAAGCCCGTCTTTATTACGTATCCCCTTTCCCTCCAGTCTTTATAAACCTCGAATAACTTGGGTGCGTCTTTCCTCTTTGATAAGAGGTGTGTAAGAAGGTCTTTCTTTGAGATGTTTGTGAGGGTCAACATTCCTTTCTCGATAAGGAAGAGCGTTTCGAAGAGATCCATTTTATTTAGTTGGCCACGGTCTGAAGCTTTGTAAGACCCATATTGTCCGAACCAGAGCGTATCGTAAAGCTCTTTTCCTTTCTCTTTGTCATCGATTATTGAGATTAGGTCTGTCTTGAAGAAAATTCCTCTGATTTTGTAGGGTGGCAGCTCCAACTTTCCCGAAGGATATTCCTTGTTGGACGTTGTGTTTGGTTCCTTGAGCCTGAAAGAAAGATCCTTTATTACAAGTCCCCTATCTCTCCAGTCCTTATAGGTGAAGTATCTTGCAATAAACTTATTTTTCTTCCAGAATCTCTCAGCAAGATCATTAAATGTGAGCTCGTTTTTGCCTTTTGTGCATGATGCGTTTCTAACGTCTATCAAATAAAGAGCTTCTTCTATGCTAAGTTCAAGGCCGTCTGGAGCATCTTTCCCGAAGAAGCCCTTTTTAAGTATGTCTTTCGTAGATTGGTCTTCTACAATTATCCTTTGTTTCTGAGCCATTTTGAGTAGTAGCATATAGATCTTCTTTGTTTTATGGGAAATATTCACGTATCTGGAGAATTGGTAATATTATAATGGTTAATGTTAATATATGTTATATAAAAGGAGTTAGTTGAGCTCATATGTCTGTAAAGGAATTGGACCGTGCCTCAGAACTTGAGAACATAGGTAGCATAGAAAAGGAGAGAGATTACAAGAAGAGGATAGATAGGGCGAGGCACGCAGTCCTTATTGTCATGGTTGCCAGCATTTTTGTTTTTATGGTTATGGCAATTATTGCAGTGTCAAAAGAAGGCTTTGGGAAGTTTGTGGAAGACGTAGCATCGATAAATCCTGTTTATTACCTGTCTGCTATCTTTGTCTTGTTTTGCGGCTACCTGCTGCGTTTCCCAAAGTGGGAAGAGTACATATACAAACTCAAAGTAAATGTTGATAGGAAAAGCAACTTTCTTATTTATCTTTCCATGTACTCGATGGATATTACTCCAGGAAGGTGGGGCAGGGCCGTGGCCGCATATACACTCAACAAGATCTCTGGAGTAAAATTTGCTACCACATTCCCTGCAGTTGTTGCAGATATATTTACAGATTATCTTGGCTTTGCTACGATAAGCATATGTGCTGCATTACTCTTGGACAAATATGTGGGTTTTTCTGTTTTTATAGCGCTCCTTCTGCTTGTGCCGTTTTTCTTTCTCTTCAACCAGAAACCATTTGGCTACATTAAAAGGAGACTTGGCCACATTCGCGCACTCAGAAGCTTCTTTGAGGTTGGAGAGCTTTATTTCAAGAACAATAAAAAGCTTGGTAAGAGAGAATATGTCTATTCCATGATGTTTACCATCCCGTCAATGCTGATGAATTGCGTAGCTTTCTACCTGGTGATACTCAGCTTCGGGGTTAGTATAAGTTACACCTTCTTGCCCACAATAATCTTTATTTACTCATCTGCGCTGCTCTTCGGAATGATAACAGGAATCCCGGCCACGTTGGGGATCTCAGACGCTGCGATTGCGGGATACCTGGTACTTTTCTTTCCAGACAAGATAACAATTGCGTTGGCACTCACAATAACAATATTCTTTAGGATAATAAGTGTGTGGTTTGTAGAGATATTCGGTTCCGCCGCCCTGATATATACTATGAAGTACTGGAGGATTGAGACTAAGTGAATATTTTCAGCGCTTCCTCTTCTTCGAAGCCCAATCTTCCAACAAAGATCAAAGATGCTATACCTTCACGTATATGCTTTTTTCTCAAATCGTCTAGCGGAAGGTATAGTACTTTCTGTGTAGTCCGACCAAGGTTTAGAAGTGCAATTATTTTTTGCGAGGTAAGATCCACGCCCTTCTGACCTGCTGCTGTGCCTATTATATTTATCGCATTTTCAATGCTGATTGTGGTTCCGGTCTTTGGATCTATATCTAAAAGTGCCAATGTATGCTGCCCGTTTCGTTTGTTCTCAAGTATCACGTCAAGAAAAGATGTTGGCATGTATTTCTCGGTCCATAGAGGTATTGTTGTTGTAGGCCCGAAACGATACGCATTGAGCATGCTTTCGCCCATTGCTGCAGTTAGGATAGAGGGCGCGTGAAACACCCGTACAGAGATATTGCACGCTTTGGCAGCGCCAAGTATGATCTTGTGTGTCGTTGCTATTAGTGGGTCTCCTGGAAAGAGGATTACTAAATCCGCGTTTTTTGCTTTTGATAGTGTATTGTTGAGTCTCTCTTCGAGATCGCTCCTTGAAAGTTCCAGTATGTCCTTTCCGGATTCCGTTTTAAGGTAACTTAGATATTCCATGCTTATTTTTGTTGTGTATTGCTCTATGCAAACATGTTTTGTGGATTTTATGAGGTTTAATCCTTTTACAGATATATCCCCAGTATCTAATCCAACACCTACCAAAAAAAGCATGATGAACCCGATTAATCCCTTATGCCGTTCGTTGTTATTTTTATTACAGCTTCTCCTTCAGGCATGTTTGGAGAATCGACAAGGCGTATTATCCTTTTTTCTTCTTTTGATTTCCTCATGTAAAGACGGGTTGTGGCTGCATGTGCCATTATGTTTCCTCCGACAGGGGTTGTTGGATCGCCAAATAGTATTGCAGGGTTGTCCATTACCTGGTTTGTGACATAGACTGCAAGGTTATATGTATCTGCAAGGGCTTGGAGTTTGTGGATGTGAGAATTTAGCTTCTGCTGCCTTTCTCCTAGAGCCCCCCTCCCAATAAACTCAGATCTAAAGAGAGACATCATGGAGTCAACAACAATCAGCTTTATATTTTCATCCCTAACCAGCTTATCTGCTCTCTCTATAGAGAGAATTTGCTGTTCAGTAGTAACTGTGCGCACTACCTTTATGTTATTCATTGCTTGTTCAGGATCCAGCTCTTTCGCTTTTGCTATTGATTCTATTCTTTCTGGACGAAATGTTCCTTCGGTGTCTATAAATAAGACCGCGCCAGCTAGGCCTCCTTTGTCTAGTGGGAGTTGTGCATTTACAGATAGTTGAAAAGACAGCTGGGTCTTTCCAGATGCGAACTTCCCATATGCTTCTGTTATTGCATTTGTTTCAAGCCCCCCTCCAAGAAGGTCGTCAAGCGTCTTGGCGTTAGTTGAGATGCGGCCCAGAGCTTTTCTTTTATTATATAAGTCAGATCCGGTGCTGTATTCTAGAGTTGTTGCTTGGCGGGCAGCCTCTACTGCTTTCTTTGCATTATCAACACTGAGACCAACAAGCTCGGATAGTTCGTGTGGCGACGCAACAGCAATTTTTTCAACAGAATCATATCCGTTTTCTTTTAGCTTTTCCGCAGTTGTAGGGCCTATCCCTGGAAGGTCTTCGAGCTCTTTGATGCTCTTTTCTTTTGGCATTTGATGAACCCCAATAATTAGTATTATAGAGTAGGCAGGATAGGATTATAAAGCTTTTTGAGCAATACTCCAACAATTGACCAGTCCCTAGTTATCAAGAGCCCATAGTTATCAAGAGTGATGCTAGGGGGGTCTGAGGAAGATAGAGGTTCTTGCCTCAAGCTTGTTCATGGATAATTATAATAGGGTTGTGAAAAGACTTGCCAGAGAAGAGATCCGGAAAGACGAGAGCGGAGAGATGGTTATCGCTCTAGCTTTTCTCTCATTAATAACCGAGCCAATAACTGCAGATAATGTAAAGAGGATATTGGTTATCTGGGATGCTTCTTTAAAAAGCAGGAAAATTGACATAACTTTATCTGAAGGTTTCCCGGACAGAGTATTTGCACGCTCATCTGTCATATGTTTGCTCCAATTCCTAAAAAGCAGTTGATGCTGAAAGGATGACTGGACTTCTTAGAGCCGTTAATATAATTCCAATAATAATTGATAGAAGAGACTTTAGAAGTATTTAAAAAAGAACCGGGTAAATTAGAGCATAGGGGTGGACATTGGAGAAGATGATATTCGTTTCGTCTTCGATGATAGCGCTGCGTTCATCGAATGATTTTGATAGGGGCTTGACGAATTGAATACAGAAGAAACACAGAAAAGATCTAGGATAGGATATCATGCCTTGCCGCTTTCGGCTCCCTTGCACTTTCAGTCAGGCTTGTTAAGATTAGAGATAGATGTGGTGAGGAGTTTAGAAAAAAATAGATGCGGTTTTGGATGTGTTTGGAACTAATAAAGTACCACCCATATTAGAAGGGCTTTCTAGTTTGTCGTTCTTGAGTGCTCTGGTCAGATTTATATTCAGACAATATCACTGATGGCGGCGCCCGGTAAGGTGCTTGAGGAGGAGAATGTATCAAGGATTTTTAAGATGCTGGGTCTTTCGCCAGATCAGATCTTTGAACGATATTATCTCATAAGATACGGTAGTTTCTTTAGCTCTTTGTGATGGCTGCGCCAGTCGGGATTTGAACCCGAGCTATCAGCTTTTTCCTTAAAGATGGGAAGCTGAGATCCTACCAGGCTAGATTACTGGCGCTTGGAACATTATCGAATATATGAGAGGTTATCGCGCGTGGGTTGTTGGTTCTCAGGCATATTCTTTGCGGCTTCTTCCATCTCTTTGATGACACGCTCTGTCTCTTTCTTTATTTTGTCTATATTATTAAGATTGATTTTGACACCCAGTACTTTGCTTAGTTCTTGTAGGACAGATTTTGCAGCGTTTGCGTCTATCTCGAGCACCCCAGTCTCGCCCATAACACATGCTGCATCAATATTGTATTTTTTTGAGAATGCAGGTATTAGCCCTGCAGATCCCCATACGGCACCGGTTGCCTTTCCAAATATTATTTTGGTATCACTTAGAGATTCTATCATCTTTTTTGTAGTGGCAACCCCGAAGACGCGCGGATAATCTACATAATTTCCACTGATGTTGTATCCGCCAACAGTATAAACGGACTTTCCACCAAGAGTTTTGAAGAATTTCACGATTTTTTCATTGACTTCATATTGTCCTTCAGGGGTTGTTGCCTGCGTATCTCCAACCAGGAGAACAACATCCTTCTTTCCTATATTTGCATGATAAAATCGGTTATTTACAAGTCTAAGTCTCCCATCGCTCAGCATTATTGTCTGGTGTATGAAGTGTGGGGAATATAAAGTTGCAAATTTCTTTGCTTTGAATTCGTTCTTGAGATGTTCTGCGACAAGGCTCCCAACTCCCCCAATCCCAGGAAGCCCCACAATCATTATAGGATCTTTAAACTTGAGTTCTTTGTTGTAGTAAATTTTTGTACTTTTCATGGCCATCCTCTTTATGAGTATTTGCGTGATAACTTATTAAAGAGATATTATGCAAAAATGAGTTATTCGGGCTTCATTGCTGCTATTGAAAACGTAATCTTCTTTGAATTTTTCTCGAATATCTTTTGTGCTTTTTTGATTTTTGCTTCGGCATTTGGGTAGGTGCTGTCTTCAGCTACGAGGCGATATTTTGGTGCGCCAAGATAAAGTACTTTGACTCCGAGGGATTCTATGTCTGAAAATATGTTCTTTAGAGTGCTTATTCCGGATTTGGTATCGGTAGTCTTCATATCTACAATATATGAAACTTTGCAGACTTTTGGTTTTGTGTTTTTCACAACTATTTCGTGAAGGATCTTACTAAAAGGTTCACCGAGTAGTGAAGAGAGGGAATTCTTATTAGAATATGAATTATTTATTACCTCAGTGTAGGTTTGTGCGTTGGTTGAGAGTTTTGATATTATCTCTGTTCTTTTGTCGCTGTTTTTTGTAGCTATTATTGCCTGATTGAATAAACCTTCTGCTCTCTTTTCAAGACGATATTCGTTTATCTTCTCTTTTTTCTCGTTCGGATTTATCTTTTTCAAGGATATGTCCACTGATTTCTTTTCTTTATCAACAAATATCACTTTTGCGACGTCTTGTTGTCCTTCTTTTATGAATTCATGAATGTTTTTGATCCAACCAGAAGATATTTCGGATATTGGGAGGTATGCATCTATGTTGTACTCAGTTAAAGAACAATATGCCCCATAAGGCATTATTTTGCTTATTTTTATAAGCACAAATTCACCATCTGATGGGAGTTCTTTGTTTATTATCATCCATTCATCTTTTAATTTCTAATTTTTTCTTCGTCCTTCCTCCGAAGATCTTCTCGCTCGATTTTTTGCATTTAGAACATTCTAAGAGAGCTTTTTGTTTCTTGCCCAGTTTTTTTGGATGTATTTTTGGTTCTACGCTCCCAACATATCCTTTGATTGCGCGATTGTGCCTTCTAGTGCCTATGCTTAAGCCACGTTGCTGTTTCTTGTTGTAGAGCTTAACGACGTGTTTTGTATGTTCGTTGCAATTTGCGCAGAAAGTCATTATATCTTTCTGAATTTTCATATTATCGCCTATTAATTAGCAATTTCTCCTATTTTATTGCTTAATATAAAATTAATATCTTCTTCTTTATTAAGTTCTACTATTTCATTCTGTTTATAAGGACCGAGTTTTGTTCCTTCTTTTGTTATTATTTCAGGCACCTGTACATTTATGCGTATCTTTGTCACAGAGTTGGAAACGTGTTCTTTATTAAGTATTTTCTTTATTTGATTATATAAATCTTCTTCTTCGAGAGGTATCTGGGAAGGTAAAGGTTTCTCATATGCTAAATAAACAAGTATTTTCTGTATTCTTCTTTTTTTCAAGGATGAAAGTATTTTAATAATATTTTCTTTATCTTTTCCGTTTTCAAAGAGATTATCTTTTTTTGTTTCAGCATATTTGTCTAATTTAACATAATAGTCAGATTGTAGTTGTAATAATTCGCCTGTTTTCTTTTCTTCCTGAAGTTTAGCAAACAATTCTACAGCGACATCATTCATCAAAAATACCACACCGCAATTCCACTATTATTTTTAGAAAAACGTCATTTTTCCATATTAATTTTTTAGTTTCTTTCTTTTATTGTCTATATATATAATAAAATCACGAATAGCGGAATTGTGGGGTGTATGTCTATAGCGAGGGGTGGATTTGAACCACCGTTCTCCGGGTTATGAGCCCGGCGGGCACTCCAGGCTACCCTACCTCGCTAGTTTTTATCTTTGGTTTTGTTATTTATATTTTATAATACTTTCTTATTGTACAACATATTAAGTTGGCTTATCTTGCCTACTCAAGCAAACATTTTTTTAGCTTCTTCTCTGTTTAATATTTTTAGCTCTTTTCCACATTCACACTTAAAATTTGCTTCAAAGGCAGTATCAAAAGGCAGGACAAGCTTCTGTTCTTCAAAACATACTTCACAAAAGAAAAAGTCATTGCAATTATCTGGCAAAAACGTTTTTTCTTCGGTCTCCTTCTCTTTCAACACCTGTGTAAAATAAAGGAGTTTTTCGTTATCAATATACCAATTAAACGTAAGCCATCCTTTATTATCTTTACTTACATCATATTTGGTAATACTGTGGTTATTCAGAAGGTTTAGTATTCTTCTTACTTCATTCACTTTAATACCTAATTTTCCTGCAAGCTTGTCATCTGTCTGCGCTTGCGACTCCAAAGCACCAACAATATCTACAGCACCTCTACCTATATTCTTGGACAAATATTCTAAAAATATCCTGCTTTGTACAGCCTCCTTGACTTCCGGACTAAAGCTATTATTTATTATTTTCTTAGGCTCTAACGTCTCTCTCTGTTTTTTAGCATCTTTTTGATTAATAATTACTCCTTTCCCAACCTGATGCTTTGGCTTGTTTTTTTGTATGACCCTCTGTCTCCTCGCTGTTCTGGATGGCGCCTTCTTGCTCTTCTTATTGCTTGACAAAACCTTTTTATTGTTAATTTTGTTTTTCAACATAAAAACCGACCACGAACCTATTTAAATATAGCTTAACTGATATAAATACTTATCTGATTCAATGAGATCGGGACAAAAACCCCAAATAATCACTTTTTAAGCACAATAACGTAAACGCGTTTTCCTATATACTTTCTTGGGATATCTGCCTTTGCCGATGTGCCGAAAGGCGTGACAGTTTTCTCGTATATGGTTTCTACTTCGTCCTTCAATATGATTCTTTTTTGTGTCAATTCGATCTCTCTCATTGTTTTAGGCATTGTCTCACCAATTATAATATATCTATAGATATCTATAAATACTTTTCTATGCTATAGTATATGATGGAAAAGCACAAAATGTTAACGAATAAACGGTTCCGAAGATTTCCCTCAGAGTTCAATCAAATTGTAGAGACATATCACAACCCATACGCCAAGAAAAAGGTAAATTGGGTAGAATATGAACGAGAATACAAAGACAGAATAAGGTACGTTTCTACTGAGCTTAATAATATCGTAGATGAAGCCTCCTCGTTTATTATCATCAATAAATCTAACAGAGGAAGGCGTCCGAAACTGACACAGCAAAAGAAGGCCGTATCTCTGCTGATCAAATCTACTGTCAAACAGAGCAACAGGAAGATGTCGGGCCCGGTATCTTTGTTTGGCGCACTTAATGGGGTTGACATCAGTTACAAAACCGTCGAGAGGCTTTACTCTGATGGTATCGTAAGAGCAATAATCCATAATGTATTCATACTGACAATCAAAAAGAATAGGCAAAAGCTTTCCCCTGACCTTGTCGGGGGCAGGAACCTAATCCTGCAATAAACATATCCTTTCTCTTCTAAAATCCTTTGGCGGCGAGTGGACAC
>JAJZJV010000003.1 GCA_021809925.1 Microcaldota archaeon | reverse complement strand
CTGATGCTTACAGGTATTTCTTCAGAAGGTGTAAAGAAAAGAAAGAGGGAAAGAGAGTAAAAGTTGGGTTTCCAAGATATAGAACGTTTGTATCTTCATTAACATATCCACAATTAGGTTTCAAGATTGAAAAGAAGAGAGTAGAACTTTAAAAAATAGGAAGAGTAAACTTCATGAACCACAGAGAGATTGAGGGAACAATAAAGAAAACGAAGTCGCAGGAGTGGTATATTGCGCTTGCAGTTGAAAAAGAAGATAATCCATTCATATCAAACAACAGAGATAAAGTCGGCATGGACTTGGGCATAAACAAATATGCAGTTCTGTCAGATGGCTCAATCATTCAAAATAAACACATCTCAAAGGCGGACAGAACCAAACTCAAAAGGCTTCAAAGAATAATCTCAAGGAGGAAGAAAGGCTCGCATAAGAGAAGAAAGGCAGTTCTAAACTACGCAAGGAAATACGAGCATACTGCACGAATAAGAGAAGACTGGCTTCATAAGCTATCGTATAATCTTGTCAATTCATACTCATTCATTGCATACGAGGAACTCAAGGTTGCAAATATGATGAAGAATCATCATCTTGCAAGAAGTATAGGCGAAGAATCTTGGGGTAATTTCATCAACTATTTACAATACAAGGCTGAAAGTGCTGGTTGCGTAGTGGTTGGTGTAAATCCTAAAGATACCTCAAAGACGTGCAGTGAATGCGGAAACATTCAGGATATGCTTCTGTCTGAAAGAACATTCCACTGTCAAAAATGCGGAATGTCAAAGGACAGGGATTTGAATGCAAGCATAAATATACTAAAAAGAGCTACCTCTGGACAAGGGGGAAGCCACGCCTCTGGAGATATTGTAAGTCCTTCAGCAATGAAGGCTGATTTCGTTGAACGAGGAACTATACGGGTGGCATAATGACGACCAATCATAGCCACCCTGGAAGCCAACGACCTTTAGTCGTTGGAGGATGCCACTTAGCAAGATTTTTATATATTGAATCTGATGGTTAAACATGGATTTGTTGTCAAAGACAGTTATTGTCGCTGCAGTAATAATAGTAATCATGATTGCTTTTTATTACGTAGTAGTTGGGCTTCACCTTGGTGAGAGAGCTGTGACGAGCCAGGAAGCTGCACAGATAGTCCTAACAGATTTAAAGAACTCAAACCAGAACGCAGCCATCAATATATTAAATGCATCTCCTTCGGTTTACCCCGGAAGCTGGCATATCATAGCGTCAGTAGTCTACAATGCGACTAGCCCATGCCCATCATACTCTGTTTATTCATTTGATTATCCAAAATACGGGCTAGTAAACAGAACAGAAAACAGTTACACAGATGCATGCCAGATATATGGATATGGAGGCAGTGGCCCTTATGAAATAGAGTCATATCCGGCAGCTATAACCTTCTCATACATAAGCAATACAACAGGAGTAATGAGATATATCAGCCAATACGGATTCTCGAACGTAATAGTAAGAGCCACATACAAGAACAGAACGATGCTGAGTGGGAGGAACTTTAGCAATGTATGGGTAGTTGTCTATTCATCAAAGTCTACACCGACATCACTGTATGATATATTAAGCCAGCAGAATGGAAGCGTTGAAGCTGTGTATAATTTCACGACCTGATCCTAGAGATCCTTTGCCAGTATGGTCGTTTTTGAGCCTGGGGCTTTCCTTAACAGATTAGCCTCGGCAGCAGAGGCCATTGAGAAACCCATCTTCTCAAAAAACTTTATCGCAATGTCGTTTCTCAATGAGATCTCAGCATATACTCGTATTATCCCGAGCTTCTTAGCATCGTTCAATGTGATCTTTAATAGCGTGCTTCCGACATTTTTTCGCCTATGGCTTTTTTGTATTATTACACCGATAAGGCCAAGGCCTATTCCAACACGCACTATCTCACACTCGCCTATTATCTTCTTGCCATCCAATGCTATAATATCTGAAACATTGCCAGTGCTCTGCTGCCTGCGCTTGTTCCCAATCAGGACTGTCAACTCATCCTTCCTTGGTTCTGAATCAAACCACATGGATAATGGATCATCGTGATAAACCGAGAATATGAGCTCAATAAGGCCCTTTGAATCACTCCCCCTAAGAGACCTGTATTCCATCCAATCATTGATATACCCTGCTACGAAAGAGCTTTATATATTCAATAACACTTTTTATACATAAAGAAAGAAGGTTATCTTTATGGCAATAACACACGGTGCTGCAAGGAAGATCCTTAAGGAGGCGGGAGCTTTTCGCGTAAGCGATACTGCAGTCATAGAATTCACTGATATTGTTAACAAGTTTGCTTATTCCATGGCAAAGAAATCCGTCAGGCTTGCAGAGCACGCAAAGAGGAAGACGGTGCAGAAGATAGATATAGAATTATCAAAGTGAACCCAGATATGGCTTCTTAAAGGTTTTTATACTTTGTGCTTCAAATAGTATAAAATTAGACTAATTTTCAGTGAGCAAATGATCTTTAAGAAACAAGACCATAGAGACAAACCGTGGTACAAGTGGATTGTATTATCCAATACGACACTTGGAATGCTGATGGCAGGCATAGATACCAGCATAGTGGTAATATCATTGCCTTTCATCTTGAAGAGCATTCTCTTGCACATACCAGGAGGAAGCGCTGCTGCTTCGACCCTTGCATATCAGACAGCCACAGCTACAAGCTTCGCATACCTGATATGGGTCTTGATGGGCTACATGCTAATAATAGCAACACTTCTCCTGTTCTTTGGAAGGCTTGCGGACATGTTCGGGAGGGTGAAGATATACAAGCTTGGATTTGCAGTCTTTACAGTAGGATCATTCTTTGCTGGACTATCCTCAATTATAATACCGAACGGATGGATCACCGAGGGGTTACAGCTGATAATATTTAGGCTGCTTCAAGGAATTGGAGCTGCTATGATGTGGTCAAACACTGCTGCAATATTAACAGAGGTATTTCCACAGAAGGAGAGAGGTATGGCTCTTGGGACCAATATGGTAGCAATGGTTGGAGGAAGCGTCCTTGGGCTTGTTCTTGGAGGAATCATAACCTCATTTTATTCATGGAGATGGATCTTTATGATAAATGTGCCTGTTGGGATAATAGCCACAGTCTGGGCATACATGATGCTACACGAAGTATCACAGATAAAACCAGACCAAAGGCTTGATATATCAGGAACGATACTTCTAGTATTGACAATATCGACATTGTTGCTAGCTGCTACATTTTATACATTGGGATCTATGGGAGCTCATGCTTCAGGAGCATTCAAGGCCTCGTTCTACCCGTATCTAGGATATAGTTACATTGCTGGGATAGGATTCATACTTTTGCTTGCAGCGCTCCTGATAAATGAGATAAGATTTGCTAAGCAACCGATAATAAAATTTGAGCTCTTTAAGCACAGATTATACTCTGCAGGCGTTCTTTCAAGCGCATTCAATGCTGTTGGGAGGGGTGGAGTTATGTTCCTTCTTGTCTTCTTCCTTGAAGGAGTGAAAGGATTTAGTGCGCTGAATGCTGGCCTTATGCTAATACCATTAAGCCTTGGATTCCTTGTTGTTGGACCGATAAGCGGGATATTATCAGATAGGCACGGATACAGGGTTCTGACAACCTTGGGCTTGATATTATCGTTGGCATCATTGCTGATACTAATATTCCTTCCAGAAACCGCATCCTACTACTTACTTCTTACAGTGATGCTGCTTGCTGGGATAGGCGGAGGCTTATTTGCATCGCCAAATGTATCATCGATAATGAGCAGCGTTGAGCCACATCAAAGGGGAGTAGGATCTGCAATAAACTCAACACTGATGAATGTCGCAATGATGCTTAGTATGACGATAGCTTTTGTCTTCATAGGATCCACGGTTAACATATCTAGCTTTGTGACGCTCTTCGTTGGCACTACTAGCAACCTTCCATCGAGCGTGGTAAATTCCGCAGCTTACCAAAGCAAGTGGCTTACATTCATGTCGGCATTCCATAGTATATTCATAATCTTCGCAGCTTTGGTCTTTATTGCAGTTATAATATCGTTCACAAGGCCGAGCGGGAAGGGAAGTCAGGCATTATACTGATAAAGATATTATATAAGAAAGAGAAATGCTGCTCCTGTAAGCTTGAGTATCAGTATGGTTCCGACAGCAGGCAACCCGAATATCGCAGTTGCTATTAAGATTGGCGCATTCAGGGGCAACCCAAGATTGAAGATATAGTTGAGTGCGAATATTGCGACAATGCCCAGAATGCTGTTTATTATGAGTCCGAATATCAGCTTGAGGATCGCCTTGCCAATCTTGAATATTATGAATAAGACTATAGCTATGGCGAATATGACTATAACTTCAGAGAGAACTGAATTCAGCGTCCCTGAAAGGAGCACGTTTAGCATAATAATTAAATAGTAGGATAAGTAATATAATAATAGTGGCGTGCGGGTGACCGACGGCCTTCGGGCTGAGGAAGCTCTCTCCATGCAGAGTATGTACGGCTTAAGGCCTTATCCGGAACAGAAACGAGACCGCTGCCGAAGATAAGCTATGACACTACGAGCCTTCGGGTGTGGATGAAACGCGCCGGTGCGCATACAGTGAGCATGCAAGGCAAAATGCCGCTAAGTCTAATGTCACCTAAAACAGAAGAGGGGCTACGGCACGCCACTGAGAAGTAGCTTGTTTGGAAGGTCTTTACAGATCAACACGCGGCTTTGAGACAAAATCGGCTGATGGAATAATATTTGTAGATTTGATAACTGTTAAATCGAAATATGCCGAAAGAAATGAATAAAGTCTCAAAACCTCAACATGCGAAACCTTTTTATATCTGTTGATAAATTTTATTTTGGATACATAAAGTGTTCCATATGGATAGAATTATCAACATAGAAGATTTGCCACAGGTCTTTAAGACAAGAGAGATAGTTAGAATAACCCATGGGAGAGTTAGCAAGAGAAAGATAAATTATAGGATTAAAAATTTGTTAAAAACAGGTAAACTTTTCAAGATATCTAAAAGTATTTATTCCAAGACAGCGAATATATTTTACATAGGGATTTATTTGTATAAGGGTTACATTGGCTTTTCCTCGGCACTTTACCTGCACAGCCTTAAAACAGAGGTAAGTAGTGAAATCTATGTATGCACATCCGCACATAAGAAAAAACGAAGAGTATTAGGCAGAATAATAATTCCGGTAAATGTGTCAAAGCAGCAATACGGTGCAGAATTCATACTTGTAGAGGGAGATGAGATATTAGTATCTACGTACCCAAAAACCATCTTTGATATACTTTCAGTGCCAAAATACGCGAATTATTTTGATATGTATAGGGCATTGAACGAGAGAAAGCTTACTAAAAAAGAGTGGAAAGAGTTGCTTTATTATGCAATGGATTCTAGCCTTACAGATATTCGCAGGATAGGGTACGCATTGGAAGGATTGGCTCCAGCATGGTTCTTAAAGAGATTGTATAAACTTAGCAGAGAAGGCTCTAGGATATCATATTTTTTTAAACATAAAAATATAAATTATAATTCAAGATGGGAGATATACGATAGCATCAATGTCAGGCAGTGGTTTAATGCAATATGATATAGATCTCAACGAATTAGCAATAAAACTGGGAATAGATGCGACTAAGGTTAGAAAAAGCTTAGCTACATACGAAGCCATGGGTGAAATATTCCCAATGCTAGAGAAAGAAGGATGCAGGGTTGGCTTGTTTGGAGGCACTGCGCTTAACAAGATATATTTTGGAAAGAAGCAGCGTCTATCGTATGATTTGGATATTTTTGTGTATTCTTATCAGAAGACATTGAGAGTGCTTAAGAAGATTGGGGCAAAGATGACCTTTAGTGGAGCTTTCCCTGGAAGAAAAGTAACCTCTGCCAGAATGACATATAAAGAGATAGTTTTGGACCTTGTGCCTACAGAGAAGATCTTTGAAGAACCGGAGAAGCTTCAGCTTGTAGACTTACTTTATTATTATGGTCAATTGGTGCCGCCAATCATAGTTCCATCATATAGTATCGAATACCTTATGGCAGAGAAGACCCTTGCTATGTTGGACAGAAATGAACTTAAAGATATATATGATACTTGGATTGGCTTTAGATTATTGACAAACAAGAGAAAATATGTTAATTATATGAATGGCATAGCGAAGATAAGGGGAATAAAAGACATAATTGCATATTCCGATCGCCAGATGGTAGGCATGCTGGCGAATGTAGAATATTATGATAAGAAGTATGTGGATGTTACTAACCAGCCAGATGCCAGAATGATGCTGAAAGACATAAAGGCATTTATAGAGATGCTTTAGTTGCAAGGCAAAATGCCGCTGAGTCTAATGTCGCCTAAAACAGAAGAGGGGCTACGGCACGCCACTATTAGTATTTTCTTTTAAAAGAAGTGATATCTTCTTGTCTCTCTTTGCAGCATATAATGCTATGAAAAGGGAGGTTACTCCAGCCGCAGCAAAAAGCGATCCGAAAATATCTTTTGTAGTATTTATATGCGAATAGAGTGCAGCTGCGCCTATTATAGATGTTCCAAGACCAAGGAATTCCCCAAGCGTTTGAGCTTGCAACGAATCCCTATGCAATGCCCTGAGGTCACTGTTGCTTCTAAGAACCACATCGGACGAACGAGCAACACTTGGAAAGACAAGCCTATCCAAAATATTTCGCCTTACAACAACCCCATCGACTTGCGCCACGATATCACCAAATTATATAATGATGCAAGATTTTTATTATTTATGGATTGGGATTAGTCTCTCTTTTTTGCCACTTCGAGCATGTCAACAAACAAAAGTTTTCCTGAATTGGCAATAATAACTTTATGAAGATATCTCTTTCCTGTTATCCTGTCTCTTTCAGCTAAGAGTATAGAGCCATCACCAGCGTTGCTTGGGAACAATGCAACGATGCCAGCAACATTGCAACCCATTGCTACTGATACAAGATTTGACAATCGACTACTGAGGGCGAGAGAGCGCTCGGCGAATGCATTTATGAACGTCTTATGGTACGAGTCACTTAGATCTATCTTTATCCCGAATTGTCGACTTATTGACTCCGCAGCCACGCGCAACTCGGACGTTACTATTCTTCCCGTATTCATTTAGCTACCCATTTCTTAGATCATAAGAGGAGCATTGGGATCCTTGGAGAAGCTTCTTAAGAGTATCTGCCAGTGATTCACATTTACCCCGCTTATCCTTTCATTGCAATTGTCAATCTTATAAACATTCCATTCTGGTGACAAAACCAACCCTGCAATTAACCTTTCTGACACCAGATACCAGCCTGGTTAGAGATTCTCGATCCTGGCTTCTTTTATACTTGAAGGCAGACCTTTCCTGCATTGTCATAGCTATATTGCAATCATCCGTTGGTTAGTATGGCAAATAATAAAGTTGTAAGAGATCTAGGCTCTTAATCTCTGTGGCTGCTTCCTTACCGCACTTTCTGCGCTTCTTCTTGCTGCGCTGGAAAGAGCATCCATCCTTGCGAGCCTTGCTTCTAGGACTTCTAATTCTGCGCCCATTTTTTCTGCTTGATGACGCTCAGTCCTTGTACCGAATCTGCCATTTGGCGATTTTTCAGGAGTTGAGCTCCTTAGAGTCCTGATCTCCTGCTTTATCTTATCTGATTCTGAGACCTTCGGTGGCACGGCCTTTAGTTGAGGCTGCTTCTCAGCTGTGCTCGAATCGGGTGGGAAAGGCATCATATTTGCCTTTGCAACCTCTTCCAATGTTGATGAAACACCCTTTATTGTTTTTGTTACAGATGCTGCAACGCTTGCCTGAACCTTTGAGAAGAAGCCCGGAGCTGCAGAGACTGCAGCTTTGGCTGCATCGTAAGCCGAAGCGATTGTTGATGGTTGCCTTCCAGTGGCGGCTGTTGATTGGCTTTCAGATAAAGATATTGCCGTACGGCCATCCTCTGTAGAAATGATAGTGCCTGAAATACTCCCAAATGATGGATGGACAAAATGAATGCTCTTCCCTTCCATGTCCACATATCCCTGAATTTTCCCTCTTACTATGGAAGATGCTATTCTAGTTCTTCGCCTTGCTTCTGAAGTGCGTGTGTGAGATTCTAAAAGTTCCTCACGCATCCGTTTAACATCTCTGCTTACAAACTGTGCAACATTTCCATGAATGCTTGCTACAGCATTTGCTGCAGATTTCGCGCTCTTTGCGGAGGTAGTGCGTGCATAATTTATCTGTGAAGAGGCGTATTCAACTGCTTTGGCTGCCTCTCCTGCTACGTTTGCGTATGCTCCCGCTGCCTTTGACTGTGTGCTCTTCGCAGCACTTCCGATCCATGCATTCGCTTGAGTGTAGTGGCTTGCCGTCCCGAGAGATGCTGCAGAGGATATTGCTGCTGCCTTTGCTGCTATCGCAATGGCACTCGTCCTTACTTTGTCGGATGCGCTTTGCACATGTGCGGAGATGTTTCCGTATGCTGCAGAAGCAGAGTTAGACACATACTTCCATCCTGCGGAGCTTGATGAAACTGTAGAGTAATATGTACTCGATGCAATGGACGCTGTTGTTTTGAAGGAAATCTTTCCGATATTAACGATATCAGAGTACGTACTTCCAGAAACAGAAGCAGCATCCTTTGCTGCTTTATTTACCGAATTTGTTGCATGCGTGGCTGTATTTACTGCATGTGAGTAAGCAGCTACCGTATTGTCTGAGGCTCTTTTCCATGTATCAGAGCCAAATGATACAGCAGACGAATAAGCGCCATGTATCTTGCCAGATGTCACCGTATAAGCATTGCCAGCCAGGCTTGATGCGAATGATATTGCATTGCTTACATTCCCTACAACCACAGAAGTTCCAACTTTTACCATATTCTCTGCAACTGTAACCGAGTTGTGCAGATGTGTTGTTGTGCTGTTGGCAATCTTTGTGAAGAATGTTCCGACTGCAACAAACTGAGAACCGTTGGTATTATTTGGCCTGACCCAGACCAGTTCCCCAGAGTCCCAATACATCCCGGCCGGAGACATTGCTTTCATCATTTGTTCAAATTTTGAAACACTCTTCAGGCCTTCGCCAGATGCAGTTGTATTTATAGTCTGTGAGGGAGATGGAATTACCCTATTTCTCGCTTGATTCAGAGCATTCATCCCATGTTCAAATTTTGAAACACTATTCAGGCTTTTGCCGTTGGCTTCTGAAAAGCCTATTTCAGTATTAACTGCATTTCCGAGAGCCCTGAGGTACTCTGAATTTCGCATAATATTATCTTTACTCATTGATATCACATTAGGAATTGTAATATGTTAGAGTAAAATATCATATTTAAAGATTACTCTTTTTTTAAGAAAAATTTAAAAAGCTTTCTATTCTTGCGAGATAAAAGATTTAGAAAAAACATGAAAAATAAGAATATAGTCTTGAGGAAATAATGCGAGGCTTACGCAGCATTTTGCACACAATCATTATTAGGTTACAATACTTCAAGTGAAGTTTGTGAGGTGATCTATCCGCAGGTTCCCCTACGGATACCTTGTTATGACTTAGCCCTCCTTACGAAACTCTAGTTCGAAAATATCATAGATACTGCCTCACTAGAGCCTCATTTGGATGACTTGACAGGCGGTGTGTGCAAGGAGCAGGGACGTATTCACCGCTCGATGATGACAAGCGATTACTAGGGATTCCAGCTTCATGAGGATGAGTTTCAATCCTCAATCCGAACTTTGGTTGGTTTTGGGGGATTAGCTTCCCATCTCTGAGTTGCAACCCATTGTACCAACCTCTGTATGCCGCGTGTGGCCCTGAAGATTTGGGGCATACTGACGTACCGTTGCTCTCTCCTTCCTCCTGCTTAAACGCAGGCGGTCCCAACTGAGTGCCCAGTCTATCTCTAGACTGCTGGCAACGGTCAGTGAGAGTCTCGTTCGTAACCGGGCAATCGTGTTATCTCCAACAAAATGCTATAGCCCTTCATAAGCATGAAAAACTTGCTTATGTTCAAGACTCTTCCTCCGTTCGTGTGGATTCCGAGCTCCTCTAACATAAGCTCATCGCTGGGATTCATTCCCTTAATATGGACTCCGCTTCTTTTAATAGAACCAGCAGCATCGAAAAGACCTGCAACGTAGCTCTTTGAAAGCTCGTTTTCGGTCTTAAAGATCTTAGTCTCTCTCTTGATTATATCAAGAAATTGCTTGTAGATCCTTGAGTGATAGAAAAATACATCTCCATCCCTGAAAAGGATCTTGCTTGGTTCTATAGAGAGCTCTTTTATAGCTGTCTCTATGAAGCGTTCCTCCACTTCTTTAAGGTTGGTTCTAATCCCTATGGCATTGTTCTCTCCCAAGTTCTTTGAGAAGAGCCCAACCATATAACATATTTTTGGCTTTAGCATTGTTTTCATAGAATCACACGAAAGCATACCGGACTTAACCGGAGAGTTCACACCACGAACTGACGATCGCCATGCACCACCTCTCGGCTCGTCTGGTAAGGTCGTTAGCCTGACCATCATCCTGCCGTCGCTCCAGGTAATATTCCCGACGTTGAATTCAATTAAACCGTAGCATCCACCCCTTGTGTGCTCCCCCGCCAATTGCTTTAAGTTTCAACCTTGCGGCCGTACTCCCCAGGCGGCAGACTTAACAGTTTTCCTACGGTACTGCACCCATTCGTGATAGGCGCAACACCTAAAGTCTGCATAATTTACTGCTAGGGCTACTCGGGTATCTAATCCGATTCGTTCTCCTAGCCTTCGTCACTCACTGTCGGATGCGTTCTGGTCAAGCGCCTTCGCCACCGGTAGTCCTCATAGGATTAAAAGATTTTACTCCTACCCCATGAGTACTCTTGACCTCTCCCGCTCCCTAGCCGAAAGGTATCTTATGCACGCATTGATGTTAAGCACCAATATTTCACATAAGACGGTTTCGGCCAGCTACGGACTCTTTAAGCCCAATAATCGTGAACACCACTTGTGCCGCCGGTATTACCGTGGCGGCTGCCACCGGACTTACCCAGCACTTATTCGCCAAGCTGTCTAGACTTAGCAAAAGGTACACTAAAAGTGTGCCACTCAGACTCCCCCCATCACGCTTTCGCGCATTGTGGAGTTTTCGCGCCTGCTGCACGCCGTAGCGCTAGGGCCCTTGTCTCAGTGCCCTTCTCGGGGCTTATACTTTCATATCCCCTACAGGTCAAAGGTATGGTGGGCCGTTACCCCGCCATCTGCCTGATCCGACGCAGTCTCATCGCAGAGCTGAAATGCTCCAATTCGCATCCACTTTAAGCTAACGCTCCTTCCAGAGCACTTAGCCTATAGGGTATTGTCCTCAGTTTCCCAAGGTTATCCCCTTCTCTGCGGTAGATTGACCACGCGTTACTGAGCCGTACGCCACCCAGTGAAGTCACTGGGTAGACTTGCATGGCTGTCGAAATCTGATAGCGGTGTCCTCCAGCAGCATCGACTGGAATCTGCGGAAGTATCCGCGTAAAGCAATTACTGCGAGCCTCTTTGCACTCCTCAAGACTATATCTAATTCCATCAGGAATTTTCATGAATAGCAAGCTAAGATGTAAATATACCTTTTAAGATACGATACAATAGCAATGCTATGTTCTATTACTTTGCAACAATAAGCTTAAATACCTTCTTGCAGAGTTGTGGGAAGAAAAAGTTAATCTCGCACCTTGCCGCAAAGCCTGATAATAAATATGCATATAAAGGTATATAAGATGGATTTGAAGATCTTATACAATGCGGGTGAAGCACGCACCTTCGTCAACTCTTGACAGTGCGGCCATGACATCGCGCAAAGGAGCACCGCTCCTGACTGCTGCAATAAGAACCGCATCCCTTGGATTTATGCCGAGTATGCTGGCATCTGTTCTTTTCCCTCCTTGATGCGACATTATGAATGCTCTCTGGCGAGTCGTGGTCTTTTCCTCTGATTTTATATTCAATGCCATATTAATACCTGATTCGCTTTTGGCATGAAAAATATTTAACCTGAGGGGTGGTTTGGAGGGCGAAAGAACTCTGCAGGCTCAGTCCCCAATATATATTATCCTGCTTCCCAACGCCTCAAACTCAAATGGCTCCTGCTTTAGTTCCGGGAGAGCCCGAATTATCTCTTCGTGCTTATCTGAAGGGGCGAAGAAGAGCATGAAACCACCAGCACCTGCGCCGATAAGCTTTCCTCCAAGTGCACCTGAGTCCATGGCTCTATCGTATATGGAATCTATCCATTCGTTGCTTATGCCTTCGCTTAGGGTTCTTTTCAGCAGCCAATTCTCATGCAGATACTTCCCAGTATCAATCCATCTGTTATCTATCAGACTTGTGAACATTTCGCTGGCCAGTGAAGCCATCTTATTATAAGAGGCAATGTGCGCAGAGATGTCTGCGGACTGCTTTTTGAGTATCTCTGTAGACTTCCTCTGCTTTCCAGTATACATGAAAAGTAGGCTCTCTTCCAGCCTGCGCCTGCTCTCTTCATACATTATTATTGGGGTGTTGACTACGGTTTCATCTTTATTGAACTCCAAGAACTGTATTCCGCCAAGCGCGGCTATGTACTGATCCTGCTTTCCGCCAGGCTCCTTGAGAATTCCTCGTTCTATAAGCACAGCTTCTTCAGCCAGCCGTGTAGCTCCAATATACTCTCCTTTCCACGCATGCAACGCATTGAGCAATCCTACTAGGAAAGCGCTGCTTGATCCAAGGCCAGTGCCCCCATCAGTGATGTCTGCAACTACGTTTATATCTATCCCATCAGTGATCTCCAAGAGCTTAAGCGCTTCCCTTACCGTAGGGTGCTCTATGTCTTCTATGTTGTCCACTATCTCAGTCTTGGAGTACCTGACCCTTGTTTTATTGTCGAAAGCTTTGTGCACAAGTACATAAATGTATTTGTTGATCGCTGCAGATATTACGCACCCAGTGCCGTATGAAGAATAATATTGAGACAGATCCGTTCCGCCCCCAACGAAGGTTATTCTCAGTGGCGTCTTTGACATTATCATCCTTCTCTTTGCTGGATGCTCTTTCATTGCCCTTCCTCTTTGATTATTCGCCTTATCCCATCATCTAATGAGACGCTGGCTTTGAAGCCTATCAATCTTTCAGCCTTTGTTGTATCTGCAAGCGTCTCCATCACATAATTTGAGACAGGCATGGCGATGTATTTTGGAGGCACGTTTGTCCCTAGGGCTGAATTTATCTTTTCTACCATCTCATTTATGGTATAATTCTTTCCTGTCCCGACATTAATTACCAGAAAGCCCTTTACCGCAGTTCCTTTTATCAATGCTTCAACAACATCAGAGACGTAGACAAAATCCCTCTTCTGCTTCCCATCGCCGTAGATTACGGGGCTCTCCCCTTTCCTCATCGCCCAGATGAATTGTGTAATGAGGTTTGCATATCCCTTCTTTGATTCCTCGTGCCTTCCATATATTGAGAAGAATCGCATTGCAGCAACATTTACCCCATGTAATTTAGAGTAAAGCTCTGATAGGCGTTCTGCTGCTATTCTTGCCTCAGTATAATAATCAGTGACCTTTGGAACTATATCTTCCTTGTGTGGCGGATTTATGCCATTGTATATCGAAGAGGTGGATGCAAGCACAACCTGCACCTTATTTGCCTTAGCATACTCAAGGACGCTGATCATCCCGTCAACAACTTCGCTGACAAGATGGGGGTTCTCTCTGTACATCGGAGATGCGGAGTACATTCCAAGATGGAATATCAGATCTGCATGTATTCCGAGTTTGCCGATGTTTTTTACATCGCTTTCGTGAAGTGTTACATTGCCGGATTTCATCGCTTCGTATAGGTTCTTCTTGGAACCAGTATGCATATTGTCTATTACATGAACCTTATTGTCCTTGCAGAGCCTCTCTACGAGATTGCTGCCTATGAAACCGCTACCACCAGTTACTATTATGTTTTTACCGCTTATCTCAACCATGCTATCACTTATCCATTTTTTATTTCCTCTCTTCCTTGATTATAATATTTAATACTTCATAAAAATCCTTAGCATAAAAACCGTTTCTGCCGGTATTCCCTTCTTCTCTTACCCGGATGGCCCTTATTCCTGCCCTATCTCCAAGTTCGATGTCGGAATCGCTGTTGCCTATAACAAAGGATCCATCCTTGTCTATGTCAAAATCGTTCATGGCCCGATCCAGCATGCCGGTGTTTGGCTTTCTGCACTTTGAACCCATGTCTGGAAGATCTGGGCAGAAATAGAAAGCATCGATCCTTCCTCCCCGCTCTTCCACTTCTTTCCGTATTTTGATGTGCATGTCTTCCAGATCTTTTTCCGTAAAGTAGCCTCTGGCCAAGCCAGACTGGTTGGTAAGTATTATTATATAGAAATCTTTAGACAGCTTCGCTAGCGGTTCGAAGATATCCTCATATATATGTATCTCATCTGCATTTCTGCAGTAAGGACAATCAATATTTATGGTTCCGTCTCTGTCCAGAAACAAGGCAGGCTTCATACCATATCCTCAACGATCTGAGACAGCATATGGCCCACAGCAAGATAGGATTCTTGCACTATTGGGGTGTCATTGCTATCTATGCTGAATACAATGCTTGCCTTTTCTTTGAGCTTGCCCCCACTCTTGCTTGTGAATGCTATAGTAAGGCATCCAAGTTTATTGGCCTTTTCTATCGCTTTTATTACGTTTATAGAATTGCCGCTTGTCGAGATCCCTATCACGATATCGCCAGCAGATGCAAACGCCTCTATCTGCCTCTCGTATATGTTATCATAGCTATAATCATTGCCTATTGCCGTTATTGTTGATGTGTTTGTATGAAGCGCAAATGCAGGCAATGCCTTCCGCTCCTTCTTGAATTTGCACACGAATTCTGCAGCTATGTGCTGCGCGTCTGCTGCGCTTCCCCCATTTCCACACAATATCAATTTCTTTCCTTCAAGCATCCTGCGTCCTATCTCTTTCCCAACGTCTAGAACTTGTTTCGGATCTATCCCGGATCTTGCTTTTATGCCATCGTTTATGTACTTCTCAACATCTTTAAGCTCCATAGACACCACTGTGCTGATTAGTTTTTGAGTTTAAAACCTTCTTTATGCGGCTATAAGCATAATATATCTTACTATATTTATTATATTAACGCCATGATATTAAGGTTCTCATGTTTGAGTGATATAGATGAAAGTCGTAATACTTGCAGGAGGATACGGAACCAGATTGAGCGAAGAGACATCCTTAGTCCCGAAACCCTTGATTGAGATAGCTGGAAAGCCGCTTTTATGGTACATTATGAAGACATATGCCTATTGGGGATTTAATGACTTCGTGATTGCAGCAGGATACAAATCAGAGAAGATAAAAAGCTATTTCGCAAGTCTTTCCATGGCTTCCGACGACTTTAAGGTTGACGTTTCCACAGGTAAAGTCGAGACATTAAAGAAAAATGCCCCTGACTGGAAAGTAACGGTTGTTGATACAGGAATTGACACGATGACAGGAGGTAGGATAAAGCGGGCTGCGGAGTATATTAAAGACGATACATTCATGCTGACTTACGGAGATGGCGTTTCTGACATTAATATAAAGAAATTACTGGATTTCCACAATAAGCACGGAAAAATGGCGACGCTGACTGCCGTGAGGATGCCTAGGTTCGGGATCTTAGAGATGGATGGAGACCTTGTAACTTCCTTCCAGGAGAAACGTCTTGAACGGAGCCCATTCATAAATGGCGGTTATATGGTCTTGTCAAAGAAAGTTCTGAAGTATATAGAAGGAGATGAAATGCCATTTGAGACCTTCCCTCTGCAACAGCTTTCTGAAGATGGAGAGCTTTGTGCATATAAATACGAAGGATTTTGGAAATGCGTTGACACGCTGAAAGATAAGAAAGACCTGGAAAAGATCTTGGAAAAAAGAGAAAGAGTGGCAGATGTATGGAAAGTTTGAAGATAGTAGTAACAGGAGCATCAGGGTTTGTGGGTTCAAACGTTGCTAAGCACCTTGGCAAGGATAATGAAGTCGTAGGCTTGACGAGATCAGTAGGTAACTGGAGAACGGAAGGGATAAATGTAGAATATCTTGATATTTGCAATAGAGGCAAGACAATAGACATGCTTAAAAAATTAAAACCAGACGTCTTGATTCATTGCGCAGTGTATGGTGGCTATCACTTTGAGAAAGATACCGAGAAGGCCATAAAAACCAATATACTTGGAACTCTTAATCTGCTTGATGCGTCCGAAAACATATCTTTGTTTATAAATACTGGAAGCAGCTCGGAGTATGGGCTAAAGAAGAAGCCCATGAAGGAAACTGACACGTTAGAACCAAGTACAGATTACGCAATGTCAAAGGCCCTCGTATCTAACTTGTTACGTTTAAGAAAATCTACGGGGAAGGTAGCTACTCTGCGCTTGTTCTCCGTTTATGGTTATTATGAAGAAAAACATAGGCTGATACCAACATTGCTATATTCTCTGATAAAAAGAGAGAGAGCAAAACTGTCAAACCCTGAGAATGTGAGGGATTTTGTCTTTGTAGAGGATGTCTCGAGAGCTTATGAAAAAGTAATAAAGAATAGGGATAATATTGAGAGCGGAGAGATATTCAATGTTGGATCAGGGCTCCAGAGCAAGATATCGGAAGTTGTTAAGATGCTTGGCGTAGATGCAGTATGGGATAATGAGGATAGAGAACCTGAAAAAGAGAGAGTATGGCAAGCAGATATAACAAAGATCAAAAAAGAGATCGGGTGGATCCCAGAAACAACATTAAAAGACGGATTAGAGAAGACAAAGAGATGGATGGAGAAGAATATAGCACTTTATGAGGGACCTGAAAATGAAAAGCGCGGATGAGCTAAAAGCACTCTCAAAGGAACTTAGAAAAGATTTGCTCATTAAGCACAATGAGAGTAAAATTGCCCACATAGGTTCAGACCTTTCCTGTTTGGATATACTAATCGCTCTGCACTTTGAGATAATGGGTGATGATGACAGATTTGTGCTTAGCAAGGGCCACTCTGCACTAGCTTTGTACTCTGTGCTTCACAAAAAGAGAATCATTGATGACAATACGTATGACTCGTTAGGAAAAGATGGATCTCGTCTTGGAGAGCATCCATTATATGGTACAGAAGGCATTGAAATTGCTACAGGATCTCTCGGACACGGGCTCTCTGTAGCTGCAGGAATTGCACTTTCGAAGGAACGGAATAAAGAAAAAGGGAAAGTTTATGTGTTATTGAGTGATGGTGAATGCCAGGAAGGTAGCACGCTAGAAGCCATGAATTTTGTAGGAATAAACAAGATTAAAAGTCTAATTGCTATTGTTGACAGTAATAAATGGCAAGCCTTTGATAGAACATTGCTTGGAGAAGAAAGAATTAAAGAAGAATTCGCTGCTGCGGGATGGAATGTGGTTGAAATAGATGGGCATGATTATGAAAGTATCATAAGAGTCTTTGAAGCAAAAAATGAAGGCCCTTTGCTAATAGTAGCACACACTGTGCTTGGGAAAGGAGTTAAGTCTATGGAAGACAGGCTCGAGTCGCACTACAGGCCTCCGACAAAAGAACAGATTGAGGAGTTTGATGAGGAGTTATGATGAGAAAAGCATTCGCAAAAAGTTTGCTTGAGATAATGGATCTCGAGAGAGAGAATAAGAAGAATGATACATATCTAATCACAGGCGACCTTGGATTCTCAGTATTCGAGCCGATAAAGGAAAGGCATCCGGACAAATTTATAAATGCAGGAATATCGGAGCAAAATATGATTGGGGTATCTGCAGGTTTGGCTCTTGCTGGTAAAAAAGTCTTTGTATATTCAATTATACCTTTCTTATTGTATAGGCCATTCGAACAGGTAAGAAATGACATATGTTACCATAACCTTCCTGTCAGATTGATAGGAGTTGGTGCGGGGTTGGCGTACTCTGACGCAGGATCTACGCACCTGCCTTTTGAGGATTTGAAAGTAGCTGATGCTATACCTAATCTCACAATTCTTAGCCCGTCGGACCCAAAAGAAGTTGAGATGTTTATGAAACATCTGGAAGATTTCAAAAAACCAGTTTATATGCGCCTTGCAAAAAACGAGCCAAATATAGAGCATGGAAAATATAGTTCTATAAAGATAGGAAAAGCGCTAAGGCTTAGGGATGGTGACAAGATACTTATTGTATCGACAGGAATCATGACTAGAGCAGCAATGGCGCTTGCAGATATGCTAGATAATGATGGAGGATCGGTGGAAGTTATGGAAATACATACATTGAAGCCTTTTGATTATCCTGCCATCGTATCTGCTGCAGAAGGCAAGAGCTTGGTTGTGACTATTGAGGATAGCACCGGAGCTTTGTTTGACAAAGTTGCATCCTCGATTACGGGAATTGATTCCAAGGTCCTTAAGTTCTCGCTTCCTGACGAGTTTGTACATATCTCTGGAAGCAGAGATTATCTGTTGGATAGGTATGGACTTACAGCAGAGAAGATGTATGAAAAAATAAAGGAGGTTATTGCTTGAGCTCATTTTTCAAGAATAAGAGAGTACTTATAACAGGACATACGGGTTTTGTTGGCTCCTGGGTAACGCTATGGTTGAATATGCTTGAGGCAGATGTTGTTGGATTTTCCCTTAATCCACCATCAAATCCTTCCCACTATGAATTGCTCGGCATTGAAAAAAATATTACTAATATAAAAGGAGATATCAGAAATGGGAAAGAGATATCAGACGCAATAAAAGAGCATAAACCAGAGATTATATTGCATCTCGCAGCGCAGCCGATATTGCTCAGATCATATGAGAATCCTCTAGATACTTATACTACAAATGTGGTTGGAACACTAAATTTACTGGAGGCTTCGCGTAAAGAAGCTGCGGTTAAGGTAATAATAAATGTGACTACAGACAAGGTTTATGAGAATCTGAATAGAAAAGAACCATATGTAGAAGAAGATAAACTAGGAGGGAATGATCCATACAGCTCTAGCAAAGCCTGTTCAGAACTGATAACCAAAGCATATGAGGAAAGTTTCTTTACTGGTGCAGGAGTTGCTACTGCCAGAGCCGGAAATATTATTGGAGGGGGAGACTGGGGAGAAAGAAGAATAATTACGGATATAGTAAATGCCAAAAAAGAAAGAACCAAACTTATCATAAAAAATCCAGAATCAATAAGGCCATGGTCCAATGTCCTTGATGTAATTAATGGTTATCTTATTTTATGCGAGAATCTTTACCATGATCCAAAAGGATATTCTGGCGCTTGGAATTTCTCAGCAAACGAGACTAAAACGGTTCTCGACCTGGTGAAGGAATTCTCTATGCACTGGAACATGAAATATGAGATAAAGAGACCAGAGAAAAGGTTGGAGGAAGAACTGCTCCTGCTTGATTCCACTAAATCAAGAACAAAACTGAATTGGAAGCCGAAAATGAGCTTTGAGGAATCTGTGAAACAAACCGCACTCTGGTTTGATTCGTTCTTCAAGAATGGCGGAGGGATGAAAGCATATTCTGCAGATAGAGTGGTGGATTTTATTAAGAAGTAGTGTTATATAAAACAGGGATAAGTTATGGAATACATCTTAAAGGGCGTGGAGAGATATTTGCAAAAATCCAATAAAGATTACGCTGCAAAAATAGAGATTTGATAACGTATTACCCTGTTTAACTCTGAGCTTTTCTCCAGTGGTCGATTGTCTTTTTAAGTCCTTCTTCTAACTGATAGCGCGGCTCCCATCCGAGTATTTTCTTTGCCTTTGAATTATCCCCAATAAGAACTTTTGCATCCAAAGGGCGTATCTGTGTGCTGTTCCATACTACTTCGCCTTCAAATCCGACAAGATTGGCTATAATATTAGCTGTTTCTTCAGTAGTATAGCCTTTTCCAGTACATACTTGAATTACTTCGCCGATGGCTTTCTCATTGCCAAGGCTTTTAATGTATGCATCAACATGGTCATCCAAATACATCCAGTCTCTAACAGCATCTTTTGAACCAAGATAAACATTCTTTCCTTCCAGCATTTGTGTTATTGTTCTCTCAATGAAGAAATGCTTGTTGTCAGTCCTCCCATAAGTATTAAATGGTCTCAGTATCGTGCATGGGAAGTCATAAGCCTCATTCATATATCTTAGATAGAGATCCGAGGCAACTTTAGCTATCGCATATGGGCTATTTGGATGAAGCTCAGATTCCTCTGTTAGAAAGGAGTTCCTATCAGTAAGAGTCATCCCATATTCTTCGCTCGTGCCTGCAAATATGAACTGCTTGAAATAAGGAACATCTCTATAACAGGATTCTGCGAGATTCATTGTTGCAAGATAATTGGTCTCGGTCACTTCTATGAAATGTTCGTATCCGAATGCAACAGGAGATATCGCAGCGATGTGCATGCAATAGTCAGGCTTTACACCCCTGACTATGTGCTTTATTGCAGGATAATCAGTAAGATTAGCATAATGTGTCATTATTTTCTTGCTGTCTATAGTATATCTTCCAGTGACATATCGCTCTATGCTGTGGACCTCATATCCTTTTTCAGCAAGCTTTGCAGCGACATGTCTTCCAATAAATCCCGTAACTCCAGTAATCAGTACTTTCTCCATATTTGCGCACCGTGAATCGATAAAAGTATGTTAGATCACAATAATTTAATTAATAGTTAGGGACTTGACAAATTAAGAATCTTTCCGTCTAGTGTGCTGTGTCCAATAATCCTTCTTCTCCTAAACACCATGGCCATAAAAACCCACGACGTATATACCTATTTGCGATCAGCATGTACGAGAAACATCTGAATTAGGGTTTGTATAACCATCAGTTGGTAAACAAGGGCAGAATAGTAACCATATTCTTGAAAGAAGCTGGGCTGAACTGGAAAGAGGAAGTAATAGAATTGAATAAAAAGAAGCATGGCAGATCCTACAAGTATCCAAATACAATAATCCAGATAGGTTTTGGAATAAATTGCACGCTTCGTTTGGGATATCGTCAACTGCAGGGTTTTATTGAGGACATGTGCAGGTTCTTAAACTTCTCGATGCCTGATTTCAGGACGTTTTGATGGAGAATAAACAAGATGGAAAAGCAATAAGCGAAGTTCAACGTTCCTGCAAATGGGAAGAGAATAAACATTGCAGTTGATTCTACAGATCTCAAACTCGTTAATTACGGAGAGTATAGGACGAAGAAGTACAAAAAGATAAAATCCTGGGCGAAGTTTCATGCAGGAGTAAATGAGAATACAGGAGAGGATGTGAACATCATAATAACAAAAGACAATGTTGGAGACCGTAGGGAATCCGTGCCTCTCGTCGATCCTATCTCAAATATTGTAGGAAAAGTTGACGCAGACGGAGCATGTGACACGAATGCTGATTTTGAATATTGCAAGAAGCACGGATTGGAGGCAATTGTGCCTGTCAAATCTATGCATCATTGAAGGGATTAAGTGCAAGAAGCGATGCAGTAAGAGAGCAATTTGGAATCTACAGGAAACTGCGAGGGGAAGACCTCCGAACTGGCTGCGTAACTTAGATGCACGTCAAAAGAAGGCAATGCAAGACAGATGGAGAAAGGAAAATGGTCATGGAAAAGATGGGATGTTGAAGGATTCTACTCTCGTTACAAGAGAGAATTCGGAGAATGCGTATTCTCAAAGAAGAGAATCAACGTAGAGAAAGAAGTTGTGATGAAGACAAACACACTGGATATGTTCATCACAATGTAAATCGTGGCTCAGAAAGTGTTGGGTTACCGTAAACCTATTGTTGCTAATTTATTGGACATAGCAGGTATGAAAGAAATCTCGATTCGCGTCTTTCTCGCCTACGCAATAAGGTACGTGATGTGAGGGGTTTGATCTTGACGAGGTGTTAGAATGTAAATGTCAAGTTCCCTAAGGTACGATAAAAATAGAATTATATATATTTACATTTACATTATAACGATATATTTCTGAGGGATATGAGGTTATGCTCGTGACTCGACCAATGCTTTCAATATGCATACCCACGCACAATAGAGCAGAAGAGCTTGTGCAATTACTTGATAATATCTGTTCAGAAAATATTGAAATATGCGTATCTGATAATGCTTCTGTAGATAGAACAGAGAATGTTGTAAAAGAGTTACAGAAACATCACACAAATTTAAAGTATAATAGAAATTCAAAGAATCTTGGATATTATGAAAATGTCAAGAAAACATTAGTTATGTCGTCAGGTAGATATGTTTGGCTCCTGGGTGATGATGATGTTCCAATGAAGAATGCAATAGAGGAGATATTAGGTAATCTATTAGGAAATGATTTTCTTATAATAAATTCAGAGATATGGAATAAAGACATGTCAAAACATAATGGAAATAATACATTAAAGATCTCCGAAGATCGCCTTTATAAAAGAGGGGAGCATCAAAAAATATTAAAAGATGTTGGCAGCTATTCTTTGTATATGGGTAGCATGGTAATAAGAAGAGATGTAATAATGGATCAGCTTATACTTAATAAAGATTCCTTGAGAACAGATGCAGGCAAGAACTATCCACACACATTACTATTTTATAACGGAATAGTAGGTCTAACAGGTAAGTTGATATCGAAGTGTCTTTTAAAAATACGTGGCGAAAACGGAAGTTGGGATAGTAGAATTATGGATTTAATATATATACAATCGCATGAAGTATTTGCTATGCTTAAAGGTTATTCTAAAACACCCAAATTACCAATTGTAGAGTATGTTAGAGCAATAAGAGCTTCGAAAAAAGCAAAAAGACACCCTTTTAGTTATTATATTAAATATATTAATCAATTAAAAGAAGATAACATAAAAAAATTGATAATTACATTTGCTGCACTGCTTCCGGTGGGGATTCTTGATATAATAACATTTATGTATAAAAAAATTATTGTGATAAGATGGTCTCTATAAGAGGTTTTGCGTGGGGTATGCGAAATATTTCTGTTAATTATCGTTATTTTGAGAATTGGTATATCTTGCCATTTATACCAAGTATTGGTGTGTTGCGTGAATATGGCATGCGTTTTAGATTTGATACAATAAAAGATTTGGCATATGACAGTTATGTATTACGAGAGAACTTCTTTGATGGGCAATATGACTTTCTGGATGTCAAAAATAAAGTAGTATTAGACATTGGTGCAAACATTGGAGATACGGCATTGTTGTTTGCATATAAAGGAGCCAAAAAAGTTATTGCTTATGAGCCTTATCTGTATCAATATAATCGCGCAGAAGAGAATATTCGACTGAATAATATGCAAGATAAGATAATTCTTAAACGTGAAGCAATAGGGATGGAAAATAAGAAAATGACTCTTTCAGATGGATACACTAATGGTTCACAAACATTATCTGAGACCGCAGACGGAATTGAAACTAAACAGACAACGTTGAGTGAAGTGATTAGACAATATCATCCGGATATAATTAAATCGGATTGTGAAGGTTCAGAATATGATATATTCCTTAATACACCAATAGAAGAATTAAAAGAGCTAAAACAAATAAGTATAGATTACCATAGACGAGGATTTGATGCACTCTCCAAATGCCTTATAAGTGCAGGATTTAACGTTAAGACAAAACAATATGATGCAAATAGTAGTAGTGGTATTATATGGACTTCGTAAATTCGTGAATCACCTCGGACTTCGGTCCGAGGCTTCTTGTGAAGCTCCCAGAGTTGACTGGCGACCTGTCCCTGGAACATATTTCGGGTATTTGTGCCTGTTAATGTAACGTTCCGCTGTTTCTGCAGTTAAGTTGTTGACACTCCTTGAAAAATGTCCCAGACTCCAGAAACCCCATTCCTGAAGAGTTTTTCTCAAAATTCAGAATACGCCCTGAAAATTTTGTACGGAGAGATTCCCTTTGGATATTGCGGTGCCTATGATACTGACATCCACAGTCTTATTGAGAGGAACATGTGGACAGAATCTTCGTCCACAACTATCTTATGGACGACTATCCCTTTCCTGAAGCGATTTGCAGAAGAATCTGTATGAGATAAGGGGCTTCGTCCCTTATAAACCCTAAGCACAGGCGAGTTCCTCCGCGGCAAGCTAGCGGTATCTCATCCATCCCTACACATCTAATCGTCATTTATGACAAAAAATCGAAAGGATATTAACCTTTTTCGGAGAGATGAGTAGTGGAATTATTCAACAATGCAATTAAATATAAATTTATTTTATTACTGGAAAAGATATTGAGTTATAATAGCTGATTTGTTAAATATCTGAACTTTTCAGATGAACTTTACGACGTAAACAAAGTTCAGTTATTAATCAGAGTTGCTATAAGTGATAGATTTGCAAAGGAAATTAGGAATTTACATACCCACATATAATAGGCGAGAGAGGCTTGAAGAATGCCTTAGAAGTATCATGCCGCAGTTGAAGAACTACGGCTTCCCTGTATTTATTTCAGATAATAGCAAGGGAGGCGAGACCGAAGCTTTGATAAAACAGCTAAAGGAAGAGTATGCAGATATCTATTATAAAAAGAATGATTCTGGACTTGGGAACACCTATGCAGCCAACCTGGTAAGCTTGCTTGCTATGATAAATACAGAGTTTGTCTGGCTCTTCGGAGATGACGATCTGATGAAAGAAGGTGCGGTAGACAAGATAGTCAAGGAAATATCGGATTATGACTTTCTTCAGATAAACTCTGAGATATGGAACAATGATTTTTCTAAGATACTCATAGAACGAAAGATTAAGGAAAGTAAAGATAAAGTGTATCTTCAAGGTGAGCATGAGAAGGTATTGGTAAATGCAACTGATGGCTATGCCGGATTCATGGGGTCGATAATAACAAGAGGAGAGTATCTTAAAGAAGAGTTCAGTAAGATTAAGAGCGAAGACCTATCAAACAAAGATTACCTCCATATGACATTATTCTTTAGGAGCATTGTTGGAAAACGGGGAAAATTTATCTCAGAGCCTCTTATCAAATATAGGAATTTGTCGAATCTTGGTGGAAAAGAATTTGAAATCTGGATGTATTCATTTCCAAAAGCTCTTGAGGAGTTGAGGTCGCTTTATTCTGATTCTATTCTAAAACATGTCGGAACACTTCCAGTATATAGCATGGTTGGAATAGCCTGTATAAATAAAATACAAAACCCAGATAAAATACGCTTTTATAAGGAGCTTATAGGTAAGAATACTGCAATGAACATTGCTGAGAAGTCTGTTTTAAGCGTGTTGATAAGAATACCAGATCCTGTAATAAAGATTATGATATATCCATCAATGAAGAGAAATAAGCTAACAATGGAAAAAGGCTAATTTTTAATGCTGTCGCTGTAACGTGATTGATACGCGCCCTTTATCAATTGTATCAAAAGATTGATTCCTTGGGGTTTGTTCATAAACGCTTTATTAAGCCGCAGAATGGTCTTTTCATCTTGGAGTTCGAGCATCTTTATTATGCCAACATCATCGATAATTTTTGATATCTCGAAGTTTTCATTGCCATCTGCTCTTTTTTTCAGGTCATTAATATGATTAACCCTGTTAAGCTCTCTGGAGAATAAATGCAATATTCCTTTGGCATCATTTTGTTTTATCAGATAGGCTAGGTCTCGCATAAAATTGAAGACAAAATAATCAAAATTAGATATCTCTTTATCAGGCTTTCTTAAAGTAATCCTCTCGTATCCAAGAAGAATTGATCTTATTAATTTCCCAGAGAAGGATGTTCCTATGTCTTTATTGCCCGGCATAATCAACCTTGATAGATATTCAAGAGTTTTTTTATTGTACATGGAATACGAGAGCCGTTCGAAAATCTCTAATTGGGGATAGTCTGAGAGGGAGCCTCTTCTTAGCTCCTGCATATGAAGCATACAATAATTTTCTGGTAATCTTGATAATTTCCCATCAATCTTTGGTTGCTCATGCAATTCTCCTTTGTATAGGGTTTTGCTCTTTTTAACCAGACGTATCTGCCAAGTAAAGAAAGACGTGACCCCAGACTTTGATGCTTCTTCGTATCTTTTTATGGCAAAACCATCAGATGAATTCTCGTTTATTATAGCAATTATGCCTCGCTTGAGGTCCTCGTTTATCCTCTCATCGGTATCTATTGTTAGTACCCACTCGTTTTTGCATTTTGAGAAGCCGTAAGGCCTAAGTACTTCTGCTAGTCCTATTGCAACAACATGGAATACGCGGACCTTGTGTAGCTTAAGACGGGATTTTTCTTTATCCAAAAATTTCCTTTCGTTCTTGTCGCTTGAATCAATCACTACGATATCGTTTGTGATATCATAAATATCTTGTATTAGACTCAAGAGGTTCTTTATGTCGTTTCTTGAGAATATTAGTAATGAAAGAGTTTCCATTTGAGACAACGCTTACCTTTGCAGGATGTTCCTGTACGATGAGGATATGAAGAAAGAAAAGATTAGCATAAAGATTACTAGAAGTATTAGCTGCGAGAGAGGTATGAATATTGTTAGAGAGACAAAGGTTGCAACTATCAGGATTGCATACACAGACTTATTCCATGCGAGTATCTTGCTTCCGTCCAAAGGATATATCGGGAGCATGTTGTAAAATGCAAGAAGTATGCTTATGAACATCGTGGTTTGGACTGCGAGTGCGGCATATGTTGTTAAGGTAAGATTTGATAGATGAATATGGACATTGATGAAGAATGCGATGTTTAATATATAAAATATTATAAAGATTATAAAGTTCGTAAGCGGGCCGGCTAGCGAGACGTATCCGTTCTCCTTCTTGGTAAAGGAATTGGTATAGATATAAGTTGCGCCGGGGAGCGCTAGAAGGAATCCGAAGAAACTCGTTATTAATGCGATCATGATCCCGGTGTCGGATCTTCGGAATGCAGCTACTGCCCCAAATTTCTGAGCTACAAATTTATGCATCAGCTCATGAAGGACAAATACCAAAGTTGTGGCGAATAGTGTTATTGGAAGAAGAAGCAGTATCGTTATTCCTGAAGCGCTCCCCCCAAATATCCCACCAACGCTCATGATTGCGAATGCGAGAGCAAGAGCTAAGTCCGCTATAAGTATGTCCTTGAGCTCGTCAGAGAAACGGATGTGATCCCTGAAATTATGGGCCATTAGTACCAATTATTTTTTTAATAAGATTATCTTTAATAGGAAAAGGTATTAATATATATTTAAAGTAAAGCATATGCACAGCTCCATCGTCTAGTGGTCTCTGCATCCAATGCAGACATATAAGGATAACGGGTTCTGAACCCGTTGACGCCAGTTCGAATCTGGCTGGAGCTATTATTTCTAAAAATTCAGTTATAGTATGGGTTTTTATTTCTGTTTCTAGTGAAGTAAGTGCGATAATGTGTGAGGCTTATGCGAGCGGATAAGACTAAGAAAAGAGGCAATGCCTTTTTTGTAGTAGCTGTAATTATTATAGCGATAATAATAGGAGGGTATTTTGTGCTGTTTTCCGGAAGAAGTGTGGTGCAGCCAGCAATAAATAAGACAGTAGCAGTAAACGACAGCTCCCAAAACCAGACGCTCGTGTTGGGCAATCAGACAGTCTCTGTCGTAACAAATTACAAAAGCATAACGATGATCATCAACACCACCCATATCGTTCCGGTTGACATAATTGGGCATGACAATGTGATAACGATTGTGAATGGAAAGATAGATCTTTATGTCTCTGGCAATTATGATACTATTCATGCAGAGAATGTATCTATTCTGAATAAAAGCATAACAGGAACAGGAGACACCGTTAGTTGAGTTTTGAGCAGGCTGCTCTGCTGCTATTCCTACATGCATTGTCAGTAAACGGTGGCAGTGTGCCTGTATCTATAGAGAATCTTTATCGGTTTTCCAAGGGATATTGCAGACACTAAGAACTTAGACAATATAGCAAGACTTAAATCTTTGATTTATGATTATCCATCAGGTTTCATGGAAGATCATCCAAAGAACCATGTTATTGTGTGCGGATACGGGCTTGCTGGAGAAAAGATAGTAGAGATACTCATGCAGCATGGGATAAGGTTTGTTGTCATAGAGATAGATCCAAACAAGATAAAAGAAATTGAAGAGAAGAAAATAGAGTGCGTACATGGGGATGCAACTTCCTCAAGTACGCTTGAAAAAGCATGGATAGGAGATGCAAAGGCGATAGCAATAGCTATGGACGACGATGCGAAAAACCTCTTCGCATTGATAACAGCAAAGAGCCTGAATGAGAAGATAGTTGTAGTAACAAGGGCAAACGACGAGTTCATAAAAAGCAAGCTCGAAGATGCTGGAGCGAATTTCGTGGCCACGCCGAACAAATCTGTGAGCGATGAGATACTGCGGGAGCTTTCTGGCCTGAGCTGATAAAGATGCAGTCATACCCAGACGACGGTGAAGAAACAGGGAATGTGCTCATATTAACATTAATAATAGGATTGTCAATAATAGCGATATCCACGATAGGCATATGGCGGATAACTGACAATGCGTACTTGAGCGCTTATTATACGCTCAGGGTCTTCTTCGCAGACCCGATATCGAATGCAGACATAGTGATAGCTTCCCTTGCTTCGACGGGGTCTGTTTATACAGAAGCATCGATCATCGGGCTTGAGATAATAGATAATCTTAGCAGAATGCTGATAATCAGCTTCATTGTTGCAGCAGTCATAGACCTGGCTGTTTATTCCAACATAGAGGAATATCTCAATAGGATAGCTGTCAGGCATATGGATGGTCATGTAATAATATGCGGATATGGTGGAATCTCGGAGAATCTTGCAGCCGAACTTTACAGGAAAAAGGAAAAATTCATAGTCATAGAGCCGAATGCGCAGAATACGCCTTCCTTGAATAGTGTAAGATTTCCAGTCATAGGAAGAAGATTCACAGAGAATGATGTTCTGAAGTCAGCATCTATTACAAAGGCAAAGGCGATAGTTTTCACATCGTTATCAGACATGGATAATGTGATAGGAATTATAACAGCAAGGCATCTTAACCAAAATATAAAGATAATATCAAGAGCAACAACCGAAGAAACCAGAAGGAAGATGATAAGGGCGGGATCAGATATATGCATATTGCCAGAGCAGCTAGCGGGTTTGGAGATGGGGATTAGAATTATAAGGGCTGTGTTTTAGGTGAAAGCATGCGAATAAGGATGATACAAAAGATTCTTTTTGCGTCTGTGCTAATCTTATTCGTAATTACAACAGCAGTTGTCCTCCGTCTTTTGAGCAATGTTCCTGCGGCGTTATTATTCGTCTTCATGAGCATGATTGGATCAGCATATATATCTAACAGCATAAAGCTCGATTCCCCTAACCCTGTTCTGCTTCTTGCGCAGTTCTTGGCCATAATAAACAATCTTATAATAACGATTCTGCTTACCACTGTCTTTTATGAGGCTCTGGGAAAAGTAGATATAAGGTATTATTTTGCAAAGAGGAAAGTAAGGTCATTAAACAGACATGTGATTATAACGCCAATAAGCAAGCTTGCCACAGACCTTGCTGATAGGTTAAAAAAAGAAGGGAGAAGCTACATCTTGATAGATACAGACCTTGGGAAGGTTAGGAGAGCTGCAAGGAATGGCTTTACCGTGCTGCAGTCGGATCCGACAAAGAGCGAGGGATTGGAAGCGTGTAAGGTGGGAAAGGCTGTCATGCTAGTAATATTGGGAGATCAAGACATAAAGAACACATTGATAGGCATAACTGCAAAGAAGGCAAATAATGCTCTTATAATATCATCCAGAGTAAAAAAGAGAGAAGATAAGGCGAGGCTGGAAAAGGCAGGCATAACAACAGCAGTCATGCCTGAGGAGGTTGTTGGCATGGAGATGGCAGATTTTCTCATGAAGATCTGAAGCGCCCTATGCCGACGTATCTGGTGTGGTAATCTTTATAGCCTTTTCTTCTTTATGATTATCGTTGTGAGAATTATGGCTGATGGGCAGATAACTACCAGTATAGACGAGCTTTTGAAATATATCACAGAGCACGGAGATACTGAGAGCACGGTACTGATAGCGGCATTGGGCATCAGCCAGAAGACCTTAGAAGAATGGGCAGAGATACTGGAAAAGGCAAATCTACTTAAGATAACATATAGAGTAGGAAAGATGTTTATCGCGCCAGTTTCCCAATCAAAGGAAGCGATAGACATGGCGAAGCGCTCCGCAGATATGAAGGAGCTGACACTGAAAGAGGAGATAGGAACTCATGTCAATGCTCTCGATGCGATGGAGAAGAAGATAGAGACATTCACGAAGTTCGTCTCGGGATCAGAAAGGATATTCAAGAATAAGGCTGGAGACATCAAAACATCGCTAGACAGAATAGACAAGCTTAGTGAGGAAGCAAACAAGAATTACAAAGGGTTGGAGGAGAAGAAGGAGTTCATTGACAACCTTGCAGCAAAGCTCGAGAAAGAGCTAACAGAACTTAACAAGAAATCAGAGGAGATAAATAAGCTCAGTGCAACTTCCGAGAATACTGCTGCGATAAACAATGACATACGGGTAAAGATATCTGCAGCTGACGCCATAATAAACAATCTGGTGGCAAAGTACGACGAGACCATCAGATCACAGAGGAAGGAATTGATAGGGATCAGGGATAATGTCAAGAAGGACATCAAGAGCATGATGGACTCTTCCAAAGAAATGGAAAGCCAGGTAGATAAGTACAATAAGATATTGCAAGAGTACAAGAATGATGCAGCAAATGCAAAGATAAATGCAGAGAAAGAGAGCAAGAAATTACTTGATGACGCCGCGAAGATGAAGGGCGATGTAGACAGGATGGTAGCCTCGGCAGACTCTGAGGTAAAAAAACTCAATTCAATGCTTGAAACAATAAAGAAGGAATTTGGAGGCCTTGCAGATATCAATGATAGGCTTAATGAGATGAAAGTAGCGCTTGGAGAGGCATCAAAGGAAAAGGAGAGCATCAAAAAGGAGCTTCTGGTGCTTTCCAAACAGCTGCAGGCACTAAAGAGCAGCTCTTCGAGAAACAGAATCAAGCCAGAAGATAGGGAGGCTAAGCTCGACAATATGGCTGCGAATGCTGATGAGATTAATACCAAATTAAGGAAATATGGAAACAAGATGTCAAATATGGAGGATGACGTCAATAACCTTTCAAAGTAGATGTTTATGGCTGCTGAGAGCCCAGAGTTGAATAATCCAATCCAGGTTCATGAATCATATAGCCTAGATGCAAATGGGTTAAAGGTAAATATAACGATTATAGAGAAGGGAGAGTTCGTACCTATTTATGAGGTTACTGTTCCAGGGCTTGGCGAAGCCACAAGAGTGCTTTTGCTCTCTCTGAGGCAGGAGCTCGTAAATCTTGTCCCCATAGATCCAGGAAGAGTCGAAGACAGGGATTACATAGATGAGCTGCACAGCAGGTACATTGCCGCATCGAACCTTGTAATAAACAGATATCTTCCAGGAACTCCGGAGAATGTAAAGAAGGTTCTTGTTTCATACATAATCAACACCATGCTTGGGCTTGGTGATCTTGAGCCATTGCTTGCAGACGACAACCTTGAAGAGATAGCAGTGAACAACGCAAGCGAGTTTGTGTGGGTCTTCCACAAGAAATATGGGTGGTGCAAGACAACAGTCAAGCTTCAGAATGAGATGATAATATATGATGATGCTGAGCAGATAGGAAGAAGGGTAGGAAGGCAGATATCGAACCTGCAGCCACTCATGGATGCAGAGCTCCCAGATGGATCGAGAGTAAATGCAACACTCAAGCCAGTCTCCCAGAAGGGAAACACGATCACGATAAGGAAGTTCTCCAAGAATCCTTGGACCATGACAGCGCTTATCGACCAGAAGACGATATCCGACAAGCTTGCCGCACTGATATGGCTCTGCATACAGAGTGATATAAGCATTTTGATATCAGGAGGAACTGCGAGTGGAAAGACAAGCTTTCTCAATGCTCTGAGCATGTTCATGCCAGCAAACCATAGGGTCATCTCTGTAGAAGAAACTAGAGAACTTACCCTACCTGAATTCCTGCAGTGGGTGCCAATGCTAACCAGGCAGCCGAACCCTGAAGGAAAAGGAGAGATCACACTTTATAACTTGATGATAAATGCACTAAGGCAGAGGCCCGATATAGTGCTTGTAGGAGAGGTAAGGACTAAGAGCGATGCTGAGACGCTCTTCGAAGCTATACACACAGGACACGCGGTGTATGGCACTGTGCACGCAGATAACGCCCAGGATACAATAATAAGAATGACTAACCCGCCAATAGACATTCCAAAGGTCATGCTTAATTCGATAGGAGGGGTAGTCTCGCTATTCAGGCATAGGCGTCTCGGGATGAGGAGAGTTCTCGAATTCGGAGAAATTCTGAGGAGCGGCGATGCAAACATAGTGTATAGGTGGAACCTTAGGAGCGATTCCTTTGCGCAGGTATCAGAACTCTCAAGGCTTAGCGAGACCATGATGCTTTACGGAGGATATACGCCGCAGGAGATAAATGCCGATCTCGACCAGAAGGCCAAGATACTAAACTGGATGATAAAGAATAAGGTATTCGGAATTGATGAGGCAGGATTTATCGTTGCAAATTATTATAAGAATCCTTCCAAGATAATACAATTAGCTAATGATGATGTGCAGTACACTCCGGACCTGTTGAAATGAGGATATTTATGGAATATGAGGATGCAGTTAAGATTATAGAAGAATCAGAATCAGCTGAGAAGCAGGCTGGCTTTGAGATCAATGTCGAGAGCATATTCAAGAGCAGGCTCAATGAAGCAGAATATGATTACAGCAAGGCGGATGCAAAGATCGGATATGTAGAGAGCAGAGGTATAGTAGGCATGCTTTCACAGCAGCAGGTGCAGAGAGATGCAAAACCAGAAAAAGAGAAAGTAGTGAGAGAGGGGCCTCATTTTGGCAAGGAGCTTGAGGTAGCAGCAGAAGATGTAAAGCATCTTGTTTCGCGAATAGGCAAGAAGCAAGCAAAGCCCGTGGCGGAAGCGCTTCCGAAGAAGCCAGAGGCGTTTAAAAAGGTTGAGAAGCCCGAGCATAAAGCAGCAAAGAAAGCAGAGGCATCTGAGGGAGAGAAGCTTGTTCTTCCATCACTCTCGTTGCAGGATCAGCTCTCTGATCTGCAAGGAATCAGCGATGGCTTGAATGAGTACATGTTCGGTGACGAGGAACTCTCGATAATGAAAGCCGAGATTTTCGGCTTGGAGAAGATTGCCAGAGGAGAGAAAGCCCCATCTGATCCAATACAGAAGAATCTCTTTGAGGCAAGGAACAGCAAACTCGCGGAAGTGATAAGAATGCTCAGTGAGAGGAATGGAAAGCCAGCATAGTTAAATATTATTGCAGCGATGATGTGAAACGATGTTGAAAAAGAAGAAAGAAGATGAAAAGGGGAAGAAGATCATAGGCTTCACAAAGCCAAAGAAGATCTTGTTCATCAAAGTAAAGTCAAAGCCAATATATGGCACTGAGGAACAGGCTGTAGGGATGGGACTTGCAATGCCCAAGGAAGAAATCGCACCCCAGCCAACTACAGAGGCAAATCCGCCGCAGGAGAATGCGCCAGAATATACGCCGCCGGAAAGATCCCATGCACCGACGGCAGTCAATGAGGAACAGAGAATAAGAGCTGAGGGCGCAAGCAACAGATTGAAGGAAGAGATAAAATCCGAGAGCTCAGGCAAAAAGAAGGGAGGTGCGAGGCCTTCGGGAATGAAGATATATATAGAGAGGACGGCTTCAAAGCAGAAGGGGCTTGAATCATCTTTGATAGAAGCAGGAATGAAGACAACTCCCTATCAATTTGTCAAAAAGATGATGATTTACGCTTTGATCCTTGCGGTTATAGTAGCTGTAGTGATGGCCATAATAATGATCAATATTGAGCCTCGGCTTGTTATACTTGGGCCTTTAGTGGGCTTTGCTGCATACTTTGCAGGATTTAACAAGTTCTTGACATACCCTAAGTCAAGGACAAAGGTAGCCGGCAAGGAGGTTGAGAGAGATATTCTCTTTGCTGCGAGAGATATCGTAATAAGCATGCGGTCCGGAATGCCTTTTTACAATGCAATAGTCTCTGTGAGCACAGGATATGGGGCTGCGAGCAGGGAATTTGCGAGGGTAGTCGAGCTTGTGCAGCTTGGAATGCCGATAGAGCAGGCAATGGACGAGATCAGCGCAAAGTCCCAGTCAAAGACCTTCAAGAGATTGATGCTCCAGGCAAGCGTCAGCATAAAGGCAGGGGCAGACATAATAGGATCACTGCAGGAAGTTGTGCAGGAAGTGACATCAGACAGGGTTATAGAATTGAGAAGGTATGGGCAGAGGCTCAATGCTCTCGCCATGTTCTACATGCTTTTCGGAGTCATATTCCCAAGCATGGGAATAGCTGTTGCTGCAATACTGACAACGTTCATAAGCATAATAACAATTAATGGCACCATCCTGCTGCTTGCGCTAGTAGGTATAATATTCCTTCAGGTAATATTCCTGAATATAATGAGGTCTTCGAGGCCGATATTTAGCATGTGATCATTGATGGCATTGTTCGAGAGGCTTGTATCGAGGAGCGTTGTAAGATTCCTCTCAGAGGAGATGGATCTCGCAGGGATCAAGATGAGCGTAGACAGGCTTCTCCAGATCATGATCATAGGAGTATTCGCGCTCTTTGTTATAGTCAGCTTCGGCCTTTACATTGAGCTTAGATTGAATCAGGGCATTGCGGCATTCTTTGGAGTCGTGGCTGCTGTGGTTTATGTTGTTGTTATATATGCAGTCATGGAATTTATAATAGAGCAGAGAAAGAACTTTGTCGAGAGCATATTGCCTGATTACCTTCAATTGACTTCTGCGAACGTGAGGAGCGGGGTTGCTCTGGATAAGGCGATGATACTGGCGACAAGGCCAGAATTCAAGTACTTCAATGAGGATGTAAAATTATTGAGCAAACAGCTTTATGCCGGGGAGACGATGCAGAATGCCCTCGCGCTTCTTGCAAGCAAGTACAGGTCGCTGCAGATGAAGCACACCACAAGGATGATAAGCGAGGCGCTGCAGTATGGTGGAGGTATGACCGACCTTCTCAATCAGATAGCTAAGGATATCAGGAACCAGCAGACAATACAAAAAGAGATATCGGGACAATTGTTTATGTATACGCTCTTCATAGCATTCGCAGCTCTGATAGGGGCGCCCGTATTATATGCACTTACAAACCAGATGATGGGAATCACAGATACCATCTGGGCAGGAATACTCAGCCAGAATGGAGGAAAGCCTTTCCCAAGCACCGGAATATCGATCCTTAAGCCACAGCCACCTTCAATAACGCCAACACAGTATCAGGATTTCGCTATAGCTGCAGTTCTAATCATAACAGGAATGGCATCATTCATAGTCTCATCCATAGCGTCTGGATCTGTACTCAAAGGATTGAGATATCTTCCTATTTTCCTTATAATGGGAATGGTTGTCTTTTTTGTAGTATCACTGGTAATCAAAGGCATGTTCGCATCGATTAGCGGAGGCTGAGTTGCTGACGAAGACCCATGTAAGGCTTAATAAGCTTCGAGCAGCACTATTTGTGATGATTTGAATGGTAAAGAAGAACCATGAGAATGAGCTGGACTTGAGAGGATTCGACAAGGAGCTGAGCTCAGCTGATGCTGTTGAATCCAGAAGATCTGCAATTGAAGAGATCTCCGGGGTCTCGTTGAAAAATATAGGCTCATCAAGCCTTGATTACTCCGCGCTTGTTGGCAAGAATGCTGAAAATGTCATAGGAAGCGTAGAGATACCTGTAGGCGTGATAGGGCCATTGAGAGTAGATGGCAGATACGCGAATGGAGAATTTTATGTGCCGATGGCAACGACCGAGGGAGCGTTGATAGCTAGCGTTGGAAGAGGCACGAAGGCTGTGAGCATCTCTGGCGGAGTTAAGGCAAGAGTGCTGAAAGACGAGATGACTAGAGGGCCGGTCTTCAGGCTTGAATCAGTATCGGATTCGGAAGAATTTCTGGAGTGGATTAATGAAAATTACGAGCTGATAAAGGAAGCTGCAGAGGCGACCACAGGGCATGGAAAGCTAAACAGCATTGTTCCTTTTGTGCTTGGGAACAATGTATGGCTCAGGTTTGGATACAAGACAGGGGATGCCATGGGCATGAACATGGCAACAATAGCCACAGAAGCAGCATGCTCTTATATAGAAGAGAACTTTGAGAGGGCAGAGCTGGTAGCTATAAGCGGCAATATGTGCTCAGACAAAAAGGAATCGATGGTAAACAATCTTTATGGAAGAGGAAAGAGTGTTGTTGCTGAGGCACTCATAAAGAAGGAGGTTCTGGAGAGCGTATTCCATGGAGTTACTGCAGAAAAGATTCATGATACAAACCTTAGAAAGAATTGGCTGGGAAGCGCGAGGGCAGGAAGCTCGAAGTATAATGCACACTTCGCCAATACCGTTGCAGCTATCTTTCTTGCAACAGGGCAAGATCCTGCACAGGTAGTCGAAAGCAGTTCAGGATACACCTGGACAGAGGCAAGGGGAGAAGATTTGTACATATCCGTAACAATGCCATCGCTAGAAGTCGGGACTGTTGGGGGAGGAACGCATCTTGATGCCCAGAAGGAAGCGCTCATGCTTATCAAGGCTTATGGAAGTGGGGATCCGCCAGGATCAAACTCTGCAAAGCTTGCAGAGATAATTGCATCAGCAGTCCTCTGTGGAGAGCTTAACCTGCTTGCAGCATTGAGCATGAAGGAGCTTGGAAAGGCTCATAGGAAATTGGGAAGAAATATCAAGTAGTGCTAAGGCAATTTGAAAAAGCTTCCGCATGAGAGAAGGATGCCAGAAATGCATTCTTTGCATATAAAAATATGGGATGTCAAGCATCTTGCTGGTGTGATTGCTAGCCAGGTCATGTTCATCATGATGATTGTAGCAGGATACATATGAACAGCTATGATTCCGGTAGTGTTTTAACATTTGAGATCCGAATTAATTCATGAATTCGTATCTGGAAAGGCTTTTTGCAGGAAGATGGATAGCTGGTCCTGAGATAAGCGATGCACTTGCGGCAGCGCTGAAGCTCAATTCACTGAGGATCCGTGCGAAGATAAATTATCTAGGAGAAGATCTCTCTGATAAGGTAATGGTTAATGATGCGGTTAAGACATACCTTGAAGTTATAGATGAAGCAAGGAAGAGAAAAGTGGAGATATTCATTGCAGTCAAGCCTACGCAGATAGGAAGCCTACAAGGAAGAAAAGCCTTGCTTTCAAACTACTTAAGAATAACCAAAGCGGCGAGAAGCGCAGGGATAATGACATGGCTTGACATGGAATCACACAGGGAAGTGGATGAAACACTCTGGCTTTATGGGAAAGAGATGAAGAGAGGCATGGTTGGAATATGCATACAATCTTATCTTAAAAGAAGCTTTGAGGATATGAAGAGGATTGTAGAGGATGGCGGAGTCGTACGGCTTGTTAAGGGCGCATATAGGGAGAACGAGAGCATAGCATATGCTTCCAGAAAGGAAATCAGTGATAATTATACAGAGATGATGAGATATCTCTTCAAGAGCTCTGAGAAATTCATGATAGCCACACATGATACAGATATGATAAGAAAGGCATTGGCTCTCGAGAGGAAGTATAGGAAGAAGGCGATGTTTGGCATGCTCAATGGCGTAAGAAACAAATACGCGTTGGAATTGGCTGAGAAGGGAGAGGATGTCACGATATACCTGCCCTTTGGGAAGGAGTGGATTCAGTATGCGTATCGAAGGCTTAGGGAATCAAGTAACCTAAAGCTCATTCTAAGATCACTGATGGAAAAACAAGACATATATTAATGTACTCGGCCAATTCAGATCATGGAATTTGAGAAGGATTTTGAGGAAGGATACTTCGACTCCAGGCTTGGGAAGATACATTATAAAGAGCACATGGGAGACGGAGATAAGATAGTTCTGATACACGGCCTTGCCGTAAATGTGAGGACATGGAGAAAATTTGTTCCTTTCCTGCCTGAGGAGATGCATGTTGTACTGGTAGACCTGCTTGGCCATGGGCTCTCAGCAGCCCCAGACATTGATTACAGCGTATTTGTACAGGCAAACCTGCTTAACGAACTTCTCGCAGATAAAAAATTGCTAGATTCATTCATAATGGGCCATTCGTATGGCGGCTGGATCGCTGCAATGCATGCCATACACGGCTATAAGAGCAAGGGAATAATATTGGAAGACGCTGCAGGCATGAGGGAATATTTTGATGACATGAGCGAGGCAAGTGTTCGCGATGAGAGAAAGGAGCGTCTTATCAGTGATGCCATGGCCTTAAGCGGAAATGCATCTGTGATAAGAAGCATACTTGAAGATGATTTTGAGAATGGCTCAGAGCATCTGACAGAGGAGATGCTCTCAAAGATCGATTTGCCAACTATGGTTGTGTGGGGAAAAAATGATCCAACAGTCTCATTGAAGTATGGGGAATTATTTAACGAGAGGATACGCAACAGCAAGCTGGAGGTAGTCCCTGGAGCAGAACATACGCCGCATTATACCCATCCGAAAGAAGTGAGCTCGATTCTGCTTAAATTCATTGGCGCTAATTCGCCTTAGGAGTAGAAGACAGAAGAAGGTAGTTGAAGACCCAAATGGATGTGAAGGGATTGTGATACATGAGTTATATACGCATGCTATCTGAGCATAAACTCAGGGTGCAGTATAACTCTGCCACCATGTGCCTGACCATATTACGTTTGAGGCGGTTCCGTCATTATTATTTCCTGAATAATCGTTAGCGTTGCCGTTGAGCGGCCACCAGCCCAACAGGCTCTCAAGAGTAATTGGGGCTCCGGAAATGCCCTCCAGATAGAGTGCATTTATTTCTTGAGAGGATAATATGGAATTGTAAATCTGGACGTTTGATATGTCACCTT
>JAJZJV010000034.1 GCA_021809925.1 Microcaldota archaeon | reverse complement strand
TTCCTCATGTTGTTTGCGTACTCGCACATTCATATCACCAATTCATATAGGACATCATATATATAACAATTATTAAATATATAGGTTACCCTATATATAACAAAATAAATAGGCGTTTTAATTGAATGCATCAAGAAAAGGCGGCTGCGACATGAGAGGCATGCTCTCTTTCCAGATCTTATGGCTTCTCTCGAAAAAAGAGTTGAGTGGGGATAAGCTTGCAGAGGAGATAATGGCAAGGAGGGGTGAGAAACCAAAAGCCGGTACGATATATCCTGCATTAAAAGAACTGAAGGAGAGGGGCATGATTTCTGGAAAGAAGAATGGGAAAGAGATTATCTACTCACTGACAACTCTGGGTAAGGCGTCTCTCAAAGAGTCTGTCAGATATTTCTGTAGAGCGTTCGGTGAGATCTTCGCATCTGAGACCAAACGTTAGATCCTCAAAACGATTTATTAATTCTCTTGTTTTATATTATTATCTATTCCTTTCCTAACGCTTCAGGTAATTCAAAATGAAAAATGATCTAGGGTTCAAATTCCTTCTGTACTCGCGGATTTCAAGAAGTATGGCAATAATATACATGACGCTAGCTTCTCCGTTGTATCTGAGCCTAATTAACATAAGCCTTCCAAATATAGGTCTTATATATCTGGGAATAATGGTATTTAGTTCGGTCCTTTCACTGTCTCTGGGTGTGATGGGGGACCGCATCGGATTTAGAAAGACCCTAATGATAAGCGAGCTTCCACCAATACTCGGCCTCTTCATACTTTGGTTGACAACAAATGTTTACTTAATAACCTTTGCAGTGATAATAGGAGGGATAGGTGGCCTTGCCGGAGGCCTTAGGGGCTCCTTCTCACCAGGACTCTCCGCATTCACGGCAAACAACTACAAAGATGAGAAAGAGCGCGTAAAAAAATTAAGCTTACTTAACAGGACATCTTCTATAGGCAGCATAATAGGAGCAATTCTGCTCATGTCACATTCACTGCTCCAATCTTTTTTCGGCGGAATATATGCTTACAGAATATTATTCCTCTTTGCGGCTATCCTCATGCTCTTCTCGCTGATATCTTTGTATTTTGTCCAGGAGAACGCAAGGCCCAAGAAGTCAACAAGAGTCATGAAGAAAGAGAGCAGCAGATATGTCCTGAGGATAGCTGCCCTTAATGCCCTAAATGGGAGTGGTCTTGGAATATCACTTCCTCTACTTCCCCTTCTCTTTTCTCTGGCATTCGGCTTGCCAAAAGATACAACAGCATTGTACATAGGATTGATTTACATACCTTCATACATAGCAACGGCTCTAGGCTCGCATATCGCACACAAGGTTCACTTCAAGTCTGGCATATTGGCAATAGCATCGCGCACAAGGATGCTGGCCGGCTTGCTGCTTATAGCAATGGGCATCGTATTTGCAATGCAATACACTAAGATATTTGCCTTTTTACCTCTTTTGGGAATAGCTGCCTTGCTCTATTCAATAAGGTCGTTCAATGCAGGGATAGGCAGCCCTTCGGTAATTACCGTCAATATAAAAGGCGTGCATGTTGAGGATTATGGGACAGCTTCAAGCATACAGGGGCTTTCCGGCACCATCTCTCAGTCTTCGATAGGCGCAGGCGGTTACCTGATAGAATATGCACTGCCACTGCCGCTATTTGTTGGTGGCGCCCTTCAACTGGCTTCTGGGTTTCTTTATCCGAAACTGCTTGGCAGGTATTTCAAGTGATTCAAAAGTAATTTATAATTTCCATTCCCTTACTGCTCGGTAATGCTTGATGCTTATTGTGGGTTTTGATAGATTCCTAATGGGATTCTCTCTTGCAGTTCACATTGGCATTGTAATGATAGGAATAGCACTGCCTCTGATCATAGTCCTATCTGAGTTTCTAGGAATAAAGAAAAATGACGAGGATTACCTCGCATTGGCAAAGAGACTCACAAAGATACTTGTTGTCTTCTTTGCCATAGGCACCGCTTCAGGAACAGTGGTCGCCATGGAGCTTCTTCTACTCTGGCCAAAATTCATGGCTCTTATTGGACAGGTTTCCATACTTCCCCTATATTTAGAGGTCTTTGCATTCTTCACTGAAGCCATATTTCTTGCAATATACGTATACTCTTGGGACAAGTTCACGAATAAATATGTGCATCTGCTCTCAGGTGTACTCGTCTGTATTGGAGCGGCATTGTCCGCAGTATTGATAACAATGCTAAATGCATTCATGAACAACCCTACTGGATTTGATATATCTGCATATCTAAAGAGTGGGATAATAACTGGAATCAATCCTGTTGCAGTATTGACTTCTCCGCCAGCACAGATCGAGATCATACATGTATTGGTAACGACATACTTTGCAGGCGCGTTCGTCTTTGCGGGGTACATGGCATACATGCTTATCAAGTCCAATCAGGATGAAAAAAGATATTACAAGAAAGGCATAAAGATAGCGTTCTCCATAGCGTTCATAGCAACTCTGCTATCTGTGTACACCGGCATACTGACAATCTCAAGCCTTGAGCACACACAGCCAGAGAAGTATGCTGCTATAGAAGCTGATCTTTATCCACATAGCCATGCAGCAGAGATCATCGGAGGAATATTCTTCTCAAGAGCTTATCATTACTTTATCTCTATACCTAACCTTCAAAGCATTCTCGAATTCGGGAATGCATCTGGCATTGTGCCTGGCCTTTCTCAATATCCACAGTCTACATGGCCCCCGCTTTTCATACACCTTATGTTTGACACTCTTGTCGGCCTGGGTTTCTTGTTCGCATTTTTCGTTATCGTAATTCTACTACTCTACCTATTGAAGAAGGACCCATTCCAGAACAGACTTATACTAAAATCTTTCATTCTGGCTGCTGTGCTCTCTGTATTTATGCTTGAAGATGGATGGGCGATGGCCGAGATAGGAAGGCAGCCGTGGATAATTTATAATGTTATGCTGGTAAGCCAAGCTGCAAATACCTCCACTTCTTTGATACCAATCACGGTAATCTTCGCGGCATTTTATCTGACAATACTTCCATTAACTGTAATATTCCTCAGGGGGATATTCAGGGATAAGCCAATATCAAGCGAGGTTAGTTATTAATGAACTTGCTATACTTTCTGAATTACATAATCTTCGCGGCATTCTTAACAATGTTTATACTCGAAGTTGGCATAGCTATATTATTCACTCTATTCAAGGAATACAATGAGAAGCTCAGGACTATTCTAATGCCTCTTTGGGGCATAACTGGAACATTTGCAATATTTTATATTGTCAATTTCGAAGCTACATATCCACCGCTGCTTCCCTTAATTGGAACTGCGTATGCACTGCCCTTGCTTATAGCTCTTCTTTTTTTCATAAGCAGAAATGCAATGCTTGCGTACAGCGAATATACGGGAGATCAGCGAAACAAGAGCCTTTATACAAAGATCTACTCTGTCTCAGCACTTTTGATAGCATTGATAGTGACATTCGTCTTGGCCTCTGGAACAAGCGGGATTGGAGTTAACACCGTAGACTGGAGCTTAACATTATCTTTCATAAATCTCTTCCCGATTCTCGTATTCTTTTCAATAGTATCTATGGCAATACTACTATCAAGCGTGGTGATTGGAATAAAGGAACTCTTAAGATTCAGAGCAGTATTCTCATTGCTGCCTTATCCCCTGATGGGAATAGCAATACTGATTTATCTTCCATACCTTCTTTCAAGCATCTTATCTATGGGAAACATGCTACTACTGGTGCTGCTTCTTCTGCTTTCCACAGCGCTGATACTTGGAGATCCGACAAGGAGTAGGGCAAAGGGCATTGCAATGGCACTGGTCTTCCTTTCCATCCTCTTTTTCGGCTCATTGGAATACCCTTACTTTTTCGGCGGGAAGATAAACGTGGATAATTACTTGGTCAATTCCACAACGGGATTCTATGCGCTGTTAATAACCTTGATTGGAGGCATCTGCCTCTTTGCAGCATTATCCTTTTTTGCATACGTGACATATTGCCAAAAGCCCTTCAAGCAATAGAATCATTGTTAAGGAAGATGCAAAGACGGAATAAAGGTAACATTCTAAGGTTTTGAAGTGTCGATAACTTATCTTCAAGCAGGGTGTCACTGCACCTGAAGGAGTATTCTCTTTTACAAATAAAGAGCAGAATCATATGAATCTGCTGAATAGCATTATTATTACTCCTATCAGGAAAGGAATCTCGTCCCCAATTGCTATCGGATTGCGCAGTTCTATTATGTAACCGTACATCTTTAGAATTATCATTATCGTTGTAATAAATAGTGCAGCATCCAGCTGTTTCTCAAGATCCTTTCCAGAAGTCTTCCTCCACATAGCTGCAAATATTACGATTATTATGAGTGATCCTATGAGAAGCCCAAGTTCATCTATGAAATAATAGAGATTAGCGACTTCGTCCCACATCGTTGCTAATGACAATGCTACAAATGTGATTGCAAATAAGAGGAAGACTCTTCTTCTCATAAGGTTCTTCTCATTTTTCCCTTCAATGGAAGAGCTTTTCTTGGCGTTTTTCATGATATTACCTGTTATACAAACCTGTTAATTAAGAGTATTATCAAGCCATAAATTACCGGTTCATTAGCAAAGAAAGGCGTGCCATATTCAAATATTATGCCAGCAATCTGGAATATTATCGCTATGCCTACAAGAACTGCGGCAAGATTGACTGTGAGCTTGAGATGCCTTGCGTCTTTCCTCTTCCAGGTGAAGACAATAAATAGAATCATTATCAGCATCATCGATGTTATTCCAATGTCATCAAGCGCAAAAAGATGTTTGAAACCATACTCCCCAGGTATGTCTGTATAAAGTGCCAGGAGATAAAACAATCCAAGCATCAGATACACTTTCCTTCTCGCAAGGTTCTTCAAAATAACTGAACCTGCTGAATCTTTGGCCATAGAATCCCGATATTGATTCAATCAAAAGGATTAAAAAGCCTTCATACCCAAAATATGAAAGTAGATACACGGGACAAAGATCTTTGCTATCTGGGCTGAACGCACCCATAGTATAAGTATTTTTCCAATCCATTTAATTCTGGGATAGGTATTTATGATCGATTATGAAGGCATTGAGAAGAAATGGCAGGATGCATGGCGAGAAGCCAGGATATTTGAGGGAGAGATAGGCGGAAAGGAACCATATATGGTAACTGCAGCATTCCCATATGCCAATGCTCCCCAGCACATAGGTCACTTAAGGACTTATGGGACTGCCGACGTCCTTGCGAGGTACAAGCGCATGCAGGGCTACAACGTCCTCTATCCCATGGGGTTTCATGCAACAGGCACCCCAGTTCTTGCATTTGCAAAAAGATTCATAGAGAAGGACAAGGATCTGATAGCAGAGATGAAACTGTTTCACATTCCTGACGAAGACCTGGAGAAGATGACCGATCCTGTATATATAGCAAATTATTTTACAAAGGAGCTCGAGAAGGGAATGCATAAAGCCGGATACAGCATAGACTGGAGGAGAAAATTCACCTCAATAGATCCGTTCTTCAGCAAGTTTATAGAGTGGCAATTCGGGATCCTTAATGAAAAAGGCCTTCTTACTCAAGGAAAGCATCCTGTTGGGTGGTGTCCGAATGAGAATAATGCGGTCGGAATGCATGATACAAAACATGATCTCGAGCCAGAGATAGAAAAAGAGACCGTTCTCAGATTCAAAGTAGAAGGGGAAGAAGCATATGTACTATGTGTAACTTATAGGCCAGAGACAATCTTCGGGGTTACAAACCTTTTTGTTGCTGAAAATGCGCAATATATCTTGTGCAAGATAAAGGGGATGGATGGGAATTGTTACTTATCCAAGGCAAGCGCAGAAGCCCTAAAGCATCAATTTGACATAACAATAATCAATGAAGTGGCCGGAAAAGAGATGCTGCAAAAGAGATGCATAAATAAGAAAGGAATAAATCAGATGATACTTCCAATATTCCCTGGATTCTTTGTAAAGGAAGATCTGGGAAGTGGTATTGTTATGAGTGTGCCTTCTCATGCTCCCTTCGACTATGCTGCTCTCCAAAGACTTAAAGGCCAGGGATACGATATCAGCATGGTTAAGCCAGCGAAGTTGATTGAAGTGAAGGCTGGGAAGATAACCGAAGGCAAAGATTTAGTTCCATCAGAACTCGATATGCCTGCTTTGGCTTATCTTAAACTTACAAATGCAGATGAGAATTCTCTCGAGGATCTCTTGGAAGCAGCTACAAAACTCCAATATAAAGAAGAATCGCACTGGGGTAGGATGATTGTAAAGGGATACGAAGGCATGAGTGAGCCTGAAGCAAGGGAGAGCATACGAAAAGAGCTCATCGCAGCAGGAGAAGCATTTGATGTTTATACTCTTGTCAATAGCAGCCCAGTATTCTGCAGATGTGGCTCAAGGATAGTGATAAAGACAGTTGAGAATCAATGGTTCATAAATTATGGCAATCAGGCGTGGAAGGAAGCTGTGCAGAATGCTTACAGCAAGATGCGCATACTTCCAGAGAAAAGCAAGAATGCATTTGAATCTGCTATAGGTTGGATAGATCTGCGAGCTGTCGTAAGGGCCCAGGGCCTCGGAACAAAGTTTCCATTCGACAAAGACTATATCATAGAATCGTTATCCGATTCTACAATCTACATGTCCTTTTATACTATCTCAAATCTAATAAGAGAGGTAGAACTAGATAAACTCAAGCCCGAATTTTTTGGATATGTATTTCTTGGAAAAGGCAATGCAGACAAAGTTGCCGAGTCTACTGGGATAGATCCAGAGACAATAAGGAAGTGCTCTGAATCTTTTTCATATTGGTACAAAAACACCTCAAGGCACTCAGCCCTGGAGCTGATATTCAACCACTTAACAATGTACATCTTCAACCACGTTGCCATATTTGATGAGGCATATTGGCCAAAGCAGATAGTTACAAATGGCATGGTGCTCATGGAAGGGGAAAAGATGTCCAAGAGCCTTGGTAACATCGTCCCACTCCTTGATGGGATTAGAAATTACGGGGCGGACCCTCTCAGAGCAGTTGTAATCTCCAGTGCAGACCTTTTCAGCGATTCTGAGTTCAGCAATGAAGCACTGAACGGAATCAAAGAACGGTTCGAATATATGTTCAGCATAGTCCAGAACCTAGAAGGCATGGGTTCTTCTGGGCTTAAGCAGATAGATTACTGGCTTTATTCAAAGCTGAATAGAAAGATACGTGACTCCACTGCATCGATGGAGACTCTATCACTCAGAGATGTAGCTACAAGCCTCATTTACGATTCCGTTATAGAGCTCAGGAGATATTTCTCAAGGGGCGGCGTAAACAGCATAGTAGTAAAGGATTATATGACAAATCTTGTTCTTATGCTGCAGCCTATGGCTCCGCATCTCTCAGAGGAGCTTTGGCACATGCTGGGAAACGATTCATTCGCTTCTTTGGAGAAGTGGCCAACTCCTGATGAGTCTGTAATAAGTGATATCATCGAGGATCTCGAAGCTTTGCTAGAAAGTACAATAGTTGATGCGAAGCAGGTATCAGAGCTAATGAAGAAGAAGGAGAACAGGGAGCCAAGGGAATTCCGGCTAATAGTCGCATCTGACTGGAAACGGGAAATACAGAATAGGCTTGCCACTGAAAGAAACAGTTCTACTCTTCTTCAAGAGCTGAAAGGAAGTGAGAGCATAACAAACAAGGAAACGGCTGCAAAATACATACTCAGCCTATCTAAGAAGATAAACGAGATCAAGAGTATACAATTCTCCCAGAAAGAGGAATACGATTCTCTGAAGGAAGCAGAGGATTATCTTGGCTCGCAGCTTAAATGCAAGGTGCTTGTAGAAAAGGAAGAAGAATCGAAATCAAACAGGGCAAGCAGGGCAATGCCTGGAAAGCCAAGCATAGACCTGATTTATTAACATTCTTGTTGTTTACCATCTACTAGTGGTTTAATGGGGTATAAGGGCCATCTCTGTTCTGGTGAAGATGTTGGAAGCTTTACGATGAAGAACGAGTTAAGTGGAGCAATAAGGGCTCCGAGGATGGAAGACCTCGATCAGTTTCTAAAGTTCATAAACGGCCTCGTTGAGGAAGATACTTATATATACAAACAGGATGTTTGATAGAGATCAAGAAGCAGAGTGGCTTTCAAACCAGCTTTTACTGCTCGGAAAGGTGAACTACTCCATCTAATAGCTGTTGTGAAAGGAAGTATAGTTGGATCTCTGCATGTGCGCAGGCAGGGAGAAAAGGAAGCACATGTAGGATCTCTTGGTATCGGTGTTGTCAAGGGCTATAGGGGCCTCGGCATCGGAGGCAGCCTGATGAAGGAAGCATTCAAGATCAGCAAGCGCATGGGCATGAGATCACTGCTGATTGAGACATTCTCTATTAACAAGAAAGTTATAAGCCTATATTCAAGCCTCGGTTTCAAGAAGGTAGGCCGGATAAAAGAGA
>JAJZJV010000033.1 GCA_021809925.1 Microcaldota archaeon | reverse complement strand
TCCATACTTTCTTGGTCTATAGGGCTTTTTTATCTTGTTACAAGCGAGATATTCTCTGCCGGAAGCGCGACTTATGAAGTCCATCACGGGATAGGAATAGCGCTTACCGGACTTGCAAGCGGAGGTCAGACATTTGGTTATATTTTAGGTATTATAATCTTCATACTGTTTGTTATTGGAACCCGGTTCTTGTTCTTCGTTCCGCTACAGAATTATGCATATAGATACAGCAGGGAGAATTACAAAAAAGAGAGGAAACGCTATCATTTTGACATTAATGAATTATTCATAAAGAAGGTTACTTACTTTGGAGCAGGATTTGCGAAGAGAGCAAGTCAACCAAAGAGGCATTTGATAAAGAAAGTAGGTCAAGAAGCTGATAAACACTCACTTAAGACCATACTATACCCGTTTGTATTTCTGCTTATTCTGGTCTCAGGGTATGTGCTATTTAAGCATCCAGATATAGTTGCCCAAGAATCGTTTGTTCTCCTTAGCCTTGCCGCTACTTTTGTAAGAGTGTGGGGGGTGTTCGCCATATTTATGGTTATCGCGGTGCCATTGTCTGCATACATCGTATTTATAGCAAAGCATGGCCAGAGATACCTTGCGCTTTTTCAAATCCTTTCTTCAATTCCCGCAACAATAATACTACCAGCAATTGCATACTCACTCAAGAATGGTGAGCTTGTGGCTTTGTCAGTCTTCTTTCTTAGCGGGATATGGTATGTGATATTCAGTGCGGTAGGAAATCTGAGGGGTCTTAACCCTGAGATAATGGAAGTTAAGAAAGTATTCGGTGTGGAGAAATGGAAGGCGTGGAAAAATATTTATATTAAGGCGCTCTTGCCAGGATTAGTTACTGGAAGCGTGACAGCAATAGCTGCAGAGTGGAATGCAAGCATCGTTGCAGAGTATTTCACTACCACAGGAATAGGTGGCAGTGGGAGTGGTGTTATAAGTTCGGTTGGAATAGGTATGGGAAAGTTTCTTGACCTTTCTCTTGCATCTGGGAATTTTGAAATGATGCTTCTGGGCCTTCTCAACCTTACAGCAATGATCTTATTAATAAATACGTTCATATGGAAAAGAGTCTATAAGAGGGTGTCTGATGTCTACAAGTAGAAAGGAGGAGATGCTGAAGATAGAGAATGTATCTTTCTCGTATGGCCAGAGTGGCACAGAAATTATAGATAATATATCTTTCTCAGCACATTTTGGAGAATTCGTATCGCTTGTGGGGCCTTCTGGCTGTGGAAAAAGTACGCTTCTTAGGATAATTGCTGGACTTATCGCACAAACAGGTGGTCGCATTTTATATATGGGAAAGGATATAAACGGGCCGACTAGAGGCATCTCTTTCGTATTTCAAGATTTTGCACTTCTGCCTTGGCTAACTAACTTAGAGAATGTGGAAATTGGCTTGTCTGGAACCGAGATGGGTGAAGAAGATAGGGGAAAGAAGGCAACCACGCTTCTAGAAAGTTTCGGACTTGGGGGATTTGAGGATTCATATCCGAATGTACTTAGCGGAGGCATGAAACAGCGTGTTGGAATGGCAAGGGCGATAGCTTCAGATCCGAGAGTACTTTTGATGGACGAACCTTTCAGCGCATTAGATGAGCTTACTGCTAGCGCATTGAGGGCAGACGTCATAGAGATGCTAAGGAACAAAAGTATCTCTGTTAGTTGTGTTATAATGGTGACACATAATGTTGAAGAGGCGGTTGAGGCGAGCGACAAAATTATCATCCTTTCAGACAAACCAACACATATCAAAGTAGTCGAAAACGTCAGGCTTGGGCGGCCCAGGAACAAGAGGAGCAGCGATTTCTTAGATATTGTGGACAGAGTATATGCGGATCTGGCCAAATAGAATCAGAAAGCGCACCATAGATCTTTTTTGCTATTATACTTAAGCATCTTCGTGCGTATGCACCAGTTTAACAGCAGGTTTTTGAGAAGTAGGACGTTTGTTTTCTCATCTGCATGGAAGATTATCTTTTTAGACTGAAGATAATCTGATATGTCGGTGGTTGTCATCCTCTCTTTTGATACTGCAGTGAGGACGCTTTTGAATGGCTCTATCTTTATTATTTCATCTCTTAGAAGCTTTGAGGAATTTGCAAGTGTCAGAGACTTTCCCTTTTCTGTCAATATTATTGTGGTATTCTTGACCTTAGAGAGATTTAGGAGGTTTGTTGCTTCTATTAGGAGCAATAGATCTCCTATGTCCTCTTCGGAATAGCTGGAAAGCCTTGAGAGCTCCATAGATCCACCGTTCTCTTTTATTATTTTAAGCATGCCTCGTATCTTGCTTATCCCCACGTTCAATGGAAAGAGTTCTTTCATGATTACTGCTTTTCTGAAAATATTTAAAAAGAGATATCACACTGCGTAAAGCGAGATGTATCTTATGGCCTTCTTTATTAAAGAATAAATGGGGTTGCTATTCCTCTTTACGTCCTTGATTAAGGCTTTGTACTTGCTCTTTTCTTCTGCGGAGAGCTTCCCCTCCTTAACTATCGTCTGTTTCTTGCCGTCAACGATTTGGGTCTCGGTCTTGCTTATTATCTGCTTCTTTACCATAGCATACCATTCATCTAGCGTGTTTCCGTGTGTCTTTATCATCCTAATGAAGTCGCGCATCAGGATCTTCCGGCTCTTTCCGGTTCTGTCTTCCTCTGCTGCAGGTATTAGAGCAGCCTTGTCAGATATCTCTTCTATGTCCGCCTGGGAAAAGCCAACGGTTGCCCTTGCGAGCCTGCCAAAATTGATTCTGCCTATTGGCATCTTTCTTGTGTTATATATGAATGCCTGCTTCCTTGTTTTGTAGTCTGGCGGTGGTATATATATTGCTTCTCCGAATCGTTTGCTTCGCTTTAGCGCAGGATCTATGTCCCATGGCTGGTTTGTAGCGCCTATTACGAATATGCCTTCGGGATTCTTCTCCACACCATCCATCTCCTGGAGGAATTGATTTACAGCCATTCTCATGAAATTCTGTTGGTCCCCTCCGCCACCCCCTCCATCGCGCTTGCCACCGAGAGCATCTATCTCATCGAAGAATACCACCACAGGAGTGTTATTCCTTGCCTGCTCGAATATCGCATGCATGTTCTTTTCAGTATTTCCCGCATACATATCTACGATCTCGTTTATCCTTGCAATCATTACATTTGATCCTGTCTCTCCGCCTATCGCATTGACAAAGTAGGTCTTTCCGCATCCTGGCGGACCATAGAATATGACTCCGAGGCCCATCTTCTTGCCATATGCCTTAAGGAGTTCTGGTTTCTTTATTGCAAGTATTATGTTCTCGTAGATTAGAGTCTTCTCCTTCTTCATCCCGACTACGTCCTTAAAAGTAATATTTGATTTGTGCCACTTGACCTTCTTCAGCTGGCCCTCCTGTACCACAGTATTCTCAGATTGTGTTTGTAGGGTTGTGCTTTTTTGTTCCTCTAATGTGGCTGGGACTGGTGTTAGTCTGTTCTTTATCTGTTCAAGTCTGGCTCTTGCTTGTTCATAGCCCGGATTCCTGCTGAGCGCTTTCTCGTACCAGCTCGTCGCAGTCTCGTAATCGTGCTGATACTCATATATTATACCCATCACATAAGGGGCATCGAAGCTCTCAGGCTCGAGGGACAACACTTTCTGGGCGTCGGCCATGGCTTCAGAGTATCTGTTTAATATTGCATAGGACAGTGCCCGGTTAAAATAGGCACTGGCGTAAGATGGATCTATATTTATGGCGTCTGTGTATAATCCTATTGCTTCCTCAAACTTGTTCTGTTCGAAAAAGACACCTGCCTTTGTATAAGCCTCTTTTGCTTGGGCGTTGCTGGTGTCTGATTTCAGGCCTTCCTTTGGAGAGTCTGGGTTGTTCTCGGTCATGAAAAATACCGTTTTATTTCAAGTAATGCTTTATAAAGAGTGCCGCAAAACCAATAAAAATAGGCTGCATTTGATATTTAAAGTTATCTGGTAATCTCATAGTGTTCGCTGTCTTTCGGCTCTCGTCTTTTGTGAATTTGGAGTATTCTTCTCTATCCTATCCAGAAGCATATTCAGTTCATGGTCAACGCTCGCAATGTTTTTGTTTTCTCGCCTTACACTCTGGATTGAAAAACCTGAAAAGGTCTTAAGCAAGGCAATCGCTTCATTGTATAGGGGCTTGAGGTGCGCTTCCCTGATCTTATACTTACCATTGAGTTGGTTCACAACAAACTCGCTGTCGGAATACAGCCGTATCTCATTCTCCTTACCATAAGAGGACGCAGCCATTTTAAGGGCTTCTATTATTGCTATGTACTCCGCTTTGTTGTTTGTGCATATTCCATTATAGAAGACGTGGCTGAAAAGAGGCTTTCCCTTTTCATTCAAGAATAGATATCCAGAGGCACTTTTCCCAGGATTTCTCCTTGACGCGCCATCAGTATATATTTCTATTATCATGGGATCATCACGGGATAACAGTATAAAGCACCATCCCATTTAAATGTTTATACACAATATATTGTATTCGAAGTAGCCTAATGCTACAAGTAGTGTGCAAATGAGATGCCCTTTTTGCGGTAAGAGCGAGTCTGAAGTTCTTGATTCACGGGAAGCAATAGACGGAAACAGCATACGCAGAAGAAGGATGTGCTCGTCATGTAAGAAGAGATTTACGACTTACGAAAAGATAGATCTTTTTAACATGACTGTGATTAAGAAAGATAACACAAGAGAGAGCTTCGATAGGAACAAGATACTCGATGGAATAACAAGAGCCTGTGAAAAACGGCCGATAAGTAGGGAAAAGATGGAGGCAGTAGTCGCAAAGATAGAGAGGGACCTTAGGGCCAGGGGAAAGAGAGAGGTTGGAAGCAGAGAGATAGGAGACAGGGTTATTAGAGAGCTACTTAAGCTAGATCCCGTAGCATACATACGCTTTGCAAGTGTATACCACAACTTTGAATCTCCAAACGAATTCAGGAAGATAGTCGCAGTATTTAATAAAGATAGAAAGAGAAAGTGACTTCAGTGAGTAAGCACTGTGCACGAATCTTTCTCTACAATGAATTCCTTCTCTGCCTGGACAACAATCCCGCCTTTTTCTTCGACAAGGACTGGGAACTCTTCCAGAACGCCTCCTCCGAGAAGCTCTGAGATTGCCCTTCTGGCCTTAAAGCCATCAAAAGACCTTTCAAGCCATCTCATTGCAAAGGGATATGTTAAATAATTTTTATCTATGTACTCAACTATTTCTCTTGTTGCTGGTAGTCGTGGTCGGATATCTCCTCCTTTCTGGAATATCTCAACATTTTCTGTCTCCTTCACAAAACCAGCCCCATTTGTAAGGAATGGCTCTATTGATATTATCTGGCCTTCCTCCAGCATTGTCTGATCTCCATTGTCGTAATTTGGGATGAATATGCTTGCGTGCAATTCTTCTTCCTCTATACAATGACCGCCGAGGTTTTTTACAGGGATAAAACCGTACTTCTTGGAGACGGATTCTATCTCCCTACCGATCTCGCAAACCCTTCTGCCAGCTTTTACCAGGCTTGTCGCAGCTTCCAGAGCTTCCTCTGCAGCATGTATCATCTTTTCATGTTTGCCTTCAGAGAGGTCTATGGTTATAGCGCAGTCCCCCAGGTAAAAGCCTTTTCTTGCACCAAGGTCTATTTTTACAACGTCTCCTTTTTCGAAAACAGACGTATCATCGCACCCAGGAGTATAGTGTGCCGCTATCTCATTTATAGAGATGTTCACGGGAAATGCAAGAGCATATCCCTTATTTTTAATGAAGGATTCTATCTCTTCAGCAACTTCCAAGAGAGTTCTTCCATCCTTTACTGCACTGCGCGAATGCTCAAGCGCTTCGCTCGATGCTTTAGCCACTTTTTTGAGTTCTTCGAAATTATATTCTGCCATTGTATCACAGTCTTTTTTGGGCTCCGCCATTCTTCAATTCGTCTTCGGAGAAGCCCAATTCTTTCAGTATCTTCAGGGTTGCAGGAATTACCTGGTGATTGATGTAATAGTCAGGATCATAATCTTTTGCAAATTCCTCTAGCTCTGCTTTGTCTGATATGCTGCTCCCTGTTTTCGTTATTATATATCCGAGAGCCGCATTTTCCAGCTCGTCGCGCCTTTTGTCACCTCTCTTTATTGCTTTCTTTGCTGCGGCGAGCTCTGGGGAGTTGGAGTCGTAGCTATCTATCTTCTTTCTGAGTTGAGTATATATTACCAGGTCCTTTTTCTCTACAGCCCCTGCCTTCAGGTCCCTTACAACGTCGCGGAGTATATTGACTGCCTTCTCCTTGCTGCCTTCCTTTAGTATGGTTTCCAATACCTTCTTCTGTGTCTCTCTGGCGATATTAGACCAGTCCCTTCTTACAAGCTCGAATCCTTTTATTTTTATTCTTCCAGATTCTGAGAGCATTGCATACTTCTTCTTTGCGCCGCCGCTGCTCCCGCGTTTTCCAACGAATACTCCGCGAGTGTAGAGGTCATCGAGCTCAAGCTCCATCATCTCAGGAAGGGATTCGTTTACTTTCTTCATGAATCCGATGGCATCTTCTTTATTCTTAGAACCAAGCTGGAGAAAGATGGAATCTGTATCTCCGTAAAGAACCTTGAAACCAGATCTTTCTGCGTCTTCCATGATCTTCATTATGTAAGCTCTCCCAAGGGCGGTAACACTAGCAGCACAATCCCTGGAATACCACCTAGATCTGGCATAGCCAAGATACCCATAAAAGGAATTTGCGATTATCTTGAGTGCCTGAGATCTTGCTCCGAGAGAGATGTTGTTTGGATCTTCTTTGTACGCTTTTTTGACTTCCTTTCTCTCGTTTATGAGCATGCGGAGGACTTTTGGTATTATGCCTGGGGGGCTCTTTTTGAACATCGTATTTATAGGGGTTGAGAAATGATCTTCCTTTTCATCATCGCAGATTGTTGATGGATCTATATTGTGCGCTATTATTATTGAGGGATATAGGCTGCGGAAGTCGAATACTGCGATGCTATCATATATTCCAGCTTCTGGAGACTTGACATACGCGCCTTCTATTGGATTGCTTAACCTATCTTTTATATCGCGTTCTGAGGGTTTGTTTGGTATCATCTCATTATTTTCTCTGGCGTATCTCATGAGAATGTACTCTACAAGCTGGCCTGTTGTTGATATGCTGGTCTCCGCGAGGGTTGTTCCTGCGACTTTGGATATTTCTATCTCTAAGGGCATGAAGAATTCAAAGAGTTTATTTAAGGAGATGGAATCTGCCATTGAGTACTCTGACAGTTCATCTAATTCTTCTTTTGTACCGTCCCACATCTGCCAGATTTCGCGTTTTTCCACCATTAATTTCTTGTCTCCAGTTATTGCTGCATAAACGTCTCCGAGAGTAAGCCTGTTGACCTTTATCAATTTTTCAGATGCGCCGACGATGTGCACGAACTTGACCACAGTGTAAATATCCAGGTTTATTCTTCCTGGAATTTTTACTGTTTCGACCAGACCGTGATGTTCTTTTCTTGCCTTCTCCCCATATCTTGATATACTGAAATCAACCTTGTTTGCGTCTGCACGATCCATTAGATAAGGTATATCAAAATTTGAGGAGTTGTAGCCTACAATCAGATCGTAGTCTCCTCTCCCGATTATACTAACAAACTCAGATATTATCTCTTTCTCACCAGATAGTGTGGTTACAAAGTTCTTGCTTACTTCTTTGAAAGTAAGCATCGCGCTCTTCTGGGCATCGGCATAGCTTATCATTATGACAGGATCTTTGTCCGGCCTCGGTATTCCTAATGGATTATATGTTTCTATGTCAAAGCAGATGTGTGTTAATTTCTCTTCAGGAGCCTTCGCAGGCAGGATCTCTTTTATTAGAAGAGTGTTGTCTCTCTCCTCAGCTTTTGCAAGTACGCCTTGAAGGGGGACTATTTGCTTATCGATCAGGTAGCGCTTCCAGAAAAGGATATCGTATTCATAGCATACACCAAACTCCGCAAAGTAGTCCTTGAGTTTTGGAACGTACTTTGTGTTCTCTACAAAGATCTTGAATGCCTTTGTAGGCTTTCCTGAGAGGCTGACATCAGCAGAATCCACAGATGCAACGCGTATCGTCTCGCCATTCTCAATTATGGTTGTTGATGCAAGAGATTCATGGCCAAGATTTGGGCTTTTTGGTATTAGATAAAAATAAGGCCTGAATTCCGGATCGATCAATGGAATTGTCTTTCCAGAACTCTTTAGGGTTACTCGTATTCTGCTATTCCCATCAATATTTACATAATCCACATCTAGAACTATGCCTGATATCTCCTTTTCTTCCATCACAATCACAGGCAATGCACCAGAAAGGGTGCCTGAAAGAGAAAATAAAAAGAGATTGAGATTATGCGGCTCCGGAGCCTGCCTTAGTCTCTTGGAGCTTTGCCCTCGATAATGGGAGAGGCGCTGCAAATCCTATAGAGTATGCTACCAAGGTGCCTCTTGCTCCGCATTCAAAGTTGAGAAGGTTTATGACATCTTCTGCGAACCTTATTGGAAGTGTTTTCTTGCTCTTCCATGTTGAGCTGATCTCTTCTGTCTCCTTCTTTCCCTCTTTTGATATTATTGTTCCGATTATCTTGAGATCTCCGACGGTCTCTTCGTGGCTAGGTTCGCCTTTCTCATATACTGCAGTAAAAGTAAACCCAACGTTCACTGTTTCGTTCTCGACTTTAACATCATCAAAGTTGATATTGAATTTCATGTTGGATATAACATCATTGAGATTCCTATTCGCTTCTACCTTGCTTATTTCTATTCCTGTTATCATACAATCACATGCAATTAGATTTAACAATTGTAATGAATATTTATATAAGGTTTTCTTCGGGTGGTACTTTTAGACCAGATGTAAAGAAAGCACAACGAAGATTAAATTCATCAGTTGTGCTCGGAATAGAGAGCATTCATCAGTGGTCTTATTAAGTATATGCTCTCTAATAAGATAGGGAATGTGTGGTTGATTGGATGCCGAATAGGATGATCTTCAATAAATATGGGTATTTTGTTTCTGTGGTAAAAAAAGTTGCGAAGAAAAAAAATTTTTGTCAGGAAGATGCTGAATTCAGAAAAAAAGCTATGCTTATAGCTGCCTTGTCCTCAAATCATTCTTGGAAGACTTTTAAATATGTACACGGAGATGGAGATTTTGATAAGGATGCAATAGGCAGCGAGACCGCTGTCGCATTTAATGATAAGTGGAAGGACATTGGTGAGGGTGATGTTGAGGAAGTTGTAAATTCAAACATCAATGACCACCTATTCTCTATGTGGCTATTTCACATAATACCAAAGGAGGAGAGAAAGGAATACAAGGAGCTTCTTGGAAAAATAAGGGAAGACTTCATTAATGGACTTGAGATGGTTGAGAGAGTAGAGGCATAAATCATTGGTCTATTTTTATCATTCCTTGCTTGCAGATTCCAATGCCGTCTTTATCTCATCGTAATTTGGCTCGACTGTTGGATCATCAGATACCCATTTGTAGCGCACGATTCCCTTATGGTCTGTTATGAAAACAGATCTCTTTGCAGCAATATAGCCTGAAAGATTAGCAAAATTATTCAGTTCTATACCAAACAGTTTTACCGCTTCGCGCTTATAG